>JANMZO010000146.1:0-28939 GCA_031383405.1 Acidimicrobiia bacterium | reverse complement strand
GACGAAGGATGAGGGTGGTCGTCATTCGCCGTTTTTCAATAATTATCGTCCGCAGTTTTATTTTCGGACGACGGATGTGACGGGGACGATTAATTTGCCGGAGGGTACGGAGATGGTGATGCCTGGTGACAATATTAGTGTGACGATTCAGTTGGGTAAGCCGATTGCTATGGATGAGGGACTCAAGTTTGCTATTCGTGAGGGTGGTCGCACGGTTGGTGCTGGCCGCGTCGTCAAGATCCTCAAGTAACCAACACGTACAGACCAGTTCCGCACTGACCCACGAATTCGAAACGAAACGAGCAAGAACATGGCTGACGCCAAGCAAAAGATCCGCATCCGCCTGAAGGCGTATGACCATGAGATCATCGATCAGTCGACGAAGAAGATCGTCGAAACCGTGATCCGCACCAATGCCAAGGTCCGTGGCCCGGTACCGCTACCGACCGAGCATCACGTGTACACCGTGATCCGCAGCCCCCACAAGCACAAGGACAGCCGCGAGCACTTCCAGATGAAGATTCACAAGCGTCTCCTCGACATCTTGGATCCAAGCCCGAAGACGGTTGATTCGTTGCAGCGCCTGGAGCTTCCGGCTGGCGTCGATATCGAAATCAAGATCCAGAACGCGTAGCGCACACCCGGTACCAATCGCAGTTGTTTGACGGACCCGGCGTAGGCCGGGTCCTTTCTGCGTTTCCGGGCCGGATGTTCGCCCAAAGATTGTGCACCGTGTCAACCGCACGCATCACGTGGCTTCGGTCGCAGTAGACCGCGACGGTAGCCCGATCTTTCAGGAGATAGGAGCGCTTACAGAACACGAGATTGGCAGACGGAGCTGCAGGGGAGGGTGTACCTGATGGGCTCCGTCACTCCGACAGTCGATATGCGGGCCTATCAACGGGAAAGAATTTGTGATCAGCCCTCCCGACGAACCCCGGATCGCGTGAGCCGGGAATTCAGCGTTTGAAGTCGAGCGCGATGTCGAGAATCGGGGCCGAGTGGGTCAGGGCGCCGACCGCGATGAAGTCGACACCGGTCGCTGCAACGGAGGCGGCGTTGTCGAGGGTGAGCCCCCCGCTTGCTTCAAGCAGCACATGTGGAGCTGTGAGTTTCGTGCGCCGAACCGCCTCGGTCATGTCGGCCAGGTTCATGTTGTCGAGCAGAATCTGCTGGGCTCCGTGGGCGATGGCCTCATCAAGTTGATCCAAGCGGTCGATTTCGGTCTGTATAACCACTTCGGGTCGATCTCGGTAGCGGGCGACCACTAGGTCGAGCGCTGCACCGACACCACCAGCGGCCAGCACGTGGTTGTCTTTGATCAGTACCGCATCGAAGAGACCGATTCGGTGGTTCACCCCGCCCCCGCAACGTACGGCGTATTTGTCGAGTGCCCGCAGCCCCGGTGTCGTCTTGCGGGTGTCGCGAACCTTGGCCGAGGTGCCAGCGACGGCATCAACCCATGCCCGCGTCAGAGTGGCTGTTCCGCTCGTGCGACTAACCAGGTTCAGCAGGGTGCGCTCGATCGTTAGCAGCGCGCGAGTAGGTGCATTGACCGTGGCCACCACATCACCCCTCGATACGGCCTGTCCGTCTTCGGCCAGGACCTTCACCTGCACGGCGTCGCCGATGTACCACTCCAACGTTGCGGTCAACACGGGTGCACCGGCGAAGACGCCGTTGCGCCGAACGACGACCTCGGCCGACGACATCGAAGACGCGGCGATGGTGGCTGCGGATGTGATGTCTTCGCCGTGATGGAGGTCTTCTTCCAGAGCCACCTCCAGTACGCGAAGAACGTCGAAGGGCCCAAGGTGGGCAAAACTAAGCGCGCGTATCGTACGCTCACTCAACGGGTGCCCGGCATGAGGTTGATGGCGGGACGATGTTGTCATGGGGTGTCTTCCAATCCGGCGAAGGTGTGGGTCAGGAGTCCATCGGGCTGCATCGTGGTGACAATGCGTTTCGCCCACGCCGTCGAGGAATCGGGGAAGTCGCTTCGCCAGTGTCCGCCCCGACTCTCTTCGCGTATACGGGCGCTGGTGATCAGAACCGCGCTGAGGAGTTGGACATTGGTGGCCTCCCAATCAGCCCGGGTAGCGACCTGACCCGCAGGTACCTGCTCGACACTGGCCACGACTTCAGCGGCGACCGCCAGACCGTCGGCTTCGCGGCGCACCGCCGCGTGGCGGCTCATCTCCTCGGCGATGACGGTTCGCTCCGAGCCGAGCACGGCCGATACCTCGGAAGATCCGGTGGTGTCGATCAAGTCCTCCGATGCCAAAGGAGGCAGACCCAGGACCAATTGCGCTCCGAGCCGGTGACCGAACACCAGACCTTCAAGCAGAGAGTTGGACGCCAACCGGTTTGCTCCGTGAACACCGGTGCACCCCGTTTCTCCGACGGCAAAAAGCCCGGGGAGGGACGTGCGACCGTTGCGGTCAGTCCATATGCCACCGCAGGCGAAATGCTCACCCGGCGCCACGGGGATCGGCGACACGAGCGGATCGATGCCAGCCCTGCGGCAACCGGCGACGATGTTCGGAAAATGATTCAGCAGCTTGTGTTCACCGAGATGCCGCGCATCGAGGAAGAGGTGGTCAACACCCTGCTCGGCCATGAGGATCGACATGCATTTCGACACGACGTCGCGAGGTGCAAGGTCAGCGAGCGGATGACGACCGACCATCACACGCTCACCTGCCGCGTCGATCAGGAACGCTCCTTCACCGCGCACCGCTTCGGACACGAGAAGCTGTTGACCTTCGGCCCCGGGCCCGGTCCAGAGGACTGTTGGATGAAACTGGATGAACTCGACATCGGCGAGGGCGGCGCCGGCCCGCATCGCCATGGCCATTCCGTCTCCGGTCGCGACGGGTGGATTCGTCGTACTCGCATAGAGCTGACCGAGTCCGCCGCTTGCGATCACCACCGCCCGGGCCCGGACCACACCGGTGCTTCCGCTGCCCTGGTCTTCCTGGTGCCTAACCTGGATCCCAACGACCTGAGAGCGGCCGTCCCGCAGGGGACTCGTCGTCAGAAGATCCAACGCGAACGTATCCTCGAGAACCTCGATACGGTCGTTCGCCGCAACGGCTGCCTGCAACGAACGCTGCACTTCCGCGCCCGTCGCGTCAGCTGCGTGCACGATGCGCGCCTTACCATGCCCGCCCTCACGGGTCAGGGACAGCTTTCCCGACGAGTCGGTGTCTAGATTCGCGCCGAAGCTGATCAGACGCGCCAGCTGGTGCGGACCTTCCTCGACCAGCACCCGCACCGCCCGTTCGCTGCAAAGTCCCGCCCCCGCCGTCATGGTGTCGACGAGATGGTGTTCCGGGGTGTCGGCCAGATCAATCGCAGCGGCGATTCCACCCTGAGCCCACGATGTGGAACCCGCGTCCAACTTGGCTTTCGTGATGATCAGGACCCGACCGACTGTCGCCGCCGTCAGGGCGACCATCAACCCGGCAACGCCGGAACCCACGACGACGACATCGACTTCGCGCTCCCAGCCGACCGGCGGAGCGGCCAGCCGACGGGGAAAGACCGGGCGCGTCACTCGCCTCCTCGCGAGGAGTTGCCGATAGCAATCATGCGCTCCACGGATTGTCGGGCGCGGTCGGCGATTTCGGTCGGAACGTCGACTTCGAACGTCTGATCGCGAAGCGACCGAAGGAGCTTGGCCGGCGTAATCATTTTCATGAACTGACACGAAGCCCGGCCGTTCATCGGAATGAAGTTCACTTCGGTGTTCATCTTCCGGAGCTGGTGCAAGATGCCGATCTCGGTCGCTACGAGAATTTCCTTGGCGTCAGACTCGGCCGCTGCCTTCACCATGCCACCAGTCGACAGAATCCGTGTGCGTTCCTTCGGAAGGTCTCCACCGCTCACCATTTCGAGCACGCTGGTCGTGCAGCCACATTCCGGGTGGACCATTATCTCTGCGTCTGGATGCGCCGCGACGGTGGCCCGAACATCAGTGGGGGAGATGCCGGCGTGAACATGGCACTCTCCCATCCAGATGTGCATGTTCTTTCTCCCCGTCACACGCTGGACGTGGGCCCCGAGGAACTGATCGGGGAGAAACAGAATCTCCCGGTCCTCCGGAATGGATCGCACGATGTCGGCCGCGTTGGACGAAGTTATGCACACATCGCTTTCCGCCTTCACCGCAGCTGAGGTGTTCACGTACGCAACGACGGTTGCACCCGGGTGTTCCGCTTTCCACTGACGTAACTGGACGGCGTCGATCGTGTCGGCCAGCGAACATCCCGCGGCGAGATCGGGGATCAGGACCTTTTTCGTCGGTGAGAGGATCTTCGCCGTCTCGGCCATGAAGTGGACACCGCAGAACACGATCACCGATGCGTCGGTTTGCGCGGCCACCCGTGACAAATGCAAGGAGTCGCCGACGTGATGGGCCACGTCTTGAATCTCCGGTACCTGATAGTTGTGCGCGAGGACAACAGCGTCATGGGTCTCAGCCAGTTCGCGGACCTCGGTGGCCCAGGTGTCGTACTCCGCTTCGTTCATGGTGCGCTCGCTGCCCCGGAGAGCACCACCACCCGTTACAAAAAAACCGTTGTCGCTCGGCATTGGTCAAGACCCCTCTGTAGCCGTTGTCCGGTGAGACCCCGACGATAGGTCAAAGTCGGGCGTCGTGAACGACCCCTCCGAAACACGCGCTATAGTTTCCAGGCCTCGAAAAAGCACCTCGTGCCCTTCGACTGGCCGTCACCGCTCCGGCTGGTGATGTCCAAGACATTCGATGTCCGCGAAAGCCTGTTTACAGGGACTGCGTGGCAAACCCAAATGCGCGCTCCGCACGGTCTAGGCCGGGCGGAGCGTTTGTGTGCCGGGCAGCTCGGGTCAGTAGGACCCCACGGTATTCAACTCCGCAGTACCCCGCTCCGCAGGTAGCAGCACAAATCAGATAGAAGCAGTCGCAGCACACGATTCAGTACCGAACTTTCAGTACTTCCAGATCGATCCTTCCACGAGATCTAAAGAGACAACCATGGCCAGAAAAACAATCGTCGGCGAGAAGGTCGGCATGACACAACTCTGGGACGACCAGAACAACGTTGTGCCTGTCACCGTCGTACGGGTTGCGCCGGCCCGTGTCGTGCAGGTGAAAACCCCGGAAAACGACGGCTACGCCGCCATCCAGGTCACCTACGGACAGGTCAAGGCGAGCCGAGTGAACAAGCCCGAAACCGGGCACTTCGCAAAGGCCGGCGTCGAAGCCGGTAAAGCCCTGCTCGAGTTCCGGGTCGATGACTCGTCCGCATGGTCGGTCGGACAGCAGATTGCCGTTGACACCCTCACCGTCGGCGAACTCGTCGACGTCACCGCTGTGAGCAAAGGTAAAGGCTTCACCGGCACCATGAAGCGCCACAACTTCCGGGGCCTTCCCGCCTCGCACGGCTCCCACCGTACGCACCGCACACCGGGTTCCATTGGAGCCTGTGCCACTCCCGGTCGCGTGTTCCGCGGCCAGAAGATGTCCGGGCGCGACGGCGGGATGACAACCACCACGCAAAACCTCGTTGTTGTGCGGGCTGATGTCGAGCGCGACCTGCTCCTCGTTCGAGGCGCGGTACCGGGCCCCAAGGGTGCCCAGGTAATCATCCGATCCGCTGCGAAAGGTGGCAAGTAATGCCTGAGGTCTCCATACGCAACCAAAGCGGAGCTTCGGTCGGCACCATGTCGCTCGATGACCACTGGTTTGGCGTTACGCCCAACATTTCGGTCATGCACCAGGTCGTTGTCGCCCAGTTGGCGGCCCGTCGTTCCGGTACCCAGAGCACACTGACCCGCTCGCAGGTCAACCGTACGAGCAAGAAGAGCCGACGCCAGAAGGGCGGCGGTACCTCCCGCCAAGGCTCGCTCCGTGCCCCGCACTTTGTCGGTGGCGGCGTGGCCCTCGGCCCGAAACCCCGCAAGTACGACCAGCGCACCCCGAAGAAGATGATCAATCTCGCCCTGCGTTCGGCGCTTTCCGACCGGGCCGCCGATGGCAAGGTGATTGTCATAAACGAGTGGAGCTTCCCCACTCCGAAGACCAAAGACGGTGTCAAGGCTCTCGACGCCCTCGGGGCCGAAGACCGGATCCTGATGGTGCTCAACGCTGCCGTCGAATCCGATGTGAACGCCGCCCGTAGCTTTGGCAATCTGCAGAACGTCCAGCTCATCGAGGCGGCTGAGCTCAACGCCTACGACGTTCTGGTCAACGACGTCGTCATCTTCACGCAGGGCACCGTTCCGGGTGCAACCGCAACCGCCGTAACCAACCAAACAGGGACGAGTGCGTAATGAAAGATCCACGCGACGTCATCATCCGTCCGGTCGTCAGCGAGAAGAGCTACAGCCTGGTTGACCAGGGGTCGTACACCTTCATCGTTGCCCCGTCGGCGAACAAAGTTGAGATCCGCCAAGCCATCGAAGCGATCTTCAACGTCAAGGTCAAGCGCGTGAACACGCTCAACCGCCCGGGCAAGAAGACCCGCAACCGTAAGTCCGGCACGATGGGCTCAAAGCCCGATACGAAGCGTGCCATCGTCACCCTCGCCGGCGACGACCGAATCCCTTTGTTTGAGAGCTGATCATGGGTATCCGCAAACGCAAACCTACGAGCGCCGGTCGTCGTTTCCAGTCCAACGCCGACTTCTCCGAGCTCACCACCTCGACTCCTGAGAAGTCACTTCTCGCACCGCTCACCAAATCGGGCGGACGAAACAGCTACGGTCGCAAGACCTCCCGCCACCGCGGTGGCGGTCACAAGCGTCAGTACCGGATCATCGACTTCAAGCGGAACAAGGATGGCGTTCCGGCGACCGTCGCGACCATCGAGTACGACCCGAACCGCACCTGCCGTATCGCACTCCTGCATTACGCCGACGGCGAAAAGCGTTACATCCTCGCTCCGGCCCGCCTTTCCGTCGGCGACGCGGTACAGTCCGGTCACGGTTCCGACATCAAAGCCGGCAACGCTCTCCCGCTTCGTTTTATCCCAGTTGGTACTACCGTCCACAACGTTGAGCTGAAGCCGGGCGGCGGAGGAAAGTTCGGGCGCAGTGCCGGCAACAGCGTGCAACTCGTTGCCAAAGAAGGCGACTTCGCCACGCTTCGCCTGCCGAGTACCGAAATGCGCCGCGTTCCCATCGACTGCCGGGCCACCATTGGTGAAGTTGGCAACTCTGAGCACGAACTCATTTCCATCGGGAAGGCCGGTCGCAGCCGCTGGAAGGGCCGTCGCCCGCAAACGCGTGGCGTGGCGATGAACCCGGTCGACCATCCACACGGTGGTGGCGAAGGCAAGACCTCCGGCGGTCGTCATCCTGTTTCGCCCTGGGGCAAGCCCGAAGGCCGTACCCGCAACTCCAACAAGGAATCGCAGAAGCTCATCGTTCGTCGTCGCCGCACCCGCGGCAGCCGGCGATAAGGGCCCGAGCGCAGAAAGTCTGAGATTCAACTATGCCTCGCAGCCTCAAAAAAGGACCGTTTGTCGACGATCACCTTCTCAAGAAGGTCGACGATCTCAACGCCAAAAACGAAAAGCGCGTCATCAAGACCTGGTCGCGCCGGTCCACGATCATTCCTGACATGGTCGGGCACACGATCGCCGTTCACGACGGGCGCAAGCACGTACCCGTCTACGTCAGCGAGTCGATGGTCGGACACAAGCTTGGTGAGTTCGCCCTTACGCGAACCTTCAAGTTCCACGCGGGCCAAGAACGTGCGGGGAGGCGATAACCATGCCCGGTCCAAAGCTCAACGAAGCACCGGTCCGTGCTCGCCGCACGCGCCAACGTGGCCCGCAGGGTCAAAGCGTCAAGGCGACCGCGAAATTCGTGCGTATCTCGCCCTACAAGGTGCGGGTCGTTCTCGACCTCATCCGCGGTCACGATGTGGCCGAGGCCGCCAACGTCCTGCGTTTTTGTGAACGGGATGCCGCGTTCACCATTGGCAAGGTCCTGCGGTCCGCAGTGGCCAACGCGGTGAACAACGATGAGATTCCCGCCGAGGAACTTTATGTTTCCGCCTGCTACGCCGACGAAGGCCCAACGATTAAGCGGTTCCGACCGAGGGCCCGCGGACGCACCGGAGCAATCCGGAAGCGTACGAGCCACATCACGGTCGTTGTGAGTCGTCTGCCTGATGCGCTCCTCACCGAGGCCCGCAACGTGACAGCCGTGGCCGCGGAGAACCGGGCCCGACGCACCGCCGGAGCGAGAGCCACCGCCGAACTTGCGACCACCGACGCCCGACGCGAAGGTGCCGGTGTCGAGGAAATCGTGGCCGGTGCCACCCTGTCCGGACAAGCGTCCGACGCTCCCGAAGTCGAAACCTCCGAAATTTCTACCGACGCCGACGCCACGACAGACTCGGGCGCCACGACAGACTCCGACGCCACCACAGACGCGGACGCCACGACAGACGCGGACATCACGACGGAAGTGGCGCAGGAATCCAACGCCCCTGACGCCGCCAGCGACTCTTCCAACAACGCCTGAGATCGGAAACTACGCACTTATGGGTCAGAAAGTACATCCCTACGGCTTCCGCCTTGGTGTCACCACCGATTGGAAGTCCCGTTGGTTCAGCGAAAAGGACTACAAGCACAACCTCATCGAGGATTTTCGCATCCGCGATTTCCTCATGCGCGAGCTTGAGCGTGCGGCCGTCAGCCGTGTTGAGGTCGAGCGGACCCGGGATCGACTTCGTGTCGATGTCCATACCGCCCGTCCCGGAATCGTCATCGGTCGAAAAGGCGCTGAATCCCAGCGACTCACGGCCGGTCTCCAGAAGATCACGAACAACCCGAAGGTCCAGCTCAACATCGTCGAGATCAAGCAGCCCGAACTTGACGCTGCGCTGATCGCCCAGGGCGTTGGGGACCAGTTGGCTGGTCGTGTCAGCTTCCGTCGTGCCATGAAACGTGCCGTTCAAACCGCCCAGAAAGCCGGAGCCATAGGCATCAAGGTGCAGTGCTCGGGTCGACTCGGTGGCGCCGAAATGTCGCGGAGCGAGTGGTACCGAGAAGGTCGGGTACCTCTGCATACCCTCCGCGCCGACATCGACTACGGGTTCCGCGAAGCCAAGACGACCTACGGTCGAATCGGGGTCAAGGTCTGGATTTACAAAGGTGACGTTCTGCCGTACAAGACATCCACCGACGACAAGGCAATCCGCGAAGCCGCTCTCGCCGTCGGCGATGTGGCTGGCGCGCCCAAGGGTCCGCGCCGAGTCGTCAGTGCAGGTGGTGGCCGTCGCAAGCCCGAGCAGGGTGAAGTCGGTGCAGCGACGACTGATGAAGTCGGTGCAGTGCCAACTGACGAGATCGACTCGACCACGTCAGCCCCGCTCATTCGCGAAGCGGACCCGGATCTTGAGCGCCGCCTGAACGAAGAAGAAGACCTCGAGCGACGCGCCCGTCAAGGCAGCGATACGCCTCACTTCCGATCGGGAGATGAATAGCCGTGTTCAAGCATCCAAATGCGGCCACAGGCGTCGCCATCGCCCACAGCTTTTCGGAGGGGTACAAATCATGTTGATGCCCCGCAGAGTCAAGCATCGCAAGCAGCAGCGCGGTCGTATGACTGGTATTGCCAAGGGTGGAACCGAACTCAACTTTGGTGATTATGGCATCCAGGCCCTGGAACCGGCCTGGGTCACCGCCCGCCAAATTGAGGCCGCCCGTATCGCCATGACCCGTCGCGTGAAGCGCGGCGGCAAGATCTGGATTTGTGTGTTCCCCGATAAGCCCGTCACCGAGAAGCCCGCTGAAACCCGCATGGGTTCGGGCAAAGGCAACCCCGAGCGTTGGGTGGCCGTTGTAAAGCCGGGCCGCGTCATGTTCGAGATCTCCGGCGTCACCGAGGAACTCGCACGCGAGGCTCTTGAGCTCGCCATCCAGAAGTTGCCCATGAGGGCCAAGTTCATTACGCGTGAGGAAAGTCTCTAATGGCCAAGCGCATTGCCCAGTTCACCGAGCTTCGGCCGACCGAGCTTGTGACCAAGCTCGCCGAATCGAAGGCCGAGCTCTTCAACCTCCGTTTTCAAGCTGCCACCGGGCAGTTGGAAAACAATGCCCGCATCCGTACCCTCCGCAAGGACGTCGCCCGTATCAACATGGTGCTCCGTGCTCAGGAGATCGCAGCCGCTGAGCATCTCGCCTCGGCTGGGAAGTGATTGAGATGTCTGATACCCAAGACACCGCAGCAACTGCACATGAGCCGCGCCCGAATCCCCGCAAGTTCAAAGAGGGAATCGTCGCCAGTACTTCGATGCAGAAGACCATCGTCGTGACGGTTGTCGACAAGGTTCGCCACGATCGCTACTCCAAAACGATCCAGCGAACCGTGCGGCTGCACGCCCACGACGAGATCAACGATGCCAAGGTCGGGGACCGGGTCAAAGTGCAGGAGACCCGTCCACTTTCGAAGACCAAGCGCTGGCGCTTGGTGGAAATTCTGGAGCGTGCACGATGATTCAGCAAGAATCGCGCCTTCGCGTTGCCGACAACACTGGAGCCAAGGAAATCCTTGTCATCAAAGTACTCGGCGGCACCCGTCGGCGCTACGCATCGGTTGGCGACGTCATCATCGCAACCGTCAAGGATGCAATCCCGGGTGGCACCGTGAAAAAGGGTGAGGTCGTTCGTTGCGTGGTCGTTCGTACCCGCAAGGAAAAGCGGCGTAAGGACGGCAGCTACATCCGCTTCGACGAGAACGCAGCGGTGGTTATCAACGACAAACTCGAACCCCGTGGAACCCGAATCTTCGGTCCGGTTGGTCGCGAGCTCCGTGACAAGAAATTCATGCGCATCGTGTCGCTTGCTCCCGAGGTGATCTGACATGTCAGGAATGAAGATCCGCAAAGGTGACAGTGTCTTGATCCTCTCGGGTAAAGACAAGGGAAAAACCGGTGAGGTACTGGTCGCGCATCCGAGCACGGGAATGGTGACGGTCGCCGGCGTTAACGTCGCAAAGCGCCACACCAAGGCCCGCTCGACCAAGGACCAGGGCGGCATCAAAGAAATCGCCAAGCCGATCTCGGTCTCCAACGTCGCGTTTGTCGCCGCTGATGGCAAGGCCACCCGCGTTGGCTACAAGATCGATGCGGCCGGAAGCAAAACGCGCATCGCCCGTCGCACCGGAGGTGCACTGTGAGCACGACCACGATCGAAATGACCACCGGGTTGCCCCGCCTCAAGGTGAAGTACAACGAAGAAATCCGCCCTGCGCTGATGACAACCCTCGGTATGACCAACATCATGCAGGTGCCGCGGTTCGAAAAGATCGTCATCAACTCCGGAGTTGGCCGGGCCACCGCCCAGCCTTCACTTCTCGAAGGTGCCATCACCGACATCACCAAGATCACCGGCCAAAAGCCCTCCGTTGCCCGGGCAACGAAATCAATTGCAGGCTTCAAGCTTCGTGAGGGTCAGGCCATCGGCGTGAAGGTCACGATGCGTGGAGACCGCATGTGGGAGTTCTTCGACCGCCTTATCAGCGTCGCAATTCCCCGTATTCGTGACTTCCGTGGGTTAAATCCCCGCAGCTTTGACGGCCGCGGCAATTACACCTTCGGCGTTACCGAGCAGTTGATCTTCCCCGAGATCGACTACGACAAGATCGACACGGCTCGTGGGTTCGATGTATCCATCGTCACCACGGCCCGCAACAACGCTGAAGGTCGTGCCCTCCTCGACGCCTTCGGCTTCCCATTCAAGCGTGAAGGGCAGAACTGAGCCATGGCCAAGAAAGCGCTCATCGAAAAGTCGAAGAAGAAGCCGAAGTTCAAGGTACGTGCGTACACGCGCTGCCAGAAGTGCGGCCGTCCTCGTTCGGTATACAAGCAATTCGGACTCTGTCGCGTGTGTCTGCGCGAAATGGCCCACGCTGGCGAAGTGCCTGGCGTGACCAAGGCCAGTTGGTGAAAGGCGCGGTGCTCAAATGACAATGACTGATCCCATCGCCGACATGCTGACGCGTATCCGCAACGCGAATACCGCCATGCACGACACCGTGAAAATGCCGAGTTCCAACCTGAAGGTCGCTCTGGCCAAGGTTCTCAACCGGGAGGGCTACATAGGTGAATTCAAAATCGTCGCCAATGAAGGCAAGCCCGGCTCCACGCTCGAAATTTCCATGAAGTATTCCGAAGCCCGCGTCCGTACCATCACCGGTATCCAGCGTGTTTCCAAGCCCGGTTTGCGTGTTTACACCCAAGCCGATCGTCTTCCTCGAGTGCTTGGTGGCATGGGAGTCGCGGTCCTTTCGACCAGCGACGGCCTGCTCACCGACTCCGAGGCCCGTAAGCGTCGCATCGGCGGCGAAATCGTTTGTTACGTCTGGTGATGTAGATGTCCCGCATTGGAAAGAACCCCATCGCACTACCGGCGGGCGTCACCGTTTCGATCGCCGATGGCTCCATCTCGGTCACGGGTGCCAAGGGCGCCCTCAGCCGCGTGCTTCCCGGTGAGATTACCGTCCGTGAAGAAGGCACCACGCTCCTCGTGGAGCGCCCGAACGATGAACGCCAGAACCGCGCCCTGCACGGTTTGACCCGAACTCTCGTTGCCAACATGGTCATCGGCGTGTCGACCGGTTTTTCGAAGGAACTCGAAATTATCGGCGTCGGTTATCGCGCCGCGGCCCAGGGCCCGAGCAAGCTTGAACTTGCTCTCGGGTTCAGTCACCCGGTCTTCGTTGAAGCGCCCGCCGGAATCGAGTTCGAAGTACCAGCACCCGGTCGTGTGATCATCAAAGGCGTCGACAAAGAGGCCGTTGGCCAAGTGGCCGCCAACATCCGCAAGATCCGCAAGCCCGAGCCCTACAAGGGCAAGGGTGTCCGTTACCTCGGTGAAAATGTCCGTCGTAAAGCCGGCAAAGCCGCCAAGAAGTAAGGCGAGAAGAACATGGCTAGCGCTACAAAGAAAAAGCAACAGGGCCGCGTACGTCGACACTTCCGGTCGCGTAAGAAGGTCAACGGCACCACGATGCGGCCGCGGTTGGCCGTCTTTCGTTCGAACAAGCACATCGTTGCTCAAGTGATTGACGACTCCACCGGTAAGACCATCGCAGCAGCCTCGTCGCTCGAAAAGAGCCTCAAGTCCGGCCCGACGGGTAATATCAGCACGTCCACCAAGGTGGGCGAATTGGTCGCTCAACGGGCCAAGGCAGCCGGGATCGAGAAAGTTGTCTTCGATCGCGGCGGTTTCATTTATCACGGCCGCATTGCTGCGGTCGCCGACGCGGCCCGCTCTGCGGGACTGGAGTTCTGAGTCATGGCTGGAGAGCGTCAAGAACGCGAACGTGAGAGCCGCACCGGAGATCCCAATCTCGAAGAGCGGGTGATCACGATCAACCGCGTGGCGAAGGTCGTAAAGGGCGGACGTCGGTTCAGCTTCACCGCCCTCGTGGTGGTAGGCGATGGCCGTGGCCGCGTCGGGCTCGGCTACGGCAAGGCCAAGGAAGTCCCTGCGGCGATCGCCAAGGGTGTCGAAGAGGCGAAGAAGAGCATGTTCAACGTACCGTTGGCCGGCTCGACGATCACCTATCCGACAATCGGCGAAAAGGGAGCCGGGCGAGTGATGCTCAAGCCGGCCGCGCCCGGTACCGGGGTTGTCGCCGGTGGCGCCGCCCGCATCATCCTCGAAGCTGCGGGTGTCCACGACGTGATTGCCAAGTCCCTCGGATCGTCGAACGGAATCAACGTCGCCCAGGCGACGATCGCCGGACTCAAGGGCCTTCGCAGCCCCGATCAGGTCGCCGCACTTCGGGGTAAGTCAGCCGAAGAAGTAACTCCGGGTGGTGTGCTGCGGGCGTACCGCGAAACGCAGCGCCTGGCCAAGCTCGGCGCAACGGAAGGAAACCACTGATGCCTGCTTCGTACAAGAAAGCCCCGCGAACGTCGGGCCTCAAGGTGACCCAGATCAAAGGAACCGCCGGAACCAAGCCCGAGCACCGTGGTACCCTCCGCGCCCTCGGCCTTACACACATCGGTCGCAGCAACGTGTTGCCCGACCGTCCCGAAATCCGCGGCATGCTCGCCCGCGTTCCGCACATGGTCTCCGTTATCGAGAACTACGACATCGCGAACGATCAGGAGAAGTAGTCATGGCAATCAAGGTTCATGATCTTGTCCCGACCCCGGGTTCCACGAAGCGGCGTATGCGCGTCGCCCGTGGTATCGGCGGCAAGGGCGGCAAGACTGCAGGCCGCGGTACCAAGGGTCAGAAGGCCCGCCGCAACATCAAGCCCGGCTTCGAGGGTGGCCAGATGCCCCTGTACCGCCGCACGCCGAAGTTGCGCGGCTTCAACAACCCGTTCCGGGTCGAGTACAACGTCATCAACATCGATGCTCTCCAGAGCCTGATCGACGGTGGTATCACCGAGATCAGTCCAGAGGTGCTCCTCGAAGCCGGTCTGGTGCACAAGGGCGGGATGGTGAAGGTGCTCGGCCGAGGTGAGCTTTCCGGTAAGGCTTCGGTCAAAGCGCATGGTTTCTCGGCATCGGCCTCCGCCGCAATCACCACTGCGGGCGGAAGCGTTGAAGTGCTACCACCGCCGTTCGGCAACGGTCGTCCGGCCGCCAAGGGCAATGCCCTGATGAACCGATAGGCCGCGAAATGCCGGCCCTTCGGGGTCAGCGGTCAGAGGTGACCAGCGTGCTCCCCCGTCGCAGGTGATGCCCGTACAGTTGAAGCAACGGATTCTGCCGCCGGTGACCAGTGGTCCCGGCGGTGCGCCGTAGAAGCACCAATGTTGCGGTTTTCGCCGCAAGTGGAAGGAACGCCCCGTGTCAACACTGAAGAACTTGATCAAAGTCAAGGAGTTGCGTAACAAGATCTTGTTCACGCTCTTCATCATCGCCCTGTACCGGCTGGGCACGCATGTACCGGTACCAGGTATCGACGTCGAGCAACTCGCGCTGCTGAAGCAGAGCGCGGGCGGCAGCGGCGTTGTTGGCTTTTTGAACCTGTTCTCCGGCGGGGCGCTTACCCAGTTTGCCGTCTTTGTGCTGGGCATCATGCCGTACATCACGTCGTCGATCATCATGCAACTCCTAACGGTCGTCATTCCCCGCCTTGAGCAGTGGTCGAAAGATGGAGCGGTCGGCCAGAAGAAGATCACCCAGTGGACCCGCTACCTCACGATCGCCTTGGCGACCATGCAGGCCACGGGCTACATGTTCATTTTCCATAACGGTGGTCGCGGCATTTTCGGTCGCGACTCGAACGGGGCCACGTTCGACCTTTTCAAGGGCCGCTGGAACTTCGGCCGGATTTCCCTTGGCATCATCACCATCGTCGCGGGTACCGCCCTTGTCATGTGGATGGGGGAACTCATCAGCCAGCGGGGTATCGGACAGGGCATGTCCGTTCTCATCTTCGCAAACGTGGTTTCCCGACTTCCGTACGAAGGCGCCCGCGTGTGGCGGGAGAAGGGCATGATCACCTTCCTGATCGTTCTGGCCATCGTGTTCGGGATGATCGTTGCGATCATCTTCATCGAGAACGGGCAGAGGCGAATACCGGTCACCTTTGCCAAACGCCAGGTGGGGCGGCGCATGATCGGCGGCCAGAACACGTACATTCCGCTGAAAGTGAACCAGGCCGGCGTCGTGCCGATCATCTTCGCCAGCTCGATCCTGTACTTCCCGGTCCTCCTGGCGAACGTGCTCCCGGATTTTGTGCAGCGGTTCGTCGACAAGTATCTGGTGCGGGCCGACAGCTTCGTCTACGTGTTGTTCTACGGAATTTTGATCATCTTCTTCGCCTACTTCTACACCGCGATCACGTTTGACCCGGTGCAACAGGCCGACCAGCTGCAGAAGCAGGGCGGGCATATCGTTCCGCACCGCCCGGGTCCCCAGACCGCCCGGTACCTCCAATACATCCTGAGCAGAATTACCTTGCCGGGCGCTCTGTTCATCGCCGCCATCGCGCTCGTGCCGTCGTTGTTCATCGTGGTGTTCAAGATCTCGAATTTCGGTTTTGCGGGGACGTCGATTTTGATCGCGGTGGGTGTCGCGCTAGAAACGATGAAGCAGATCGACAGCCAGATGACTATGCGAAATTACGAAGGATTCCTCGCTCCCACGAAGGTCGCCGGCCGCTAGCGCGGTTGTCACGGGGTCTTGCCTACTGTGCTTCGGGGCGTTCGACTTGTCCTATTGGGGAAGCAGGGAGCGGGGAAAGGCACGCAATGTGTGCAGCTGTCCCGTCACTACGTCGTCCCCCATATTTCGACCGGTGATATGTTCCGCGCTGCGATGAAAGCCGGAACGCCGATGGGCAAGCTGGCCAAGACATTTGTGGCCGATGGTCAGCTCGTACCCGACGAAATTGTCATTGGTATCGTGGCTGAGCGGTTGTCCGAGCGCGATGCCCGCAGCCGTGGGTTCATCCTCGACGGCTTTCCCCGAACCACCCATCAAGCCGAGGCGCTGGAGAAGTTGCTTTCTCCCCTCACGCTCGACGCGGTGATCGACCTTTCGGTGGCGACCGACATTGTTCTGGATCGTCTGGCGAGCCGAAGAGTGTGCTCGTCGTGTGGGCACAACTACAGCGTGCAGACCCCCCCCTCGCATAAATGGCGTTGTGACCACTGCGGTGGCGACGTCATCCAGCGAGAAGACGACCGGCCCGAGGCGATCAAGGTACGTCTCGATGCCTACGACCTCCAGACCAGCCCGTTGATTGCGTTCTACGAAAAGCTGGGTTTTCTGGAAAGCATCGACGGCTCACGGTCGCCCGATGCGGTTTTTGACGCGTGTGTTACGGCTATCACGAAGCGCCACGAACTCTGACGTCCTCGGCCGCATCTCAGGCTCCGGATGTGTGTCGAACGCGTTTTGAGGGTCTCCCAAACGCGCTAGTATCTCTCTCCGGCCTAGTGCCGTCACGCGTACGTCCTCTGGTCGACGTCAAGCGTGAACCTTCGTCCGAAGGAGGACCAGCTGCCTAAGCCAAAGGAAGACGCAATTGTGCTTGAAGGAACGGTTGTAGAACCGCTCCCAAACGCAATGTTTCGCGTCGAGCTTGAAAATGGCCACAAGGTGTTGGCCCATATATCCGGAAAAATGCGCATGCACTACATCCGAATCCTGCCTGGCGATCGTGTCCAGGTGGAACTCACCCCGTACGACCTCGCCCGAGGTCGGATCACCTATCGATACAAATAGCGAGCACCTGTGAATCCTCGTAAGGAAACTGGGCGATGAAAGTCCGCCCGAGCGTCAAAGCCATCTGTGAGAAGTGCAAAGTCATCCGCCGCCACGGCCGCGTGATGGTCATCTGCACCAATCCACGTCACAAGCAACGGCAGGGCTGACATGGCCCGTCTTTCCGGCGTTGATATTCCGCGTGAAAAGCGCGTAGAGATCAGCCTCACTTACATCTTCGGCATCGGCCGCCCCACGTCACAGAAGATCCTCGCCGAGTGTGAGATCGACCGCGACACCCGGGTGCGAGACCTCACCGAAGACGAGGTGAACCGTTTGCGCGTGTACATCGATCAGCATCTGAAGGTCGAAGGTGACCTCCGTCGCGACATCTCGCAGGACATCAAGCGCAAGATGGAGATCGGTTCGTATCAGGGAATCCGGCATCGTCGTGGTCTTCCCGTCCGTGGGCAGCGAACGCATACCAATGCGCGCACACGTAAGGGTCCGAAAAAGACCGTCGCCGGCAAGAAAAAGACACCGAGGAAGTAACCGATCATGGCAAAACCAAAGCCGGGCGGTCGTCGCCCTCGCAAACGCGAGCGTAAGAATGTTGTGGCCGGAGTGGCCCACATCAAGAGTTCGTTCAACAACACGATCATTTCCATCTCCGACGCGCAGGGCAACGTTCTCGCCTGGGCTTCGTCGGGCAACGTGGGTTTCAAAGGCAGCCGCAAGTCGACCCCGTTCGCTGCTCAGCTCGCCGCCGAAGCGTGCGCCCGCCGTGCGATGGAGCACGGTCTTCGCCGAATCGAAGTGTTGGTCAAGGGCCCGGGTTCGGGTCGTGACACCGCAGTTCGCTCCTTGCAAAACATAGGTCTCGAAGTGACGGCTATCAAAGACGTCACCCCTGTTCCTCATAATGGATGCCGCCCTTCCAAGCGGCGGAGGGTGTAGTTATGGCTCGTTACACGGGTCCCGTCTGCCGTCTGTGCCGACGGGAAAAAATGAAATTGTTCCTGAAGGGCCCCAAGTGCGACTCGACGAAATGTCCGATCGAGAAGCGTCCCTATCCTCCAGGTGAACACGGCCGCGGCCGGGTTCGTGAGTCGGAGTACATGCTGCAGCTTCGTGAGAAGCAGAAGGCCCGCCGTATCTATGGTGTGCTCGAGAAGCAGTTCCGCAACATGTTTGCCGAAGCCGATCGCCAGCAGGGCGTGACGGGTGAAAACCTGCTCCGCATGCTTGAGCTTCGTCTCGACAACGTTGCGTTCCGTGCCGGCTGGGGATCCAGCCGTTCACAGGCCCGCCAACTCGTTCGTCACGGCCATGTCAACGTAAACGGCAAGCGCGTGACGATTCCGAGCTACCAGGTTCGCCGTGGTGATGTGGTCGAACTTCGCGCCAAGGCGCATGAGTTCATCTTTGTGCAGCACAACGTCGACACCCTTGACCGAACGACCCCACCGTGGCTCGACAAGTCGGGCGAGGGCAAGGCTGTCACCGTTCGAGATCTTCCGCTTCGCGAGCACATTGATGTTCCCGTTCGCGAGTCGCTGATCGTCGAGCTTTACAACAAGTAAGCCACTGATGTGGGTGGTGGGCGTCGGTCCGCTACCCGTTGTGCCCCACCTTTCTTACGAACACACTTGCTAGGAACGTACGTATGCTGATTATTCAACGGCCATCAGTTGAGCCTGCGGGCGAGGCGGAAGGCAATCGCCAGCGCTTCACCGTGTCTCCCCTCGAGCCGGGTTTCGGTTACACCCTTGGAGCCGTGCTCCGTCGCACACTCCTTTCGTCGATTCCCGGAGCCGCGGTCACGCAGGTCCGGTTCGATGATTCGCTTCACGAGTTCGCCACAATCCCGAACGTGAAAGAAGATGTCACCGACATCATCTTGAACCTCAAGGATCTGGTCATTTCGATCGAAGGCGACGAGCCGGTGCAGTTACGCCTCGACGTGCGCGGACCCGCCACGGCAACCGCGGCCGATATTCCGCTGCCGACCGGTGTTGAGATCATGAATCCTGAACTCGTCATCGCCACTATCAACGGCAAGGGCCGACTGGCCCTTGATCTCACCATTGAACGGGGTCGTGGCTACGTGTCGGCCGACCGCAACAAGAAGTCGTCGATTATCGGCGTCATTCCGGTTGACTCGATCTTCTCGCCGATTCGTCGCGTGGCCTTCAACGTCGAGCCGACCCGGGTTGAGCAGTCGACCAATTACGACAAGCTGTCCCTCGACATCGAGACCGACGGTTCGATCACTCCGAAAGATGCTCTGGCGTCGGCGGGCGACACGCTGCGCACCCTCTTCGGTCTTGTTGCGGATATGAGCGAAGCGCCGCAGGGACTTTCGCTCGGCGAGGTCAGCGCACTCGGTTCGGGCTCGCCCGACCTCGATCTTCCGATCGAAGACCTCGATCTGTCGGAGCGCCCCCGCAACTGCCTCAAGCGTGCGCAGGTCAACACGATCGGCGAACTCTGTATGCAGACCGAGGACGATCTTCTCGCCATTACCAACTTCGGACAGAAATCTCTCGACGAAGTACTTGTCAAGCTCGATGAGCGCGGCCTTTCGCTGCGCGTGAAGGACCGCTGAGGTACCGAAATGCCAAAACCTAAAAAGGGCCATCGTCTTGGCTCAGACGCATCGCACCAGAAGGCCATGCTCGGAAACCTCGTGGCTTCGCTGGTCGCCGCCGAGTACGTCGTGACCACCGAGGCCCGAGCCAAGGCACTGCGACCGGTGGCCGAGAAAATGATCACGAAAGCGAAGAAGGGTGGCGTGCACAATCAGCGCCAGGTCGTGTCGTTCATTCGTGACAAAGACATGGCTTCGAAGCTGTTTGCCGAGATCGGCCCGCGTTACGCGGCCCGCAATGGTGGTTACCTTCGCATCCTGAAGCTCGGCCCGCGCCACGGTGACAATGCTCCGATGGCCCGCATCGAACTGGTCTGATGAGCGGGTGGACGACCACCCGGGTAACGCCTGACAACGCCGGTGCGACAGCGCCGGCGTTTTGCGTTTCTGCCCCGAAAATGGCGGGTACCAATCTTCACGTCCTCGAGACGTCCGTGCCACCGGACGAAAAGAGCGGAGTGCGTGCCGAGCTTGGTGTACGTGTTGTTCGTGGTCGTCCTACGAACCTGCAGTAGCCTGCCCCGTCGTGGAGCGGCTTTTCGCGTTCGATGAAACCGAGGAGTATGTGGCGGGTGAAACCCGACTGGGCGAGGGGCAGATCCGCCTTCGTATTCTGCTCGCGTATCTGGGCACGAACTTCCACGGGCTCGCGCCCCAGCCCGGCCGCCGCACCGTCGGGGAAGCTCTGCTCGATGCCTTGTGCGTCGTGAACCAACTCACCGAGCGCCCGACTCTGGTGATGTCCGGTCGCACCGATGCAGGCGTGCACGCCTGGGGGCAGGTGGTGCACGTCGATATTCCGAGGCCGAAACGGTTTGACATCGGGCGGGTCCACCGCTCGTTGAACAAGTTGTTGAACCCCGAGATTCTGATTCGCAGCGTTGACCTCGCGCCGGTCACCTTCGACGCGCGATTCAGTGCCATCTACCGCCACTACCGCTACACCATCCTCAACCGGGCCCTACCGGATCCGTTTCTCACACCGACCACGTGGCTCGTGCGGTCGCCGCTGAACATCGACGCGCTTCGCCTCGCGACTGACCCGTTCATCGGGCATCATGACTTCACGTCGTTCTGCCGTATGGAGAAGCTCAAACCCGAGAGTTCGCTTGTCCGGCGGGTCAGTGAGGCCTATTGGCTGGAGTTGCCCGATGGCGTTCTGCGCTTCGAGATCCGCGCGAACGCGTTCTGTCAGCAGATGGTGCGATCGATTGTCGGATTCCTCGTCGAGATCGGCCAGGGAAAGCGGACCGCGGGCGACGTGATGGCCGCGCTTCGGGCCCGCGATCGAAGTTACGCTCCGAACATCGCACCCCCTCACGGCCTCTGCCTCTGGGAAGTCGGCTACAAGCCCGGTATGTGATTTCCGGCTGTTGGGGTTTCCGCCGAAGACGCACGAGCGTTCTGCGCACGCCGGCGGTTCAGCCGTTGCGCAACCGGGCGCCGGAGAAGGGTGCGGTGGTGCGGCGAACCACGAGATGCGTCCGAAGCTGACGGTGTACCGGTGCGAGCCCGACCGCGTCTCCGGTGGCGGCGGCTTTCAGAGTCGTAACCATCTGACGGGCGATCAGTTCACCGCTCTCCTGAACCGGCTGTCGGATGGTCGTGAGGTCCATGACCTTGGCCATCTCATGGTCGTCGAACCCGACGACGGAGATGTCCTCGGGAACCCGCAACCCGTGGTCCCGGATTGCTTTGATAGCCCCGAACGCCATTTCGTCGGACATCGAGAACACGGCAGTCGGAGGGTTCGGAAGCGCCAGCAGGTCGGTCATGGCGTCGTATCCGCCCTCGATCTCAAAGCCGCCGGCTCGCTGAAGTTCGGGCCGGGCTGTGATGCCGAATTCCCGCAGTGCGTCAACGTAGCCGTCGTGTCGGTCGTTGGGTACCTGGAACGGCCAGTCGCCCTGCTGATGGCCGATGAGCGCGATCTCGCGGTGTCCGAGATTGAGCAGATGACGCACCGCCACGGCCGCCGCGGCCCGGTTGTCAACGGTCACCGATGAGAACGGCGAATGCATATTGCCAATTGTTCCCACCCGGGCCTCGGCCAACGCGAGATCTTCGAGTTCGTTGGGATCGAGCTTCAGGTCGACGAGGATGACGCCATCGACGCGCTTGCCGAGCACTGCCCATTCCGTGATGAAACGTCCGCGGTCTTCGGGGGTGGCAACGCCGAAGAGGAGCAGGTCATAACCCGCATCGATGAGTACGGCGTGAGCCGCTCCTACGACAGCGGAGAAGTACCAACGACCAAGCATGGGCACGGCCATCCCAA
Organism: Acidimicrobiia bacterium; assembly: GCA_031383405.1. Taxonomy (GTDB): domain Bacteria; phylum Actinomycetota; class Acidimicrobiia; order Acidimicrobiales; family JANYDT01; genus JANMZO01. Next base: position 6,836 of record JANMZO010000146.1, on the reverse strand, counting down.
TGGCCTGCGTGCGACCGGTGGCAAGACGCGACGCGTTCGGGTCCGGACGGTAATTCAGCTGCTCGGCGGCGATGAGAACGCGTTTGCGCGTCCCTTCGGCGACGTTGGGGAGGTTACGCAGGGCCCGGCTCACGGTTGCCACCGACACCTTCGCCAACTGCGCGACCTCTTCAATGGTAGAGGCCTGTCCAATTGATCGGGTCGAGCTCATGGCCGACCTCCGGTCCCAACGAGCTGAGTTGACAGCCGCGACGCGGCATGCAACGCAAAGGCCGCAACGGTCAAATGGGGTCCGGCTGCGGGGAGGGTGGGAAGCGCCGACGCGTCGATCACCGAGACACCCTTAACCCCAAGGACCGTGCAGAAGGGGTCGACGACGCTGTCCGGGTCATCGGATCTGCCCATCCGACACGTGCCGACCGCATGGTAAATCGGCGCGAGATGTGTGGTTACCCACGACTCGAGCTCGGTATCGGACATGACGCGGACGGCTTCGACGGGTGTGCCCTTGGCATCGGCAAACGCTGCCTCCGCGTCGCCGTTACGCACCGCAGCCAGCGCAACGTCAGCTCCGACGCGTGCTGCGACCGTGAGGAGGTCGAGGTCGGATCGGCTGATGGGGTGGTCGATGGCGACCTCGCCGCTTTGGTTGACTCGGACGCGTCCGCGGCTTGAGACGGCTGCGAGCGGGCAGCTCATCAGCCCGCCGTAGTGTCGAAGACCGGGACCGGACCCGACCGCATTGAGCGGCACCAGTTGGATGGTCGACCGGGAGCAGGGGCCATCCATGTCGGCAACAACGCACGAGACGGGCGACGACGGCTTGCCCGGTTCGACGAATGGATCGGACCGCTCGGAGGTGGCAAATCTCCAGGTGAACGAAACTCCGAGATGGTTCTGCAGGTTGCGGCCGGTCCCGGGGCGACCAAGACCGGAACGCAGCAGAAGGGCGGGGGAGCCAACGGCACCGGCGGACAGCACGACGTGATCCCCAACGATCTCGCGTCCGCCCAGCAGACGGACGCCAAGCACCCGAGGCTCCGCATGTGAGCTGGACTCGACCAGAAGGCACTCGACCTCGGCGTTCGCTTCGACGCGCAGGTTCGGCCGGGACCGACTTGACGTGAGTTCGGCAAAGCCGTAGTTGTTGCGCGATTGGTCACGTTCGTTGATTGCGAAACGAGCAGCGCGCCAGTGGGAGCGTGGGTCGTGCCGAATCGCATTGAGCATCGCAATGTCGGCCCGGCCCCACACCGATTCCTTGACCGTCGATGTTCCGGTACTGACCCGATCGAGTGCCGGCTTCCACGCCGACCAACTCCAGTAGGCATCGTCGGCGACTTTCTCCCACGGAGAAATGTCGTCGAATGAGGGGACGGAGGCCATACAGCCGTTGATCTCCGATGACCCGCCAACCCCTCGTCCTCTGTCGTACGTCGTGGTCGTGTGTTCGCGGGTGTAAGGCAGATCAGGCCATCGCGACGATGGGTCGTCAAATGCCTCATACAGGTTGAATGGAAGTTCACGTACCCGGTCGACGCCGGCCTCGACGAGGGTGACGTGTAGCCCACTGTTCTCGCTGAGTGTCGATGCCACAATCGATCCTGCCGTTCCGGCACCGACCACAACCACGCGGGGAGATGTCGGTTGCGTCGACACGTTTCCTACCCTCCGGTTCGCATGTTGTTCTGCATTCGGGGCTCCATCTGCAAACGTTTTCAGCGCTTCGTGTTGCGACCAACTCAACCATGCTGCGGTAGCGGCCGCTGAGCTTTGGGTGGAGTGTACATTCAGTAAAGGATTCTCAGTAATCGCTTTCACCGACGATTCCACTATTCCTTCCGGCAGTGAACGGTGCCTCTCTCGTGCAGCCCCCGCTTTTCACGACCACGCGCCATCGTCCGGTCGGGCGAATCTGTACTGGTGAATCTGCACTGGTGAATCTGCACTGGTGAATCTGTACTGTGTGCGTCGTGCAAATCACCAGTGATCGCGTGGAGCTCCGGAAGCGGCATCCGCTGACCATCAGCCGAGGAACCAGCGCCGGCTCGACGAATGTGATCGTGTCGGTCCGTCATGACGGAATCGTGGGCCAGGGGGAGATGGCCCCGAGTGAGGTGACCCACGATTCGGCCGAGTCAGCGGAGAAGGCCCTGAGCGAGTGGGCGTCGGTCCTCGAAGATCTCGCTCCCACAGATCTTCAACGAATTGAAGGTTTGCTGGGGCCGGTTGTCGGCACGGGGAGTGCGGTGCGAGCGGCTCTCGACATGGCGTGCTTCGACTGGCTCGGTAAGCGGGCCGGGTTGCCCGTCTGGAAAATCCTCGGGCTTGACCCCAAGGTCATCGTGCCCACGTCAGTGACGATCGGGATCAACCCGATCGAGGTACTCAACGAACGGGTCCCCGAGATCCTGGGCCGAACGCGGGCGCGGGTCCTCAAGGTGAAGCTCGGTCAGCAGGCCGGGATCGTGGCCGATCAGGAGATGTTCAACGCCGTTCAGGCGGCCGCCAAGACCATCGACGTCCCGGAGCCGGCATGGCGGGTCGATGCGAACTGCGGCTGGTCTCTCAATGATGCGAAAACGATGGTGACCTGGTTGGCCGACCGCGGTGTCACGTACGTCGAGCAACCCCTCGGGGAGCATGAAACCGACGCCATGCTCTCACTGTTCCGATCCTCCGAGCTTCCGATCTACGCCGACGAGTCGATCCATTCGGCGGCCGACGTCGCTTCGCTTGCGGACCGGTTGCACGGGGTGAACCTGAAGCTCATGAAATGCGGCGGCATCTCAGGAGCGCTTCGCATCATCAATACCGCCCGAGCGCATGGCCTTTCGGTGATGATCGGATGTATGGGCGAGTCATCGCTTGCGATCAGCGCCGGAGCGCAACTCGGCTCGCTTTGCGACCACATCGATCTCGACAGTCACCTGAACCTCCTCAACGACCCGTTCGATGCCACAACCTATGTTGACGGGCGCGTGCTTCCAAACGATCGTCCGGGCCTCGGAGCCAAGTTGAAAGCGGATAGGAAAGCTAAGTGAGCAGATGATCACGCGCGACAACCGTCTGGCGTTGCTTATGAGTGACGGCTATCTCCGTTCGCGAAACGGCAAGATGGGCTACGGCCTGCTCCGTTACAGCGAGAGTCCGATCGCCTGCGTGATCGCGTCCGATGAAGTCGGCGGGGACCTGCGCGAGATCAGCGGCATCGACACGGATGTCCCGATTGTCGGATCTGTAGACGAAGCCCGGACCCTCGGTGCCGACACGCTCGTAATCGCGGTCGCGACCAGTGGTGGGGTGCTGCCCGGCCCGTACCGTGTGGAAATAGTCCGTGCGCTCAGGACTGGCATGAACCTGGTCAACGGGCTGCACGGTCGCTACAACGAAGATCCCGAGTTTGCTTCGGCCCGGCAGGCCGGAAGCTGGATATGGGACGTCCGTCAGGAGCCAGCGGGGCTGGTCAGTGGCCGTGGGAGGGCCCGCGCGATCGCAGCTCGCCGGGTGTTGACCGTCGGTACCGACATGGCGATCGGAAAAATGACGGCATCGATCGAACTCGACCGTGCCGCCAGGGCCCGGGGTATGCGTTCGAAGTTTCTGGCGACCGGCCAGATCGGAATCTGTATCAGCGGCGATGGTGTGCCCCTCGACGCGGTGCGCGTCGACTTTGCCTCGGGTTCAATCGAGAGTCTCTGCCTGAAGTACGGCGACGACCACGATGTCCTCTGGGTGGAAGGCCAGGGTTCGGCGCTTCACCCCGGATCGACGGCCTGGGTGCCCTTGCTGAGGGGATCGATGGCGACCGATCTGGTCCTGGTGCACCGCGCCAATCAGACCATGGTCGACGGACTCGACAACGTGGCCATACCCCCGTTGCACGAGGTGGTGGCCCTCTATGAAACCGTCGCTGCCGCTTCGCCCTCGTTTCCGGCCGCAAAAGTGAGGGGCATCGCACTCAACTGCGCCCGGTTGTCGGCTGAGGCCATTTCGAATGCGTGTCGGGCTGTCGAAGACGAGACCGGTCTGGTGTGCGTCGATCCCGTGTTCCACGGGGCGGGTCGACTGCTCGACGCGATCTATGCCGACTGAGCGACTGACCGACTGAGCTGCCGGCCGCGCCGCTTCGCCCTCACACCTCGGTCGGGAGCGTGTGGGCGATGTTGCGCGATGACGTGCCGACGCGGAGGTCACGGGCTCCCGGTCGGACCTGCCAATTGTGGCTGGCCACATCCCAGTGTGAGGCCCAGCGCGGGTCGAGATGTACGGTCGTGTTGGTGGTGCCGAATGCAGGAAGGTGAACCTTGGTGAAACCGACCAGTTTCTGACTGGGGTCATCAGATGCGCCGGTGCCCACGGGATCATGAACGTAGACCTGGGCCACCTGGCTCCCGGCCCGGTCGCTGGCGTTGCGAAACGTGACCTGAACCGCATCCCGGCCGACGATCACCGCGGATTCAATTATTATGTCTGCATATGAAAGGCCGTAGCCGAAAGCGAACAGCGGATCGCGGCCCGTCGTGTCGTACCAGCGGTACCCCATGAGTCGACCTTCGAGATAGCGGGCGACACCGTTGCGGCCCGGGTGGTGTTCAAAGCTCGGAGCGTCTTCGAAGCGCCGGGGAAGGGTCACGGGCAGCCGGCCTCCCGGGTCGACCTCGCCGAGGAGGACATCGACGAGTGAGTCGCCGAATTCCTGACCGGGGAACCATGCGTAGAGCACGGCGTCGACATCGTTGATCCATGACATGGCCACCGGCGAGCCCGCGTTCACGACGACGATGGTGCGTGGGCTTACCTTCGCGACTTCCCGGATCAGTTCGTCTTGTCGGCCGGGCAGGTCGATGGTGGTGCGGTCGTAGCCTTCGCTCTCCCAGTCGTCGTTGGTACCCACGACGATGATCGCCGTGTCAGCCGTGGCCGCGAGTTTGGCCGCTCGGCCGACCAGATCGGCCGGTTCGGGTGATCTCAGGCCGATGATGAGGCCCCGCATGAGCCCGGCGCCGCGGCTCGTGTATTCCACGGTGAGCTCGTAGGAGCGTCCGGCTTCGAGGGTGGCTCCAGTGACCACCTGATCCTTCCCGAGCCCGAAGAATGAGCCACCGGGGGCCGCGGCCGAATCATTGAACAGCTCAACGCCGTCGAGGAGGACCCGCGCGTCGCCCACACTTGTGAGCCCGAAGGTCCACTCCCCGGAAAGGTCGACGCAGAGGGTCGAGCGGATCCTCGCGGCGAATAGCCCGCGCGACAGTCCCTCGCCCGGGGCCTCGGGCCACATGAGGTGAAAGCGCGGTAATGCGACGCTCAGCGTTGCAGCGGCGCCGCCGGTCATGGCGTCGTTCGTGGGCCAGTAATCGATGAAGGAATTGCTCGTCCAACGGGACTCGGGCGTCGGCAGGGTGCGGTCGATCCGGCAACCCTGTTCGTGAAGGACCGTGACCCCGTGTGCCGCGAGGCGGGTGGCGAGGGCTTCAAGCGGGTGGACCTGGTGAACGGGATTCACCATTGCCGATCCGCCGCCCATTATACGGCCGCGAGCGGCGTTGGGGCCGATTACCGCGACGGTTCCGAGGTTGGTCGTAACGAGAGGAAGAACGCTGCGTTCGTTGCGCAGAAGGACCATTCCGGCACTGCCGGCCGTTCTCACGAGCACATGATCTTCAGGTTCATCCCGGGTCAGTTCCGGACCGGGCCCACCGTCTGCGATGGCGCCGATGCGGTCCATGAAGCGCAGTAGCCGACGGGCGGTTGTGCGGATGAGCGAGCGTTCGATGCGGCCGTCGTTGACCGCTTTCAGCAGCAGATCACCGCGCTCGCGTGGAGGTCCGGGCATTTCGAGATCGAGACCCGCCTCAACCCCTTCCACGGTGGAGTGGAGTCCGAACCAGTCACTCATCACGATGCCGTCGAAGCCCCATTCACCGCGCAGAATATCGGTGATCATCTCTTTCGAGTCAGCGGCCCAGGGCCCGTTGATCCGGTTGTACGCGGTCATTACCGCACTTGCGCCGGCTTCGCGAACGGCGGCTTCGAACGGCGGCAGATAGACCTCGCGTAAGGTCCGCTCGTCGATCTGGCTGTCGATGGTCATGCGTTCGAACTCGGTGTCGTTTCCGACGAAGTGTTTTACGCACGCCGAGACACCTTCGCTTTGCAGGCCACGCACATACCCCACAGTAATACGCGCGCTTAGGAAAGGATCTTCGCTCTGGCACTCAAAGTTGCGGCCGCCAACCGGGGTGCGGTGCAGGTTCACCGTCGGGGCGAGAAGCACCCGGGCGCCTTTGGCTCGGGTCTCGCGTCCGAGGAGGTGTCCGATCTGCTCGACGAGTTCGGGGTCGAACGTGGCTGCGAGGGATGTGCCGCACGGAACGTTCACCGACGCCGGTCCCGTGAACGATGTCCCCCGGGCCCCGGCCGGGCCGTCGGAAACCCGCATGGCCGGAATCCCTCGCCCCGCAATGGCATAGGTATGCCAGTTGTCGGATCCGGAGAGGAGTAGGACCTGGTCTTCGAGTGAAATGGAGTCGACCAGGGAGTCAAGTTCGTTGTCGTCCATTCCCCGACGATACTGCGCGTCAGCGAAACGTACTGAAAGCGTTTGCATCGAATGCCCTGCGGACTGGCCGTCGGCCGGCCCCACCGTGCTCCGCACCAGGTCCGATCACGAAGTTTGTATGGTTGCGGGCATCCCGAGGTTTTCGCAACGCGAAACGCCGATAGTTCGCGGAGGGGCCGCGAAACGCCACCCGCAGGATCTTGATTCGGGGTCGGCCACCCTCCGGCCGCAAGCGCTTTCATTGTCCCGCTGGAGCGTGTACTCTTTCGCTCCG
>JANMZO010000144.1:0-3262 GCA_031383405.1 Acidimicrobiia bacterium | reverse complement strand
CCCCGAAAAAGCGGCGTTCGGGGCCGAACCGCGGCTGACTTCGGCTTTCCGGGTCCATGAACATCGGACATCGGTGAACGTTTTTCCGGGAGAGTTCGTATCATCCCACGACAGAGCGCGGCCGGTTGGTCGCCAAGGAATTGTTCTGGAGAGGAACGAACGTGACACGCACCATCACTGATCAGTCGACAACCGGCACACGATGGAAGGGGGTCGCGGTGAACGCGTCGCTGCTGTGCATCGTTTCGATCTGGGGTTCGCTCATTCCGGTGACAGGACAGGCAGCCACGGCCGCGACGGTGGCCAAGGTCGGCGGGAAGTGCACCAGGCTGACGGCGAAGAGTGGCGACCTGGTGTGTCTGAAGAAAGCCGGAAGGCTGGTCTGGAGTCGTGCCGCACCGACCACGGCTACCCGGGCCCCCGCGACCACGACAACCAAGGCCGCCGTGGTACCCATTGCTTCCTCATCGGCCTCTTCTGCAGCGCCGACAACGGTGGCGGCACGTGCCGGTAGCGCGGCGGCCGTCGAGACGGCCACCTCAGCGCCGGCCTCGACCGGAATCGAAGGGACGTGGAAGGCAACCGCGAGGTCGGTGGTCGGCTACCGGGTCAAGGAGGTGCTGATCGGGCAGTCGAGCGAAGGCGTCGGCCGCACGAACGCCGTGACTGGCACGCTGGTGATCGCCGGCACGAAGGTGACCGACGTGGAACTCACCGCCGATATGACGAAGCTCAAAAGCGACTCCGACCGTCGCGACGGACAGGTGCACACCCGGATTCTCGAAACGGCGAAGTTTCCGGCCGCCAAGTTGAAGCTGACGGCGCCGATTGATTTCGGCTCGGTACCCGCCGATGGAAAGGAACTCACGGCGAAAGCTTCGTCGTCGCTCACTGTGCGGGGGGTCACCAAGCAGATCACCTTTGACGTGGTTGCCCGCCGGAAGGATGAATCCATTCAGGTCAGCGGCCTCATTCCCTTCCTGCTGGCTGATTTCGGGATCCCAGATCCGAGCGTCGCCGATATCGTGACCACCGAGCAAAAGGGTCTGCTCGAATTCCTCGTGATCTTCGAGCGCTGACATGGCGGGGAGTTCCTCAAAGCGAAAGTGGATCGTCCGGGGTGTCGGTGCTTCTGTTCTACTCGGCGTGGTCGGGTTGGTCAGCATTCCGTACGTGTACGTACATTTCATCAATAAGCCGGCTGCCCGCCTGAGCTTCGCTCGGCTCGACGCCGAAGCAACCAAGACCTCCGAAACATCTATTCAGTCCGCCGCGGTGTCGGCGGTACCGGCCGCGGATGATTCGGCGGGCGTATGGACGGTCACCGAAGGCTCCGAAGTGGGATACCGGGTGAAGGAAGTGATCAGCGGCCAGGCCACAGAAGGAGTCGGGCGCAGCTCGACCGTCGAAGGGACGGTCACGGTCGCAGGCGGAAAACTGGCAGCGGCCGAGTTCAGTGTCGACCTGGCAACGTTGAAGAGCGACAGTTCACGGCGGGATGCTCAATTCACCGGAAGAATCATGAATACAGAAGAGTTTCCGGTGGCATCGTTCACCTCATCATCGACTCCGGATGTGGCGCTGCGGGCTGACGGTGGAGTGGTTTCCGCCACGGTCGACGGCCTGCTGGGGCTGCACGGCGTAGAGAAGCCCGTCACGGTCACGGTTTCGCTGCGCAAGGTCGGCGACGCCGTACAGCTCCAGGGCTCAATCCCGGTGACCTTCGCCGACTACGGGATCGACAACCCGAGCCTCGGCCCGGTCAAAACGGGCGACACCGGTGAGGTCGAGTTTCTTCTCACGATGAAACGGGCTTGATGATCTTCGATGAGCACGGGTAGCCGAAGGGTTGGCCGTCGCGCGTCGGCTTTGGTCGGGTCGGAAGTGTCCAGGGGCACTTCCGACCCTTTGGTTTCTGTCACTGCGACCTCGAGTGGATAGCTGTGACGGGACGCCGGTTGTGTGCGGCCCCGACGCTGTTCCCGTTCGCACGCCAGGGGGCGGTAGCGTCATTTTCATGAGTATCGAAACCTCTGCGCTCAGCTCGCTCATTCTCGACGTCGATCTCCTCTGTTTTGAAACGGGCGACCATGCCGCCCGTCGGGCGGTTGTCGACGGCGTGATGCGCAGCCTCGGAACCGGATTCGTCTTCACGAGTCACGATGTTCCATCCGACATGCTCGACACGGCATACGGGATGCTGCAGCAGTTTTTCGAGCTGTCGACGGAAGTGAAGGCATCGTTCACCATGCCGGGGTCGCACGGGCAGACGGGATACACCGGTCTGATGGTGGAGACGGCTGCGACCGCTGACAAACCTGACTGGAAGGAGATGCTCAATTGGGGAGTGCAGCTGCCCGCGGGGCACCCGCTGCGGCGTAAATTTCCGCACGTCTATCCGGATCAGGCGTATCCCGAGTCTGCCGTTCCCGGGATGGAAGTCGTGATGAAAGAGTTCCATCAGCGGGTCCACGACACCCAGCAGCGTTTCCTCCGGATCATTGCCGTCGGCCTCGGTTGCCACGAGAACCTCTTCGACGACATGTTGCGCCACGGGGCAACGCTGACCCGGGCCATCCACTACCCGGCGATGGATCTCGCACCGGAAACCGCCCACATCTGGGCAGGTGCTCACACCGATATCAACCTGATCACTGCGCTTCCCCGAGCGTCCACGCGGGGCCTGCAGGTTCTCGTGCAGGAGGACTGGGTCGACGCCGTGGCGCCCGAGGGCCAGATGATCATCAACTCCGGCATCATGTTGGAGCACCTCACCAACGGTCGGATTCAGGCCGGTCCCCACCGGGTCATCGCCGCACCGGGCCAGACCGGTGACCGCTACTCGGTCGTGCAGTTCTGCCATCCAACCCCTTGGACGGTTCTTCAACCACTGCCGTCGTGCATCACCGCCGATACGCCCCAAAGGTTCGGCGCCATCATGGCCGGTGACAAACTCGATGAGGTGATCTATGCGATCAACCTGGTCGAGGATGGGCGTCGAATCTCGTGATGTAGTGGATTGATCGCCTCGCTGGATCGGCCGTCATCAAGGGGGGAGTCCACCTCTTTTTCGTCGTCACCGGGTTCTTGACCTGACATCGCTCTTCTGCGCGCGTACTATTTCGGGATGCCAACTTCCCCACGGAGCATTAGAACCACGCGTTCCCGAGTCGCTGCGGGCGTGTGTATCGGTGCCGTTATCATCACCGGATTCGCCGTCTCGAGCCACGCTGATGATGGTGTGATCCAACTGATTCCGCCG
>JANMZO010000373.1:0-2985 GCA_031383405.1 Acidimicrobiia bacterium | reverse complement strand
CCGACCGCAAGATCCGGCCAACGAACAAACACGTCCCCACCAGACCCGTGGCACGTAGCCAGCCAGATCTGGTTGTGGTCCTGAGCGGCTTAGGTGGTCGTGAGTTGGTGGGTCAGTTGGTGGTGAGCGGGCCGACCGGGTGGGGGTGGCATGCGTGTCGGCCCGGCGATCCCCGGGCAAACCAGACGGTCGTTCGCGGTCGACAGGGAGTTCGGCCACCATCGCCGGCGTGGTCGTCTGGTGGTGGGCCTCTCCGCTCTGCCCGTAGCGCTCGATCAGGTCGATGATCACCCCGGTGGTGGTGGCGGTCGCGGCCGGTAGGGCGACGCGGCAGTCGCACCATCAGTTGAACCTCGACGTTCGTCTAGGCGGACGGGTCGGGGAGGGAGCGTCGGATGAACTCGACCTGAAGCTTGAGCAGGTTCTCCGCGACTTCTTCCTGCGGGGTCATGTGGGTCACGTTCGACAGCGGCAGGACCTCGTGGGGCTTGCCGTGGGCGAGCAGCAGGCTTGACAGCCGTAACGTATGGGCACATACGACATTGTCATCGGCCAGGCCGTGGATCAGCATCATCGGCCTCGTGGCCTGGTGTGCCCTGGTGAGGACAGAGTTGGCGTCGTAGATCTCGGGGTGATCGTCGGGATGGCCGAGGTACCGCTCGGTGTAGCCCGTGTCGTAGAGGCGCCACTCCGTAACGGGCGCGCCGACCACCGCGGTATGGAACACGTCGGGTCGTTCGAGCACGGCCATGGCCGCCAGGAAGCCGCCGAAGCTCCAGCCCCGGATGGCCACCCGGCTGAGGTCGAGTTGGGGAAACCGGGCCGCCGCCTCGTGGAGCCCGGCGACCTGGTCATCGAGCACGCACTTCGTGAAGTCGTGGTGGGCCGCCTTCTCATACAGCGGGCCGGGACCGGGGGTCCCACGGTTGTCGATCACCAGAACGGCGAAGCCCTGGTCGGCGAACCACTGGCTGGTCGTGTGCGGGTTGCGGGCCTGCACGACCCGTTGCGCATGGGGACCGCCGTACGGGTCGAGGAGTACCGGGATCTTGGCGGGCGGGCTTCCCGGGTTTGCGGCCGGGTTGGCCGGGTTGGCCGGGTTGGCCGGGTTGGCCGGGTTGGCCGGAGCGGCCGTGTTGCTGGGAGTGGCCGGGTTGGCCGGGTTGGCCGGGTTGGCCGGAACGGCCGTGTTGCTGGGAGTGCCCGGGTTGGCCGGGCCAGCGGGGCTCGACGGCAGGAACAGCGCACACGGAACCGCCCGCGGGCCGAACCGGAAAAAGATCGGTTTCGGATGCACCAGTGCCACTTCGGCGAAGCTCCTGACCATGGCTTCGGTGGTTCCGGACCGGGTGACGCGAAGCTCAGCGCGCGTACGGTTTGTGCTGGCGCTCCGGATGACGGAGACATGATCGCCGATCGCCACTGCATCGTGCATGCCGACGTCGGCGCCTCCGGCGATCAACCTGAGTGCGGACCCGTCGAGCGGGACTTCGATCAGGTGAACCGCGCCGGTGTCAGCGTCGATGCCCAGGTGGTCGTGGGCCGGTTCGAGCGGGCGACTCGCGGTCACCGCGATGATCGCCCGGGCCTCGTCGACGTGGGCGACCCGGCGGACCTGCATGTTCGCCGGCGTGAGTGGGCGCTGCGATCCGTCGGCTTCTTTCAGCGCGAGGGCGTAGGTCTGCTCGGGATCGACCGCAACCGATGCATCGGTGAAAGCTGCAGGTTTAATATGTGCACATAGAGTGGTGGCGAGTCGGTCTCCGGCGATACGGGCCGGGGTACCCGGGACCAGCTCCACCCACGTCGGGTCGGTCGTCTCGTGGAGGATCCGTAACGAGCCGGTCGTGGGGTTGATGTCGACGATCCGTTGGGTGGTCTGGGCCCGGTTCATCAGGACCGCTGTGCACCCCGATGGCGTCCACGACGCCTGTACGAGATATGGCCAGGCCTCATGGCTCCACGCGGGGGAGTTCACCCACTCGACCTGGACCAGGCCCGCCGCCCCGACGTTGGCGATGGCGAGGCTCACCAGAGCATTCGCGGTTCCGGCCGCCGGGTAGCGGTGCTGTCGGGGTGCGGAACCGGGGTCCGACGGATCGGCTATCCACCAGATGTTCACCGGGTTGTTGTCAACGCGGGAAACGAGGATCTGCGTCGAGTCGGGAGACCACCAGAATCCCCGGTAGCGGTCGAGTTCCTCACTTGCGATGAAATCGGCGACGCCCCACGACACGTTCTCGTCGGCGTCACCGATGACCTGCTGCGATGCGGCTCCATCGGTTGTCGCGACTGCGTGGAGTGCGTTGTCGGCGACGAAGGCGACCCGGGTGCCGTCGGGTGAGATTCGTGGGTCGAACGCGCCCTCGGGTGTGGCGAGTCGGCGGACATCGCCCGTGCCAACGTTGCAGAGATACAGGGCGCCCGACATGGCGAACACGGCGAATGTGGCGTTCGTGTCGATGTCGTAGGCCGTGATGCCACTGGCCTGCTCACGCAGCCGTTCGCGGCGGGCCAGCTCGGCCGGCGGGAGGTTCGCGTCGTCGTTACCCGCTCCGAGCAGGGAAAGCGGATCGACCAGCAGGCGTTCCGTCCATAGTGTTCCAACGTGTTCCAGGAGCCACAGTTTCTGGACCGGATCGCTCCCGCCCGCCGACCGGAGAAAGAGAATCCGCTGCTCATCGGTACTGATCCGGAACGAGCGGGGCTCGCCGAGGCTGAAGCGACGGGTCCGGGCGTACTGGCGGGGAAAGGTGTCGGGCGTCGAGGCGGGGTCTGCGCTCATGACGTGAGGCTAATCGCGGGGTTTGCGGGTGTCGGTGCTGCACACCGCGTCACGACGGTGCGCTCAAATGCGGGTCTTCTTCACATCGTTTTGCCATAGATGTTGCTCCGCCCACTAATTGTGAGTAAGTTGCGAAGCATTCCTGTTCTTCAGTCCACCAACTCTTGAATCCATCTCAACAATTCCATCGACCAAACGCG
>JANMZO010000363.1:0-41324 GCA_031383405.1 Acidimicrobiia bacterium | reverse complement strand
TCGGACGACCACGAATGGTCGCCGGCGATCTCCGTCAGCACGCATTGAATACCATGTCGCGTGAGGACGCGAGCGGCCCGCTCGGCGAGGAATACATCGACGACGGCGTCGTCCGTCGGATGGACGAACAACACCGCAGGTCGGCCGGTGATCATGGTGGCGGGAAACGCCAGGAACCCGGCGACGGCGACGACAGCTGCGACCGGCGGCACCGCAGACGGCCGTAGCAACGCCAGGCCGAGCGCAACCGCGGCGCCCTGGCTGAACCCCACGAGTACGACTGGATCGGTGGAATCAGGGAGTTGGGCGATGAGCGCATCCAGCGCCGCGTCGAGCGCTTCAGGCGTTGGATCGTGACCGGTCTCGTCGGTCCACCAGCTGAACCCGGCCCCGGCCTCGACGGGGCCGATTACCCGGTGGATCTCGGTGCTTCTGAGTGCAGTCGCCAAAGGGCCGAGGTCGTAAGCGCTTGGATGGCCTCCGAAGCCGTGCAGAAAGACAATTGGCCGCGTTGTCGAAGCGCGCCAGTCATGCAGCATGTCCGTTGAGTGGAGCGACCTGGGATCACCCGGGATCTCAGACACAGCAGCTCATTCAGGGTCACGACCCGAGGCGGGCCGCAAAGCATGAGCGGCTTCGGCCCGGATCTCGGTCGTGTGCTCTCCGAGTAGCGGAGCAAACCGGTGTAGCGATGTCGGTGTCATGGAGAACTGCAGCGGATTCGCGTTGTGCCGATACATCCCCGTGACGGGGTGCTCAGCCACTGGAAGCTCCTCGATGAGCTCATCGAGCGTGCGGACCGGACCGGCAGGAATGCCGAGTGCGTCGAGGATCGTCAGCCACTCGGTGGTGGTCCGTTGACCCATCATGACCCCGAGTTCGTGATAGACGGTGTCGGCATTTTTGACCCGGGCGGCGACGGTCATGTACATCGGATCACTGGCCAATTCCGGGCGATCGGCGGCTCGGAACAAATCAAGCCAGTTGGCATTTGAGTAGGGGAGTACGGCTATCCACCCGTCTCTGGTCTTGTGGGGCCGACGGTTTCTCGCCAGCATGCGGCCGTAGCCGGGTCTGCCGTACGGTGGCACCGTGGTGGCTTCCGCAAGATGCTCGGCGAACAGGAACCATCGCACGGTGTCGTGCATCGGTACGACTACGTGCTGCCCGATGCCCGTCTTTTCCCGGTGATACAGCGCGGCAAGAACGCCGTTGGTAATCATAAGCCCACTTACCTTATCGGCCATGATGGTTGGGAAGAAGCCGGTCTCGCCGTTGAGTCGGAACAGAATGTCGCTCACTCCGGCGCCGGCCTGGATGATGTCGTCGTACGCGGGCCGGTTGGCTTCGGGGGAATCCGGAGCGTAACCGGCGGCCTGGCAGTACACAACCTGCGGATTGCGAGCGGACACGTGGTCGTACGTGATCCTCGCCCGTTCCAGGGACATCGGCCGGAGATTCGTGACGACCACATCTGCCGAATCGAGGAGCGACCAAAGGGCCGCCCGGTCGGTTTCGTCTTTGAGGTCAAGTTGAGCGGAGCGACGGTTGCGCAGGAGGTTCAGCGCCATTCCGCTCAACTCCCGGTGCGGACCACCGCCGAGCTCACGCAGAAGGTCACCGTTGGCGTCTTCCACCTTGACGACGTCGGCTCCGAGGTCACCCAGAACCTGAACGGCCAAGGGCCCCATCACAACTGTGGTCAGATCGACGACCCGAAGGCCGGCGAGAGGTCCCGACGGTTGCTGTGGTCGCACCGTGGCTGCTGAAGTAGAAGCGGCAGAAGAAGCGGCAGAAGAAGCGGGTTCGACCGCGGGGAAGGTGGGTGGCGCTGGTTCGTTCTGCACGGTCTATCTTCCCGACCCAGAGATACCTGGAACATGGTGGGCGCCAGGGGTGTGTGCCAACCCGGTTGTCTTCTTGCTCGACATTCAACGCACTTCCGCTTCAGTGCACTAGTGCACGTTCTCGAAGTTCGGACAAGTGCGCCCTCCCGACAAACAGGGCGCTCATCGGGGGAAGTGCAGTTCGGCCACCCGTGCCCGAACAGCGATTCACTGCACTAGCTGGCCTTGGCCACGATCTTCATCACTACTTTCTCGCCGACTTTCGGACTCCACGAGGCGGTATTGCCGCTCACCTTAGCCCACCGGTCTTTGCTGACGATCTTGCCCGGGAACGTCACCTTGATCGAGACCTGAGGCTTGCCGAGTTGGTCGGCTATCCCGCTCGGGGGTGCACCGCCGGTGGAGCCGAGGGCCGTCAGATCCAGCGTGCCGCCGAATTCCCACCGGCCTTTGACCTTGACCAGCTTGATTCCGGTCCCCGGGGCGTCTCCCAGCGTGGAACTCGCCATGGCAGTGGCCTGGGCGGCAGCTTTCTGGAAGTCGGCGGCCGGCAGGTCCTTCATGTCGATGCGCTGACCGACAAATCCGCCTTTGTCGTAGAATTGTGCGGTCGTACCCTTCGGGATATCTTTCTTCGCCTTGTCGACCTGTGCCTTCAGGTCCTTGATCGCGTCGGCCCGGGATTTTCCGCTCAGGGTCAGAAGTTGTTCGGAGACACCGACCAGGAAGATGCCATCAACGCGGTCATTGGATTTCACCTTCATGTCGATGTTCATTTGGAAGCAACCGCTCAGTATCAGGAGCGCGACAAGCGTCAGGCCGGAAACCTTGAGCCCCCGCGTGAACATCCGTGCACGTGGTTTTGAGACCCGTCGTGAAAGTGGACCCGGAATGGTCATGGTTTGACCTTCTTCATTGCCTGGTAGCGGTTGAGGAGGCTGTTGGTTGACGGGTCGTGCGAAGTGATCGGCCCATCGCCCGCGAGTTCGGTTGCGATCTGCGTTGCGAGGACCTTGCCCAACTCGACCCCCCACTGGTCGAACGAATTGATGTTCCACATGGCGCCCTGGGTGAACACCTTATGTTCGTAAAGGGCAATCAACTGACCGAGAACGCCCGGCGTCAATCGTTCGGCCAGGATCGTCGTGGTGGGCCGGTTGCCAGGAAACGTCTTGTGCGCGACGAGCTCCTCGGCGACGCCCTCAGCGCGTACCTGCTCGGCCGTCTTCCCAAAGGCCAAAGCCTCGGTCTGTGCGAAAAAATTCGCCATGAGGAGATCGTGGTGATGGGGGAGCGGATGAGTGGGTCGGGCGAACCCTATGAAGTCGGCAGGAATACGAACCGTGCCCTGGTGGATGAGCTGATAATAAGCGTGCTGACCATTTGTGCCCGCTGACCCCCAGATGATCGGCCCCGTTTGCGCCTGAACGGGCTGACCGTTGCGGTCGACCGACTTACCGTTTGACTCCATGTCGAGTTGCTGCAGGTACGAAGGCAGCAAAGCCAGCTCGTTGCTGTAGGGGAGCACGGCGTGCGTCGAAGAACCGAGGAAGTTGCGTTCGAGCAGGCCGACCAACCCGAGGAGCACGGGGAGATTCTCCCGGAAGGGCGCGTTCCGGAAGTGTTCGTCGATCAGGTGGAAACCCGCCAGCATCTGCCTGAAGTTGTCGGCTCCGACGGCGATCATCAGCGACACGCCGATCGCCGAGTCCATTGAGTACCGGCCCCCGACGAAGTCCCAGAACACGAACATGTTCGCCGGGTCGATGCCGAACGCCTCAACCTTGCTCGCGTTGGTGCTGACGGCGACGAAGTGCTTGGCCACCGCATCGACCCCGAGGCGCTCGACCAGCCAGGTTCTCGCCGATGTTGCGTTCGTGATCGTTTCGATCGTGGTGAACGTCTTGGAGCTGACGACGAAGAGCGTCTCCGCCGGGTCGGCGTCGGCCAGTACGCTCCAAAGGTCGGCGCCATCGACGTTGGATACGAACCGGCACCGGATTTCGGGCGAGCGGTAGTGGCCGAGGGCCTGGTACGCCATCGACGGACCGAGATCTGAACCGCCGATCCCGATGTTCACCACCAGCCGGATACGTTTGCCGGTGGCCCCCGTCCAGGCCCCGGAGCGGACCCTGTCGGAGAAGCGCTCCATCGAGTCGAGAACCTCATGGACGTCAGCCGTTATATTCTGGCCGTCCACCGTTTGCGGTGATGATCCGGGGTTCCGCAACGCGGTATGGAGAACGGCCCGGTTCTCGCTGCTGTTGATGTGCACGCCGGTGAACATCGCTTCGATCTGAGAGCGGAGGCCGGCTGCCTCGGTGAGGGCAAGCAGAGCTTCGAGCAGTTCGTCGGTGAGAAGGTTTTTCGAGAGGTCGATCACCAGGTCTCCGGCGGCGACCGTATATCGCGACGCGCGGTCGGGGTCGACCGCGAACAACTCCCGTAGGGTTGTGGAGCCGATGCGTTCGATGATCGATCCGACGTGGTTCCACGCTGCGCCCGCGATGACCGTGGGGAAGGGGTTGGCTGACATGATTGCCTTTCTTGGCTCGATCAACACTCGTGCACTGCACCGGTCAAGGTGAGCTGCGGATGTTCGTGTGGCGTTAGAGCAGGACGCCTTGAAGTCAGGCCGCCGGGGCCTGTGGCTGATCTGGTCGACCGGTCAGGCGCGTTGCGCATGGAGAACAACGAATTTGGGTGATCCGCCGAGCTGTTCGGCATTGCCGAACAGGCGACGCAGCTTGTTGTGGTAGTTCAGTTGGCGGTTGCCGACGACCAGAAGCGAGCCGCCCGGGGCAAGTGCCCGGTGCGCGCTCAGGAACATCCGCCACGCGGTTTCGTCGCCGACCGAGTGATCCTGATGAAACGGCGGATTGCAGAATATGACGTCGAACGTTCGCGGCGGCGTGGCACCCATCGCGTGGCCCGTTACGAACGCGGCCGGGCGGCCCGGAAAGCTGGCCTGCCAGTTTTCCTCCGCGGAGTGGACGGCCATGAAGGACTCGTCGAAGAACGAATACTCGGCATCGGGATTGCTTCGTGCGCTTAGTATGCCGATAACCCCGTTGCCGCAACCAAGGTCGGCCACCTGAAGCGGATGGTCTGGGTTCGGCGGCTCGCCGAGGTCCACCGTCAGAAACGGAAGCATCGTGCGCGTACCGAGATCGAGTCCGGTCCGGCTGAACACGCCCGCATGATTGCGCAGGGCCAACGGCGGCTTGACCTCGTCGAGCGTGTACACCGTCGGAAACGGTGACGTGCGTTGCCTGCATGTCACCGTCTGTTCGGCACAGGCCACGATCAAGCGTGCCTTGCGCCACCCGAGCGAAGCTGTAGGCGGGCCGACGAGATCACTTAGGAGGGTGTTGACGCGGCGGGACAGATGTTTCTCCATACCCGCGCAGATCACCGGAGTTCCGGCGGGAACGGCGGGCCCGATCTCATCGAGTTGGTACTCCAGGAGTGCGAGTGACTTGGGCACGCGGACCAGTACTGCCCGAAACACCGGCGGCTCGGGAGTGTCGTCGGCGACCACCGGAACCGTTGACGCCTGAAACGTAACGCTCGAGGGATCCAGATTGTTGTTCGACAGGTTTGCGACGGCCGCTTCGAACGCGAGAAAGGAGTCACCCCGGGTGGTCACCCGGTACCGGTCGGCGAGGCTCGTGACGATCGCTCCGAAGCGGTCGTTGACGACGAGCACATCGGATCCCGGGGCAACGTTGCGTCGGGCAAATTCGTGGAGGAGGTATTCGTCGGCGGCATCGAAGGGCTTCGGTTGATGGCCCGATGCTTCAATCGGGGTCGGTCTTGCGCGTGCCGGAGCCCCCGGTGCCCCGGGCGCAACCGATTCGACCGAAGTCCCAAGTGACAACGGGATCAGCCATGGATGGGGGGTCGAGTCGGTGGGTAGAGCCAATAGATCGGACGTCATGACCGGACCATCATCGCAGGCCGGCAACGGGAGGATGGCAAACCCGCCTCAGGTGGCTGCTCGGCGACCGCCGATGGCTCCCAGGAGATCGACCTCGCGGCCCGAGGTGAGGCGCAGGGCCAGGGCGATGCCAACACGCCACACGAGCATCGAATAGGCGCTCGAGAAGGCGAGGCCTAGCGCGATCATCGGAATGTTCCGGGCTTCGTAGCCAAAACTGACGGCCAAAGCGACAGGGACGAACAGGCCCATGAGCAACACAATGCCGACGAAGGCCAGGATGCTCACGAGGCCCCCCTGGCCGGTCCCGACCCGCCGGTTGGAGTGGGGGTTCGACGAATCGGGTTGGGTGAACGGAGCGACCACGCTGATTACGCTTCCAACGCCGAGAGGAATACCCATGCAGGTCACCGCGATGATGGCAACGAGCGCGAATTCGAGATAGCCGTCAGTCATAACCGCGAGCACTCCGGCCGCAAGGATTGTCGGCATGAACAGGTTCGGTGTGGCGGCGATACCGCGGGCTATGAGCTGGTCGCGCAGTCGCGTCCCGGTCGTTTGCTCCATCCACAACGACGCAGCATCGGTTCCGAGGAGGTTGTTCGTCGCGTGAACGCCGAACAGCATTGCGATGGGTGCACCAAAGACCGAGAGGGCGTTGGCCGAGTTGTACCGCATCGATTGCAATAATGCGAAGACGGTGCCGATGACAATGCTCACGATCATCGAGCTCCGACGCTGCGGGGACCGGGCGAGGTATCGGAGTTCCTTGGCGACCATTACCGCGACAGGGACGTCAATCCAGCGCCGCAACCAGGAGTGGACGACAAGCAGGCCATCGCGTTCCTTCACGTTGCGGGAGTGCCGGACGGATTCGCTGTCGACGAGCAACCTGTCGATGCCGGTGACCCAGGCGTGAAGCAGAAGCGCGGCGAATGCGGCCATCCCGAGCACCCGCATCACCGGCAGCGCAAGCGCTCCTTCACGGAATTCCAGCATCGCGTTAGCGATCTGACCGGCCGGTAGCCAGCGCAGGATTCGAAGTATCAGGGTCTTCTGATCTTCGCCGAGAAAGCGAAGTGACTGGGTGACGAGAAACAGCAGAGCTGCGCCCAACGAAGCGAGCAGCATCGCCACGTCTTTGCCTCGGCGCGTTCGTGTCGCAAAAGCCAGCGCGACCGAAAGTGAGCGTGACGCACCGATGAGCAGCAAAAGCATTACGACCGCGGCGGCGGCCACACCCGGCGTGCCTTTCCCGTGGGCGTAAGCGGCCGCGGCCCCGATCAGGATGATCATCGACGCAACCGGTAGCGGGCCGATCAGCGCTCCCGCAAACATGCCACGATGCATCTCGCGTCGCGTTATCGGCAGCATCGTCAGACGGGATGGATCGAGGGCGTCGTCGACGCCGCCGACGAGGAGCGGGCCGAACACCCACAATCCGAACAGCGTCGTGAGCGTAATCACGATCGACTCGGTTGAGGTGTGACCACCTCCCTGAGCCCGAACCACCAGGCGGCCCGCGCTGTACAGCGAGATCCCCGCCGACCCGAGGTACGACACGGTGGTCGCGACCTTTCGATACGTGCTCCCGTGAACCGAATTCCGGACAATGCGGATTTTGACGCCGATCAGAGTGCGGACCATTACGACAAGACCGGGCTCGTACCGGAGATCTCCTCCACATCACGAGCATCGGTGCGGAACCACTCAAGCGAACCGGTAGGCGATGTCGTGCCGCTGACCGCTTGGAAGAACACGTCTTCAAGCGAGGCGCCACAGGACACCTCATCGATCGTTCCGCTACTTACGATTTGACCCTCGTGCAGAATCGCAACGTGCGAGCAGAGTCGCTCAACCATGTCCATGACATGACTCGAGAGCACGACCGTGCCCCCCGCTTTCTGATATGCGCGCAGAACGTCTTGGATGATCCGGACGGAGATCGGGTCAACGGATTCGAAGGGCTCGTCGAGAAAAAGAATCCGTGGTGCATGAAGCACCGCCGCGCCGAGTCCGATCTTCTTGCGCATACCGGTCGAGTAGTCCGCGACCAACTCGTCGGCCTTGTCGCCGAACCCGAGCACCTCGACGAGTTGATCACATCGTCTCCGAACTTCGGGCGGTGGCAACCGACGGAGCAGGCCCACATAGGAGAGCAACTCGCGTCCGGACAGCCGCTCGAAGAGATGCAGATCGTCGGGCAGCACGCCGATCATCGGGCGAATCTCGAGGGGATCGGGCCATACGCTGACCCCGTCGATTGTCACGGTGACAAGAACCGGGCGCAGGAGGCCGGTAAATATTCGCAGCAGCGTGGTCTTTCCGGCCCCGTTTGGCCCGACCAGACCGGTGAAGGTACCTCGTTTCACAACGAGGGACACATCGGCCACGGCATGTCTGTGGCCAAAGGACTTCGAGATCCCGGAGAGGATTACGGCCGCATCGGGATCTCGCTGGGCCAAGCCGTTCGGGGCTTCGGGCGGCTGGGAACGGGTCGTCGGCACCGTTGACGTGCACCGCGACTGCCTTTTCCACATCTGACACAGATCGGCAGCTAAGCGTCGCTCCTTGAGTCGCGAGCGGGATTCGGTGACAACGTGTGAAGCGGGTTCGTGTTGCCGGCGCCCGAAACTTCGGTGACTTCTACCGACGCGCTTCGACCGGCACCGGTTCAACTGAACCGATCGAGCCGCCGACAATCTGGGTGGCAACGACGGGTCGCGTCACCGTACGGGCCGGGACGCTCGACCAGCGCCTCACCAGTTCCTCGACCGGACCACGCTGCCGTGTGCGCATCCACGCATGACACATAGCGACCTGCAAACTGAAGAACGCAAGCGTGAACACCAACTGGACGCTGGGCGTAAAGTGCCGGGCCAATCCGAAGCCGAAGCCGTAGAGCAACGTCGTGCACACCGCCGATTGCATCAGGTAGACGCTGAGTGACATGCGTCCGAGTTGTGCGACCGCCCGGGCTGCCCGGGAGTTGGTCAGGTGTGATGCGGCGACCGTGGTGGCCAACCCGACGGCGAACGCAAGTGGGGCGGCCTGGAAGATCATGTCGCCGACCCGCGGATACGTGACATCGATCGGAAGCGCAGCGAAACAAAGCAGCGCCGTACCGGTCAACCCGACGAGGCGCAGCACGACCCGCAAACCACTTGGCGACTTGAGCCGCCCAACGAGATTGTGTCTTTCGGCGAGAACTCCGAGCAGGATCGCCACCATGGCGAAGGGCCATTGACGGGTCATTTCACCGGTCACGTTCGCCAGATGGTTGCGGACATGGAGTCCAATGAGTTCGGCGAGCGAACCATTTCGGTACCGCTCCATGGCGACAGCCGGGCCAACCGGGGCCAGACCTCTCGTGTCGATCGAGCTCAGAAGACTCCAGGCGCCCACTACCGTCAGCGCACCGCATACCGCCAGAAGCGTTCGGGTGGACAGGCGGCGTGAACGGTGCGCGATGTAGCCCAGAATGCCGTAAGCGAACAAGATGTCGTATCGGTAGAGCAGAAGACCGTGGGCGAACCCCAGTGCGGCCAGGGCGAACAGCCGTCGGGTCAGGGCGCGTCGGCGTGCGGGGAGCGCGCCGGCCGTGCGCATCTGCAGCCCGAGGCTGTAGCCGAATACCATCGCCAGAATGAGATAGGCCTTGCCGTTGAACGTCGTGTCGCGCAGCCAGGCGATTGCCCTGTCGAGCGAAGTGCTGGCTTCCCCGTAGCCCGCGTCGCCCGTGAACACCATGACGTTGACGAACAGAACCCCGAACATCGCCACACCCCGGAGAACATCGAGTTCGTGCAGCCGCTTTTCGCCTCGGTCCGCTACCGGCAACGCCGGGCGCAGAGGCGACTCATGGTGTTCTCGGGAAGCCTCGAAAAACATCGTCGATACCGACCTCGGTGGTCACGGTGTAGCGGTCAGGGGTATGGAGCGGTCTCGGTTGGAGTGATCGCGTTGGCGGTGACGCTGCGACGGTCGGCTTTCGCCGCTCGAACCCGCGCGGCTAACTCTCTTCGTAGTAATCGATACCGAGATGGGTGATCTGTTCTTCACCCATCATCCATCGAAGTGTGTTCTTCAGCTTCGTGTGCTGAATGAACAGGTCGTGTTCCGGGTAGAGGCCGACGGCCACCTGTGGGGCCTTGTAGTAGAAGCTCAGCCACTCCTGGATACCGCCCATGCCGGCCCGCTGGGCCAGGTCGCTGAACAGCACGAGGTCGAGAGCGAGCGGAGCGGCGAGGATCGAATCGCGACAGAGGAAGTCGACCTTCAGCTGCATCGGGTAACCGAGCCAGCCGAAGATGTCGATATTGTCCCAACCCTCCTTGTTGTCGCCGCGGGGCGGGTAGTAGTTGATCCGGACCTTGTGGTAGAGATCGCCGTACAACTCGGGGTGCTTCTCGGGCTGCAGAATGTAATCAAGGACTCCAAGCTTCGACTCTTCCTTGGTCTTGAACGATTCGGGATCATCGAGCACTTCACCGTCACGGTTACCCAAAATGTTGGTGGAGTACCAACCGGCCACGCCAAGCATGCGGGCCTTGAACATCGGGGCAAGAACCGTCTTCAGAAGCGTCTGACCGGTTTTGAAGTCCTTGCCGCTGATGGGGATCCGGTGCTGTGTCGCGTACTGGGTCAGAGCCGGGATGTCTACCGTGAGATTCGGCGCACCGTTGCAGAACGGCACCCCTTCAAGCAGTGCTGCGTACGCGTAGAGCATGGACGGAGCGATGGTGATGTCATCGGTGTCGATCGCCCTTTCAAAACTGTCGAGGTCCTGATGGGCCGCGCCCGGCTCGATGAAGATCTCGGTCGAACCCGCCCAGAGCATGACCATCCGCTCCACCGCTTCCTTCTCGGCGAAGTCACGGATGTCCTGGCGGATGCCTTCCAGCATGGCCCGTTTGTGGCTTTTGTCTTTGACATTCGGGCCGTCGAGGCGCTTGACGTAATACGCGTCGAACGCCGCTTTCATCGGCCGGACCGATCGCAACGCTTCGCTGACACCTTCGAGGTGCTTGGTCTCGAGTACCCCGGCCCGCGACGCAGCAACGTAGGCATCGTCGGGGAACGGGTCCCACGCGCCAAACACGACGTCTTCGAGACCGGCGAGAGGCAGAAAATCACGAAGGTAGGGCGAGCGGTTCTCGGTCCGTTTGCCGAGCCGGATCGTGGACATCTGTGTCAGCGATCCAATGGGGAGAGCTAGGCCGCGCTTGGCGAGTTCGACGCCAGCGATCAGGGTGCTCGATACGGCGCCGAGCCCGACCGTCAAGATGCCGAGACGGCCGTTGGCGGGCTTCACCGTGGGAGTGGGTGTGGTCATGGAAACAACGCTAACCCACGTCGGGCGGGCTCACGATTCGGCCAGCCAACATTCCCGGGCCCGGCTCCGGTCAGCAGTGGACCCCGAGGTGCCCGGAGCGTCTCATCGGGTCGGCCAGCCCGGAACTCCGTCGTCGAGTTGAACGCCCGCAGAGTTCAAGAACCCCGACACCATTCGGTAGAAGCCGGCCACGATGAGTAGCTCTACGAGTTGCTCTTCGGTCCATGTGGGCGTGAGGAGAGCCCATGTGGCGTCTGAGACGCAGTTGTCGCTACACAGATCGTCGGACATCGTGAGCAGGGCCTCGTCGGCGGTCGACCACGAGCCGACAACGACCGGTTCGCAAATCCGCTTGATCTCGGCGTCGGTGAGCCCGGCCTGACGGCCGATGACGATGTGTTGGCCGAACTCGTACACTGACTGACAGTTCCAGCCGACCCGGAGGATGACGAGCTCACGCTCACGGGGCGGAAGGGTCCCCCGGAACAGCAGCGTGCCACCGAGTTCGTTGAACCGCTTCAGCACCCGGGTGTTGTGCGCGAGCGTACGGAAGATGTTCATCGGTTCGGCCGCCAGATTCGATCTCATGAGCTCGCGTTGACGTTCGCTGGGTTCGGTGACCGGTGCGATTCGCGCGGCGGTGGGGCGTGGCCCGGCCTTTCTCTTGGAGGCGGACGTGTACTCGTCGTCCTCCGGAGCCGGTGACTCGACATGACGGACCGGGAGGGTGAACTTGCGGGCGACCCGTGTCGGCAGATCGAGCGACAACCATTTTGATATCCCGGCGGGCAGCGTTGACAACACGATTTCGTCGAAGGGTCGCTTCAGCTTTTCCGCTGCTTTCACCGCGGCCGAGATTGCTGTGATCGGGTCTTCATCGCCGACTTCACCCGATGCTTCGGCGCCGCTTCCGTGCAAGAGGCCGAGCAAGGTGTCGAGTCGGGCCTGCGCCCGCTTCCGAGCTCCCGCTTCGCCGAGACTGGGGTCAAGATCAGCCACATTGATAGGGAATCCGGCGAGCGGATCACTCCCGAGCGCGGCTATGCGCGCCAACTCATTCGACCCCGTCGCAGGTACGACGACGTGGAAGGACGCTTTGAGGTTGACCCGCCGTTGAAGAACGTTCCAAAGGGCGGGCGAGGCAACGGTCTGGTTGGCAACTACGAGTATGCGGCGCACACGTGAAGTATTACCTGAATGGTGCGACAGTGCGCTTGCGACCGGGTCGCGGTCGCGTCACGACTTCGACGGTCTTGTCACGACTTCGACGGTCTTGTCGCGCCGATGTTGCCGATCAGGGTACGAAGCCTGCAACACACATCAGCGCGTAAGGCGAGTTTCCTGCCACGTCATCCCGGCATGCGGGTCGATGTCGCGGGGCAGTCCGAGTACCCGCTCGGCCACGATGTTCCGCTGTACCTGTGCCGTGCCGCCGCCGATCGTAAGCGCGCGGGCAAACAGGAACGCCCAGTTCCACCGTTCGACCGGGGTTCCCATGGGACCGGCGTCGTCGAGCAGGGCATGGGTTCCGGCAAGGTCCTTGGCCAACTCGGTGATCCGCTGGCCGAACCCATCGGAGAGCATCTTCTTGATCGACGCCTCGGGTCCGGGTTCACGTCCATTCATGGTCGCTGAGACGACGCGGAGGCCAAGAAGCCGGAGAATCTCCTTCTCGGTGAAGATCCGCGCCGCCCGTTGACGGAGAACCGGATCGGCGATACCGCCGTGGGCACGCACAAGGTCGAAGAACTCGTCGGCGGTCGGTCCCATGCTCCAGAGCACGCCACCTTTTGAGAGTGAGACCCGCTCGAACGCGAGCGTGACCTTCGTCAGGGCCCATCCTCCGTGCTCCGGACCGACCCGGTTCCCCACGGGAATGCGGACATCGTCGAAGAACACTTCGTTGAAGTGGTGTTCGCCGGTCATTTCCGTGATGGGAACCACGGTGATACCGGGAGTATCCATGGGCACGATGAAATAGGAGATGCCCTTCTGCTTCGGCGCGTTGATATCGGTTCGGGCGATGAGGATTCCGAACTGCGAATGATCCGCCCATGTCGACCAGATCTTCTGCCCGTTGATGACGTAGGTGTCGCCGTCGCGTTCCGCTCGGGTAGCCAGGTTGGCGAGGTCGCTTCCGGCGTCGGGTTCGCTGAACAGTTGGCACCACTGCTCTTCCCCGGCCAGCATCGGTGGAAGGTACCGCTTCGCCTGTTCCGGATCTCCGCCGGCGATGATCGTCGGGCCGGCCCATCCAATCCCGATCTGGCTCTCGGGAAGCACCGCTCCGGCGGCGTGAAGTTCTTCCTCGACGATCAGTTGGTGCTCGGGGTCGGCGCCAAGCCCCCACGGCTCGGGCCACTGCGGAGCCACGTACCCCGACGCGGCCCACTCGCGCCCGGTGGGCGACGGGTGGGTGGAGATCCACTCCCGGATCGCGACTCGTCGAGGATCATTGTCGGGCGGAAGGGTGAAGTCCATCGTTCTCTCGGGGTCGCGGTTTGCGTCGGGGTGGGTCGGCACGATCACGTTACCGGACCGGCTGACCGACCTCATGACTTCGCGTCCGATGTGGGACAGTCGGACCGGCTTTCAACGTACGGCCCGAACAAGATTCCGACCTGGCGTGCACGAACCCATAAATCTCGCGGTGCGGAACGAGGAACACGAATCCAGAGACCTGGGGCACCGTCCGATGCCTTCATCGGAGCCGACGACCTCACAAGAACCGAACCGGTTCCCTGGACCTCGTTGCGGTCGTTATGTGACAATGACCCATGTTTGCATCGAGACCCCCGCTTCGGACGGTGCGGTTCCCGCGGTTCGGGCACTTTCGCCGCAGAGCCGTTCCCGTCAATCGAGGAACCTTCGGTCGATTGACTGGCCCTCCGCCTCCACGACAGGCAAGGACACAACACGCCGGAAAACAACACGCCCGAAAACAACATGCCGGCAAACAACACGCCGGCAACATCCGGTTCTCCGCAGTAGTCGCGATCCTGTCAGCAACGTCGGCTGCGTTCGCCATCGTTGCATCCCCCGTCGGCTTCCACCCGAACGTCGCCGCTGCGGCGAAAGTGCCCGACGCCAAGAAACCGGCAGACTTCAACGCGAAGAACTTCGGTGAGCCACTGTCGGCGGCTAACAAGTGGTTTCCGCTGAAACCCGGATATCAGTCGGTGCGCGAAGGGGGCCTTGATCGGGGCCATCGTCGGCTGACTCATCGCCGCGTCTATACCGTTACAAATGTCGTCAAAGAGGTGGCTGGTGTACGGGCCGTTCTCATTCTCGATCAAGACATCGACGGCGGTGAAATTGCCGAGCAGGCCCTTGATCTGGTCGCGGAGGACAAAGATGGCAATGTCTGGTATCTCGGGTCGTATACGGAAACATACGAGGGTGGCGAGTACGTGAATTCGACTGATGGATGGCTGGCGGGCATACGCGGTGCGAAGGCGGGAATCCTCATGTTGGGGTCGCCGGTGGTCGGCTCGCCGAAGTACTCGCAAGCCACGATTCCGGGTGAAGGAAGTGCCACCGCCAAGGTCAGCAAGACCGGACAGAAGAAATGCGTTCCTTTCAAGTGCTACTCCGACGTTCTCGTCATCCAGGAGGGCGGAGAGAACGTGTACTACGCCCCTGGAGTGGGTTCGATAAAGGTCGAGCCCCGACACAAGGGGGGCGAGAACGAAACGGAGGAACTCGTCAACCTGACACAGTTGACTACTCAGGGACTGGAGGAATTCAACTCCGAGGCGATCAAGCTCGATGAACACGCGAGGAGCACCGCCGAACGGGTTTTTGGCGGCACACCCAAGGCGACGCGGATTGGCAGCAAGTGACCATGGGTGGGTAGTCGTGGAAGCATCGAACCCGCTTCTGAGAGTCGTTGGAGTGTCGAAGTCGTTTCGCAACGAATCGAGTGTTTCCGCAGTCATCAACGACCTCAGCCTCGAACTGACGCCGGGTTCGGTAACGAGTCTTCTTGGTCCTTCCGGAACCGGAAAGTCGACGCTGCTGAGTCTGATCGCGGGGCTCCTGCATCCCGACTCCGGTGCAATTTTCTTCCGCGGAACCGACATCGCCACACTCGATGAATCAACGTGCGCGCGCCTCCGGGCCAAACACTTCGGCATCGTCCCTCAGCGCGGTGCCTTGGTTCCCTACCTGACCGCAGCGGAGAATGTTCACCTCGCGATGAAGATCGCTGGGCTTGGCCGTGTCAAGACAAGGACCGCAGTTGCCCATCTCGTGGAGTTCGGGGTCGCGCATCGCGCCGATCACCTACCGCGGGAGATGTCGGGAGGAGAAGCTGTGCGCGTTGCTCTGGCCATGGCGCTAGCGACCGACCCGGAGCTGATCCTCGCTGACGAAGCGACCGGCGAGCTCGATCCCGAGACCGCCAAGGAGACGATGGATATCATTCTCAGACGCTCGCTCGATCGTGGGGTCACGTTGTTGTATGTGACCCACAGTCTGGAAATCTCCGGTTACGCCGATCGTTGCCTGGCTCTGACCGACAACGTGTTGCGGGCGATGTGAAAGAACCACTGCCCATCACCATCCTGCGTGTCTCGAAATCGTACCAAGGCCCCCGTGGGCGCGTCACAGCGCTACATGACGTTTCTCTTACGATCGGGTCCGGAAGCACGCTGGCGATCACGGGTCAAAGTGGGTGCGGGAAATCAACCCTGCTCTCGATTGTCGGCGCGATCGAAGTCCCCGATAGCGGCGAGGTGTTGGTCGGAGGCCAGTCGCTTACTGAGATGTCACGGGCGGCACGAACCAGAATTCGCCGGAAACAGTTCGGGTTCGTGTTCCAGTCCGGCAATCTTGTCCCCTATCTCACGACGCTGGAAAACCTGTCTCAGCAGACAGCTCTCAGCGGCGCCAACGTGAGCCTCCGTCACTGCATGGAGATGCTCGGTGGATTGGGTCTCGGTGATTACCTGCACAAGCTGCCTGATCAGCTGTCCGGGGGACAGCGTCAACGCGTAGCGATTGCGCGTGCACTCGTTCACCGCCCGAGGTTCGTTTTCGCCGACGAACCCACGGGATCGCTGGATCCCGTCACGAGCGAGAATGCGCTCCGGTATCTGTTGGAGCACCAACGGGAAACGCAGGCAACGTTGGTCGTCGTTACGCACGACATGTCGGTCGCCCGGCAGTTCGATTCCCACGTCGTAATGAATGAAGGTCGCATAGTTTCGGTCGTTCGTAGTGACGAGCGGGCGACGGAGCGTTAGGTGTTTCCGTTCGTAATTCGTGAACTGGTTCGCAATCGTCGGCGAACGATCACCTCGATCGTCGGCGTGATTCTTGGCACGGGACTGCTCAGCGGCGTGCTCTTCTTCATTGACGCGTCCGGCGCCACCATGACGACCCGGGCGGTCGCCGAGTTGCCGTTGGACATGCAGGTCCTGCTTTCCGACTCGTTCGGTCGGCGGGTCGACTTTACCGAAAGGTTTTCGGCCCCCGGCCTTCTGATGGCAGGACGGACGGCAACGTTTACCTTGACGGTTCGCAATCGAACGACGCAAGCCGTGCATGAAGTTGTCATCGCTGACGAGCCGCCGCCGCCACTGTCCTACGTCGACGGTAGTACCACGGTGAACGGTCGTCGGATTGCCGACATCGCGGGTCGAAGCCCGCTTGCGCAAGGGTTGGCGAGGACCGGGTTCAACTTCGGCACTCTCGAAACCGGAACGACGCTCACGGTCACGTATGAGGCCCGCGCGAATACCGCGTTTAACGTAAACGGCCTTCGAATGGAAGGAACCGTGTCGAGTCGTGAGAACGTGGTCCGGGTTCGAGCCAATACGCCGCATCCTCCCACGCTTAACCAATTGTCCGATCGGATCGGCCGGATTCCTGGCATCGCGTCCACCGACGAGTTGTCGATGGTCGATCTTGCCTCTCCGGCGGTCACGTTCGGTGGAGTCCAACTTGAGGGTCGGGTGAGGGTCGTTGGTGTCGACATCGACTATCCGAAACACAATCCGTCCGTGCGGATTGTCGACGGCTCGTTCCGTTCCGATGGAGTGGTCGTGAGCTCGGAGATGTCCAGAAGCCTTGGAGTCACGATCGGGAAACCCATCAAGGTTTCGATCCCCGGGCGGGCCGCGCCTCTGCCCTTACGAGTCACCGGGATCGCCGATCTTTCAAATGCGCAACAACTGTTCATGAGTCGTAAGGCGAGCAAACTCGAAGACGTTCTCTACTTGCCGTTCTCCGTGGTTGTTCCCTTGGCCGTGTTCAGCCGCGAGATTGTTCCGGCATTTCAACGTGCGTCGGCTGTACCGGGAGCGGCGCTGAAGAATACGCCGTTGTCTGAAGTCGGTGTTCGGCTCGCTCGTCCACTTCTGAGGTCCGCCCCGGCTTCGGCGCTCGCACAGACGACGCTGATCGCCCAGGAGATCCAACGCGTCAACGCCGACGATACGTCGCTCATCGACAACATCTCCAACGCGCTGACCGTTGCCGCTGACGATGCCAAAACGGGTCGACGGATGTTCCTGTTCCTTGGTATTCCGGGAGTCCTTTTGGCGTTTGCTCTCGTGTTGTTCGGCGCGAATATCCAAGCGGAATCGCAACGTCGCGAGCACGCAACCTTTCGACTGCACGGTGCCGACCGCGCGATGCTCCTCCGCATGGTGGTTGTTCGAACACTCACCTTCGCCGGCGTCGGAGCACTGATCGGTCTGGTCCTCGGACTCGGAGCGGTTGGATTGGTCCTGGGCACCGACGCAGTGCTCGAGATCCCTTTTCGCCGTACCGCCACCTCAGCGCTGATCGCGATAGCCACGAGCGTTGTGGTCGCGGTTGTCGCGCTTGCGGCCCGGGATTGGCGGGCGTCGGCACGCGAGATTGCCAGTGAGCGAGGCGAGTTGTCTGTTGCCATCCGTCCGGTTTGGCATCGCCGGTGCATAGATGTCGTCCTGGTTGCAATCGCCGTCCTCGCAGTCGCACGCAACGCCATCACATCGCCACCCGGACGGGTCTCAGTGTCGGCGGGACAGGCGGCGTCCATTCCGCTGGAGGCGCTTGTCGCCCCCATGGCCGTCTGGCTGGGAGGAGCGTTCCTGTTCGGCCGTGGTGTGCACGCAGCCGTGGGGTGTCTCCGCCGTCCGGACGGTCGTGCATTCGGATCGCTCGTACGAGGATCCCTCAGACGAACCTTCTGGCGCCGGTCCTGGCCCCTCGTGAACGCAACCATCGGGATCTGCCTCGTCGTTACCTTCGCAACAAATCTGGGCGTTTTCACCTCGACCTACTACCGGACGAAGTCTGCAGATTCACGATTCGCCGTCGGCGCCGATCTCCGAATCACCCCCGACGAAACCGACGGGCCGGCCCATGGCCTGCCCCTCGCAAGGAGGCTCACCGTCGAGGGGGTCCAAGCCGTCACGCCAATCATCGCTTCTCTGGAGAATTCCGTGCTGATCGGTCCCTACGACCAGGCCCGCACGGATCTGGCGGCCATCGACCCTTCAAGCTTTCGACGCGCGGCTGAGCTTTCGGAATCCACGTTTGTCGGTGTCAGCGCCGACACCGCGTTGGAGTCACTGCTCAGAGATCCAGCGGGAGTACTCATCAGTGCCGCACGAGCCGACGACCTGTCGATCGGAGTCGGTGATCGGGTTCAGGTCTTGTTGGCCCGCGGGTCGAAACACCAACGGTTGCGAACATTCCGCGTCGTTGGACTCTTCAAAGCATTTCCCGGGTTTCCTCAGGGACTCGACATCGTCGTCGACGTCGCCGCGTACCGTTCCGCGACGGGCTCGGACGGTGTCGATTTCTTTCTCGCCCGTACGGCCGAGGGGCGCGGTTCGGCAACTGCATCAGCGACAGTCCGCATGACAACACGTGCTACGGGAGACGGACGCTCGCTTCGGGTGGTGACACCGGCCACCTATCTGAACAAGGACCAGTCCAGTCTCACCGCGGTAAACGTCCGCGGTCTTCTCGAACTTGGCACGGCGTTTGCCCTGGCGATTGGGGTCGCCGCCGTTCTCATCGTGGTGTTTGGTCAACTCTTGGAACGGCGGAAAGAGTACGTGACATTGCGGGCGTTCGGCATGTCAACATCGTCGATGGCGGCACTAATCCTCGGCGAGTCGCTATTCGTCACGGTGAACGGTTTGGTGGGCGGGTTGGCGATGGGCCTCGTCATGGCACGTGTCTTTGTGAACGTGCTGCAACCGATCTTCCTGGTGGTTCCGCACTTCGCCGTCCCGGTTCGATTCCTCGCTCGATTTTGTGCGGCATTGGTCGTTTCAACGGTGGCGTTCGCACTGTGTGCGACGGCGTTGGTCACAGGGCGTCGTGCGGTCGGAATTCTTCGCGAGCCTTGACGGAGCACGTCACCCGACGATCCGTCATTTCGATCAGGTCCCGGAACGCAGGGCCTCAACCGGCTCCAGCCTCGCGGCGCGCAGCGCCGGGTACAGACCGGCCAGGAGGCCGACGGCAGCGCCCAGCAGGGGAGCCACGAGAGGGATCTTCGGATCAATGACGGCGGTCCACTGACGGGTTAGCGCGATGCCCACGACGACAAGCAAGCCGAGTGATGCGCCGAGAATGCCTCCGATCAGGCCCAGGACGGTGCTCTCTGCGAGAAACTGCGATGCGATGTGGCGGCGGCCGGCGCCGAGCGCGCGTCGTAGACCAATCTCTCCGGTCCGTTCGAGAACTGAAACAAGGGTCACGTTCGCGATTCCGATCGCTCCGACGAGAAGGGAAACTGCTCCGAGTACGAGAAACAGCGAGTTGAGATCGCTCTGGATCCCGTCTTTCACGAGCTTTGGCTCGGGGGGCGCTGCCACCTTTATCTTCAGCGGGTCATTCGGCGACAATGCGAGTGGAATCTGCCGGGCGATGAGGTTGGTCGCACCAATTTCGGTTTCGACTTCGACGAGGGACGGGCCGCTGAGCCGGAACTCCTTGCGGGCGGTCCCTTCGGGAATGATGATGGACGAAATTAGATCGGGTTGTCTTGCGACGGAATCGATGATTCCGATGATTGTGTACAACTGGTCGCCTACGAAAATCGCGGGGAGTTGGTCGACCCTCGAGAGGTTGAGTTTGAGTGCCGCCGCCCGACCGATCACCGCCACGCGCTCCGAGCGGTTCGAGTGCCCGATATCGAAGAACCGTCCGGTGGTCAGCCGCGCCCGTGTCGCCCGGAAGAGTCCGGGAGACGCAGCTTTGATCGGCATCTGAAATTGGCTTTGCCCTTGAGGGTCGTTGACCGGTACGGCGCGGATCAACGTGCCTTTGACCGAGATGTCGGCGAGGGTGCCCGCTGCGACCACCCCGTTCAATCGTTCAAGCTGGTCTTGCGCGTTCCATGGTATGGCGTTGACGCTAAGGCGTCCGACCGCTCGGGGCGTGGCGATGATCTCGGTGGCGGCCAGTGCGTCGAAGCGACCCACGATCTGGTTGCCGGCCGTCTTCGAGATGCCGAGCGTTGCGACGAGAGCACCAATTCCCAGTACCGTCCCGAGAATCGTCAGAACGGCGCGTCCCGGTCGAGACAAAATTCCGGAGCTCGCCTCAATGATCAAATCGACCAATTTGAGCTTCGTCTTCTTGTTCACGTTGTTCACGCGCCGGGTACCGTCGAGGGCGCGTCGCCGTTTGCGAAAGGGCCTCATGAGCGCGACTCGGAGAGCTCAACCACGAACCCGTCGACGATGCGGAGCCGCCGGTTTGCGCGCCGCGAAACCGAACTCTCGTGGGTTATGACCAGAACGGTAATTCCTCGCGCGACCAACGCGTCGAGAAGGTCAAGGACCATTTCGGTGTTGTGGGTATCGAGATTGCCTGTCGGCTCATCGCAAAGCAGGACTCCCGGGTCGCCCATGAGTGCACGGGCAATCGCCACCCGTTGCCTCTCGCCACCTGACAGGCGCGTAGGCAGAAACGAAATGCGATGATTCATTCCAACCTGATCGAGGCAGTCGAGCGCTTCGCGTTTCCGCTCTGATCGGGAATTCCCGAGGTACAGTTCCCCGAGCATCACGTTCTCAAGAACACTTCGGTGCGCAAGAAGATGAAAGGCCTGGAAGACGAACCCGATACGGTTGCCCCGAAGCTCAGCGCGTTCGGAATCGCTGAGCCCTGACGTGTCTATCCCGTCGAAAAGATACGTGCCGCTCGTGTGTCTGTCGAGACATCCGAGAACGTTCAGCAGCGTTGACTTTCCTGAGCCCGATTGACCTTCAATCGCAACATACTCGCCGGGCATGATCCGAACGTTCACATCCGACAATGCGTTGACGGGTGGAGTCGTTGGAAAGACCTTGCTGACTTGAATGAGCTCAAGAAGCGCGGTCGGTTCTTGGTGCTCGCACGGTCCCGGCTCGTCGGCCACCTGTTCGGGTGACATCATCCGTCAGACGGGGTTTGCCGGCGCAGTTGTCCCATCGGCGCCGATCGTCGTTGATGGGTTGGAGGGGCCCGCTTCGGGCGGCGTGGGGCTTGTCGGCGTGAGGCCGGGTGACGACGCTTCCGTTGATGTAGGCCCGTCGGCGCCGATCACGACCCGGTCTCCCGCTTTCACCGACCCCTTCAACGGAATGATTTCGACGAAGCCCTGGGCTGACAAGCCGGCCGTCACGATCACTGTGCGAATTGAGCCGGGCGAGCCTTCGATCTGAAGCTGCGTGCTTCCGTCGGCGCGCATCGACAACGCATTCACGGGGACGATCAAGGCCTCGCCGTTGGTAGTCCTTGTCGGAATCGTGATCCGTACTGACGCGCCGACCAACTGCGTGGAACTGTCCTCGGGTACGACCTCGAGGGCGATGTGCTGAGCATCGGTGCCGCGCAGGCCGGGCTTGTCGGCCAGAAAGGTGATGGTGCCCTTGCTGCTGTAGTCGTACTCCGGCGCTTCGATCGTCGCGGTCGCGCCGACTCTCGTGAGGGGCGCCTCGCTCGTCAATAGCGCAGCATCGACTGCGAGTCTCGTCCCGCTGACGGTCATTACCTCTGCCGTCACGGGATCACCACGTTTTACCTTTGTATCGTCGATACGCAGCGGAAGACTCGGCAAGAAAACGAGTTCGTTGGCCGGGACCTGCACCCCGATCGTCGCGGCGATCTTCTGCACCTCGGTTTGGAGCCGGTCCACTTCGGCTTGGGCGACAGCAACTGTCTCGCTTAGCGTTTTCGCCCCGACACCGGGGCGTCCGAGCGCCAGAAGTCGGGCTTCCGACGACCTCACGCGCAATTCCGCGTCGGCGATTGCCAGTTGGTTTACCTTCGCTGTGAGTTCGCTTGCGCGTCGCAGCGCGTCGACGTCGCCTTGGGCCGCGGCGAGTACCGCCCTTGCCGGAGGAAGCGCTAGCTGCGCCTGGCGCAGGGCAAGTTCGGCCTGTTTGACGGCCAACTGGCTGTTGGCCCGGTCCCCGGGCGTCGCCACCTGTATGCCTGTGGAGGGGTCGACCCCGGTCTTTGCCGTGTCGATCCGCTGTTGAGCTTGGGCGACCCGTGACTTTGCCGCTGCCAACAGCGCCTTCTTGGTGGTCACGTCCGCTGCAGCAACGCTGTTGTCCCTGGTCGCGTTCGCGTCGGCGAGAGCGACGGCCGTTTGTGCGGTCCTAGCCGCGGTTACTGCATTCAACTGTTCCTGCGGGGTGAGTCCATCAACGACGAAGGTCGACGCGGCGCTGAGCTTGACGCGCGCATCGGCGACTGATGCCTCGCCGGAGAGACGGATACTCGTTGCAATCGTTTCCGAAGCGGTGAGATCCGCCTCAGCAGCCGAGACCGACGCCTTGGCCTCGCGGAGGCCATCTTGGAGAAGCACGAGTTGCTCGGGAGTGAGGGCAACACCGGTGGCCACGTTCACGCCGGACGCGATGAGGGCGTCGCGCCGACGCACGTCATCAAGGGTGATCGTGGCTGCTTCGGCTACGGCCTCTTTCGTAGCCACATCGGCACTTCTGTTGAGGCGATCGGCCTCTTTGATCGTGAGATCAGCTTGGCCTCGGGCGGCATCTCGCGAGGCCGCGTTCCTTGCGACAAGCACTGCGGCTTTCGCCGCGTCTACGCCGGCTCTCGCATCAATGACGTCGGCCGGCTTGGCACCCAATCGATTCACGAGCTCAGCCTGTTTGGCCTGAAGCAGACGGTCGGTCGCCTGACTGAGGGCGGTTTTGGCGAGCCGTAGTGCGCCTCGTTGTTGATCGTTTGGTCCAAACGACTGAAAGCCCGCCTTCTCGTACCACTTCGTCACCGCCGCTGCCGTTCCGCCATCGAAGAGATCGTCTACCGTTCCCGGGTTGAAGCCGGCCGATTGGAGGAACTCCTCCAGTTGCTTCACGTCCGCACCGACGGTGCCGGGTCCGAGATCCCGGTAACCCGGTGTGATGCCCTTCAGCACAAAGACCGGACGCCCCGAAACCACCATGGCGACATCGCCCTCGTTGAGCGTGGTTCCCTTGACCGGTGGTTGGCTGACGAGTACCGGTGGCGGGCGCAGCGCCGAAGGCGCAAGCACCACCGAAATCGGGTCGCTGTAGCGCATCGTGCCCCGAATGATCAGATTCGAGCTCAGGATACGCCTTTCAACTGGGTAGGTGATGAGCGATGCGGCGGGCGGAGCTGCCTCGGCCGCCAATTTCGCCGGTGACTTCACCCGCGTGGCCGCGATCCACCCGGCACCGGTGGAGACCACAACCACAGTCGCAATTCCTGTCGCAACGATGGAGCGTTTCACTTGCGTTTCTCCAACTCAACTTGCGCTTTGGACAGAAGCAGAGGCGGCAAGAGGCAGCGTTTTCATTTGCGTTTCTCCAACTCAGCTTGCGCTTTGGACAGAAGCACAGCATTTTCCTCGGCAAACTTCTTTGTGTACTCGCCCTTCACCTTGTCCTCAACATCAACGACATACTTCTCCTCGCACTCGAGGTCGGCCTGTGCTGTCGCCAGTTCCTCGGTCTGCAAGCGCGCGAGGGCGGCCTTGTCGTACGGAGGAAGCACGTTGGTACCGAACACCAGAGGGCTGAAGGTCCCGTCTTCGCCCAGGACCTTGGCCGCGTCCGGTCCGACGATCGCAGCCAGCTTCCCCGTGATGCCCCCGTCGACGGAGTTCGGTTCGGGATAGTCAAAGCCCTGTTTTCTCATGCAGTTCGACCAGTCAGCGCGCGCTTTGACCAGGCGTTCATCGGCCTCGGCCCGTGAGTCGAGTTCCTCGATCTTAGCCAGGGCTGACACCACGTTGGCACCGCCGAACACCGCCGTTGTGGCTTCTTCGATGCACCCTCCGAGCCCGCCCAGATCACCCGTTTTAGCTGCCTCAACCGCCCCGGAAACCGAAGTGTCGGTCTTTCCGCCCGTAAGTGCCACGTCGAACGCCAGTTGTCCGGCGGGATCGAGGCGACTTCGATAGGTCACATTCGGATCCACAGACTTCGAAGACTGACTTATTTCGACCACCTTTTCGAAGACCGTGCTGATCCCGTAACCGAATTGGCGACGGAACTCGTCGTCGGTGAGCCCGCTTGTCCCGGTGATCGCAGCCTTTGTGGCATTCGGATCCACAGGCACGTAATCAAAGCCCGCCCTTTTCATGCAGGCCTTTACCAGTTCTTCGACCTGTGTCTGCTTGAGCGCCGAGCCGGCCTCGTCGAGCCCCAGTGGGGCATCCACGGCCGCCGACTCGGTACCACTGTTGTTCGAGTCACCGCCGCAGGAGGCCAACGATCCGTTAAGGAACAGCAACGCGCACGTTCCGGCAGCCACCTTCATAATCGGCAAGCGTCCGAATTTCCGTCGTTCTATCCACATCATGGTGCCTTTCCTTTCGTTCTCTTCTTCTTGCAAACACTGGCGTTTCACCTGTATGACGATGAATCAGGTCCATTGTGCCCTCGAGAGGCCGGCGCGCTGGTAACGCATGGTCCGTAAAAGCGCGAACTATTTGACAGCACTGTGAACGCAGTTTATCTTGAGGTTCGTAGTCAGAGTCCGG
Organism: Acidimicrobiia bacterium; assembly: GCA_031383405.1. Classification (GTDB taxonomy): domain Bacteria; phylum Actinomycetota; class Acidimicrobiia; order Acidimicrobiales; family JANYDT01; genus JANMZO01. Next base: position 16,224 of record JANMZO010000363.1, on the reverse strand, counting down.
TAAAACTTTGTTCGGTGGGTCCATCCGTAGCCAGAAGGGTTTTCAGAAGGTGACGTGTTTGCCGGACTTGATTTCTCCAAAGAGAATCACTAGGAGAATATGATATGAACCCTGAGTGCTCGCTGAGAGCCTCGGAACGGTCGGCAGTGTTTTGGGTGGTTTAGCGCCCGACCGCGGGTTTGCAATCTACCCGTGTTTGAAATTCATCGTCTTGTCGATCGTTAGACATCCATTTCCACTCTTTTCGTGTACTTCAGCCTCTTTGGTCGCTAATGAGACAGTCCATAAATCTCGTATTTATTGCACCGGTCAGCCGGAGAGACAAAAAGCATTCTCCCGTTTAGAAGCATTTCAGTAACAAGGAACGTGCAGGTAACCCGTAGTTACTACCGAAAAGAAGGGCAAGCTCGGAATGAGACGGATTATTGCGTGGAGTCTAAAGGCGAGTCGAGCCGTGGTCGCGTTTGCGATTGCGATCGTCGTATTTGGCCTGTTTCAGCTGCAGCACGCCCAGACCGAGACGCTCCCGGAGTTTGATCCTCCACGCGTCGTTGTTCAAACTGATGCGCTTGGCTTGTCTGCAGAAGAGGTCGAACAACTTGTCACCGTTCCCATAGAGCAGGACCTCCTCGACGGTGTGCCGTGGCTCGACACCATCCATTCCAAATCCGTACCGGGGCTCTCCTACATCGAAATGGTCTTCGATAAGGGGACGCCGATGTATCGGGCACGGCAGGTCGTGCAGGAGAGGATAAGCCAGGCGGCCGGTCTGCCGAACGTGTCCCGACCTCCTCAGATGCTGCAGCCTCAGGCGTCAGCGAGTCGCACCGCGATGATTGCGCTGTCTTCGAAGACGCTCACGCCAATACAGATTGGTGTTCTCGCCCGGTTCACGATTCGGCCCCGACTCCTTGCCGTGTCCGGTGTGTCAACCGTCGCCATCTGGGGTCAGCGCGAACGGCAGTTACAAGTGCTGGTCGACCCTGCGAAACTTCGGGAAAAGAATGTAACGATTGAGCAGGTCGTGAGCTCGACCGGCAATGCCCTCTGGGTGTCGCCGTTGACGTTCCTCGAAGCATCAACCCCGGGGACCGGCGGGTTCATCGACACGGCCAACCAGCGTCTCGGAATTCAGCACAATCTGCCGGTCATCGAGCCAAAGGATTTGGCGACGATTGCAATCGATGACACAAGCGGTGCTCCTTTGACGCTTGGCGATGTGGCTACGGTGGTCGAGGATCATCAGCCGCTGATCGGTGATGCCGTCGTCGGAGACGACGGCAAATTCCTGATCGTGGTCGAGAAACTTCCTAACGCCGATACATTGAAAGTCGCTCGCGACGTTGAAGAAGTGTTGAAAACGCTGCGCCCCGGTCTGGTCGGACTTGATCTGGACTCGACCGTCTTCCGTCCGACGGCCTACCTGAACCGCTCCACCTCAAATCTTCTCCGCTCAATTGCTGTAGGCGGGGCACTGGTGGCGGTCGGACTGGTTATCCTCCTACTGCGATGGAAGAAGGCGCTGATCGCACTGGTGTCCGTGGCTATGTCGTTCTTTGTAGCGGTGACCGCACTGCAGTTGCTTGGAGTCACCTTCAACGTCGTTGTCATCGTCGGGTTGGCCGTCGCGGTCGGTGCGGTTGTCGAACAGTCTTTGAGCGACTACGGAGAGTGGCAGGGCCCTCTGACAATTGGTGAAGGTGCTGCCGGGTCTGTGCCCCAACCCCTGCTGAACAGTGCGCACGATTCGGCCAAAACGGCAGTGTGGGCCACGGTGATATTTGCAGTCGCGATGCTCCCCATCTTCTTCCTGAACGGCGTCTCCGGCGATGAGTTCTTCCCGCCGGTCGCCATCTCGGGTCTCGTCGCGATGGCTGCTTCCGTTGTCACCGCCTTGACCCTCACACCGGCTCTTCGGAAGCTATTGAACGACTTCAACGAGCCCGACGGGTCGCTCCTCACCCGCTTGGCGGGGCCGGTTTACACTAAAGCGCTTTCCGTCTTCGGAAGGTCACGGATTCCGGCGCTCATTACTGGTGCGGCGCTGCTCGTCGCCGGAGTACTTGTCGTACCGTCAATGGACAAGGCGCTGCTCCCGAAGTTCAAAGACACGAACCTGATGGTGAGGTGGCAGGCTCCCTACGGCACGTCGCTGCCTGAGATGACGCGAATCATCAGCCGGGTAACAGCCGAACTGCGAGTGGTACCTGGCGTTCGCACGGTCGGTTCACAGATCGGTCAAGCCGTGGGTGGAGACCGGCCGGTCGGGAGCGACGCGGCGGAAATGTTCGTCAGCATCAAACCAGCCAACTATTCGAAAACGGTGGGAGCCATCCGGCGGGTGGTCGCCGGATACCCCGGTTTGAATCACCTTGTGACCACATATTCGGCTGAGCGGCTTCGCAAAACGCTCGGGCGGAACAAGAACGAAGTTTCTGTTCGCTTGTATGGACAGGACTTCGGAACACTTCGGAAGAAGGCCGACGAAATACGGAGTTCGTTGTCCCGGATAAAGGGGATCTCGCAAGCGCGCATACCATCTCAACTTGAAGAGCCCACGATCCAAATCGATGTGGACTTGTTGAAAGCGCAAGCGCTAGCTATCAAACCGGGCGACGTCCGACGCGCGTCGGAAACCCTCCTCTCAGGCCTTCGGGTTGGAAACCTCTTCCAGGACCAGAAGATCTTCGATGTGACGGTGTGGGGCCGCCCCGAGATTCGCACGAGCGTTTCAAGCGTCCAGAACCTGTTGATCGACACACCGGCCGGCAAAGTAATCAGGCTCGGAGACGTCGCCAACGTCACGGTCAGATCAACACCACCGATCATCGAGCACGAAGACATTTCGCGGTTCATCGACGTCACCGCGAACGTGAAGAGCCGAGATGTGGGTGAGGTCACCTCCGATGTCCGAAAAGCACTCGCAGGAATCTCCATGCCACAGGAGTTTCACACGACTGTCCTGTCGGACTACTCAGACGAGCAATCGTCGCAGCGGCGGGTCCTGGCATTCGCCATCGCAGCGATCATCGGCGTATTCCTCGTATTGCAGGCCGCATTCCGAAGTTGGCGTCTGGGGGCGATAGCCCTTCTCGCGTCACTCGTATCCGTGACCGGCGCACCGATCGCAGCGCAGTTGTACGGAAAGCCCATGTCAATCGCGACCGTCTCCGCGTTCTTTGCCGTGTTTGCATTGGCCACCCGCTTCACGCTGCGAACCATCGACAGGTATCTAGCGCTTCGGAACGACGGGCTCCCCCCCGACTCAGAATTGATGCTTCTCGGAGCGCGGTCGCGGGTCGGGCCGACTTTGACCGCAATTGTTCTGACCGCGCTTGGCTTCGTGGCGGTTGTCGCCTTCGGCAGTGTCGCGGGCCAAGAACTGCTTTTCCCGATGGCTTTGACAATCCTTGGTGGGCTCGTTACGACGGTGTTCGCCCAACTGTTCTTCCTGCCTCCGATGTACGTTCATTTCGGACCGGAGCACAATCTACCGGGCTGGGACATGGATGAGTTGGTCGAGGCGTCCGAAGCGGCGCATTCCGGTCTGGTGCCGTCTTGAAGCGGCCCGTTCGACTGAACGATATATCCGGCACCGACGCGCCGACTCGGCAACGGCAAGCGATGCCTGGGGCGCGATCCGCCACGACAGCACCAACAACGAGGGAACGGATGATCATGGAAACGACGGAGAAGATGACCAGGAAATTCAGCCTTAAAAGGAAGCGGATTCTATGTGTGCTTATAGTTGGACTGGTCTCGCTGTCGGCCTGTTCCGATACAGCTTCGGAGGACGCTGGAGGAGACCCGGCAGCCGAGGTTGAAGACATCCAAGGTTCGGAACTGAAGCGCGTGACTTTGACCAAAGAAGCGGCCGACCGGATCGATTTGAAAACCGAGAAGGTCAAGAAGGTTTCCGCTGGGTTGGAGATTCCCTATGGCGCGGTGCTGTACGACCCCGACGGCACGACCTGGGCTTTCGTGAAAGTCAAGGGTCTCTCGTTCGAGCGAAAGTCGATCACAGTGGCGAATATTGTCGGCAATGTCGCGTCGCTCACCAAAGGCCCCGACGAAGGCGCCGAAGTTGTGACACTCGGTGCGGCTCAGTTGTACGGCGCCGAAATCGGCGTCGGCGACGAATAGCCGAACGAAGCCGCCGTCATGTTGCGATGGATAATCAAAAATAGTCTGCGATTCCGCTACATCGTCGTCGCGTTCTCAGCCGGAATGATGCTGTTTGGGTTGGGTGCGCTGCGCAAAATGCCGGTCGACGTGTTTCCGGAGTTCGCTCCGCCCCGCGTCCAGATTCAGACCGCCTGCCTTGGCCTGGCCGCTTCGGAGGTTGAGTCGCTTGTCACCATTCCGATGGAGCAGGCATTGAGCGGCGTCCCGGGGCTGCAAATCATGAGATCCAAGAGTGCCTCGCAGCTGTCATACGTGGAACTGACCTTCAAGCTCGGCACGGACCAGCTCAACGCGAGGCAACTCGTACAGGAGAAGCTCTCGACAATTCAGAACATACTTCCGACCTGGGCCGCACCCCCGGTGATGATGCAGCCGCTCTCAGCAACCAGTCGAGTGATGAAAATCGGACTGTCATCGGAAACCATTTCGCTCGAAGACATGTCGATGACGGCCTACTGGAAAATTCGAGCCCGCTTACTGCGGGTGCCCGGTGTGGCAAACGTTGCCATCTGGGGTGAGCGGATAAAGGCGTATCAGGTACAGGTCGAACCGAAAAAGCTGACTAGCGAAAATGTCTCACTCGACCAGGTCATGGAAGCGACGGCCGAAGCGCTCGACGCAGGAATTCTCAAATACGCCGGAGGTGGATTCATCGGGACCGGTGGCTTCATCGATACGCCGAACCAACGTTTGGGTGTGCGCCACAAGTTGTCGATCGTCACTCCGGAGGATCTTGCGCAGGTTGCCCTGATTCAACGGGGCGACAAAATCCTGCGGATCGGCGACGTCGCCAAGGTGGTCACCGGATCACCGCCGCTCGCGGGCGACGCTGTCATCAACGGCGGAACCGGGCTGATGCTTGTCGTCGAGAAGTTCCCATGGGGCAACACGCTAGAGGTCACGGAGCAGGCCGAAAAAGCGCTGGCCGAAATGGCTCCCGGGCTTCCAGGCATCGCGATAGACACAACGATCTTCCGACCGGCGAGTTTTGTTGACGAGGCGATCAAACATCTGACCTCCTCGCTGATCCTCGGAGCGGTGCTCGTGTTGATCGTGCTCGGGTTGTTTCTCTACGACTGGCGCTCGGCACTGATAAGTGTCATTACGATGCCGCTGTCGCTAACCGCAGCGGGCCTTGTCCTCTACGCCCGCGGAGCCACGATCAACACCATGGTCCTGGCCGGCTTGGTCATTGCGCTGGGCGCGATCGTCGACGACGCGATCGTCGACGTCGAGAATATCGTGCGACGCCTGCGGGAGAACGCAACCTTGGCCAGTCCACGATCAACGGCTGCGGTGATACTGTCCGCCTCGGTCGAGGTTCGTGGGGCGGTGGTCTACGCGTCGTTCATCGAGATCATGTCGCTCGTGCCGATCTTCTTCCTCAAGAGCCTTACCGGATCGTTCTTCCGTCCGCTCGCAATCACGTACGCGCTGGCCGTCACCGTTTCGCTCCTGGTTGCGCTCATCAGCACGCCGGCCTTGAGCATGATCCTGTATTCGAAGAGCGGAATTGCCTCGCCAATGTGGGACCACCATGAGTCGCCGGTTGCGGTGTGGTTGCGCCGGGGCTACCGCCGTTTGCTCAACCCGCTCCTCAAACGTCCGCTCCCCATTTACGCTGCGGTGACCGCCGTGGCGGTCGGTGGTATCGCACTCATTCCCACGCTTGGACAATCACTGTTTCCGACCTTCAAGGAGAATGATTTTCTGATGCACTGGATCTCAAAGCCGGGCACCTCGATTACCGAGGAGCGTCGGATCGTCATCAAAGGCAGCAACGAGCTGCGGGCCATCCCTGGTGTTCGGAACTTTGGCTCGCACATCGGCCAGGCATTCCTCGGAGAGGAAATTGCCGGTGTCGACTTTGGTGAGAACTGGATAAGCGTCGACCCGAAGGTTGACTACGACAAGACCTTGGCCAAGATCGAAGAAGTCGTCGCGAGTTATCCAGGTATGTTCACGAATGTCGAGACCTACCTGGCCGAGCGCATAAGCGAAACGATCACGGGGCAGAGCGACCCGCTTGTCGTGCGCCTCGTCGGGCCGGATCTCAATGTTTTGCGAACCAAAGCCGAGGAAGTGAAAGATGCCTTCGGCGAAATCGAGGGTGTGAAGAACGAGCACGTCGAACTTCAGTTGCTCGTGCCCCAGATTGAGGTCGACGTGGATCTCCTGAAAGCGAAGGCGGCGGGGATCAAACCCGGGGATGTCAGACGCGCCGCTGCCACCATCATGGCGAGCGAAGAGGTGGGCGACGTGTTCCGTGATGGGAAGACCTACGACGTTGAGGTGTGGAGCGTGCCCGAAGCACGCAACAGCGTGCACGACATCAGCGAAATTCTCGTGAGCGGTCCGAACGGAACGAAGGTCCGGCTCGGGGACGTCGCCAAGGTGAGCTTTCGTCCTACGCCGAACGCGATCAGTCACGAGGGCGGGTTCCGTCGCATCGACATTTCGGCGGAAGTCGAAGGCCGTGATCTCGGCGCAGTGGCCCGAGACCTCGAAGCGAAGGTGGCACAAATCAAACTGCCACTCGAGCACACCGCCCAGGTTCTGGGCGAGTACCGCGAACGACAGGCGGCCGCGAGACGTCTCCTGGCCTTTGCGGCGCTCGCTTTCGCCGGTATCGTGGCGTTGTGTCTCGCGGTGTTCCGGAACTGGCGTGACGTGGCCCTGCACCTCATAACGCTTCCGATATCCCTCGTCGGCGGGGTCCTGGGCGCGTATCTGAGCGGCGGAGTCCTCTCGATCGGATCATTCGTCGGCTTCTTCACGGTCGTCGGTCTGACCGCGAGAAACGGGATCATGGAGATCACGCACTTCCAGCACCTGGAGAAACAGGAGAGCGTTCCGTTCGGACCCGATCTTGTTCTTAGAGGGGCTACCGAGCGTCTCGCTCCGATACTGATGACGATGCTCGCGACCGGACTCGCGCTCGTGCCACTTCTGGTGCGGGGCAACATCGCCGGCCAGGAAATTGAGTACCCCATGGCGTCGGTCATTCTGGGTGGACTCTTCACGTCGACACTCCTGAATCTTTTTGTTGTACCGCCGATGTACCTCCATCTAGGCAAGTCCAAAGCCGAGCGCGAGCGCCTGGCGCGCGTCGCGGTGCTGACGTCGTGAGCACACAAAGCGGGTGCCACTTGGCTGCGACTTCCAATGTCCAGAGAGCGGTTTACGGCTACGGGGTCGACGAACTGACAATTCCGCAGCCTCACCATCAACCACGGTTTCGAATAGAAGGAGTAACCATGAGTAATCGAGTCGGACTGCCCATTCGCACGAGCGGAAAAGGCCTCGGACTTCTAGCCGGGCTAGTCGTTTTCGCCATCTACGGAAGTGGATGTTCTTCATCATCGTCGACTGACACGACGGTTCAGACTGTGACTCCGACCGAGGCGGCGACAGCAGACACCGCTGCGAAGGCACCGGCAGTCAAGACCGTGAGCACGCCCGGCAAGTTCACCCGGGAAGATTTTCAGCTCGCGAATTTCGACGAGAATTCGATCAACATCAACAATAAATACTTCCCGTTGATTCCGGGTACGCGACACGAGTACGACGGCTCCACGGTTGAGGAGGGAAAAACGCTGTCGCACCGGGTCACGTTCACCGTCACCAACCTCACCAAGAGGATCAACGGTGTCAATACGGTCGTGATCTGGGAAAGTGATTTTACCGAAGGTGAGCTCGACGAGGACGAACTGACATTCTTTGCGCAGGACAAGATGGGCAACGTGTGGCATCTTGGCCAATACAGCGAGTTGTGGGAGTCGGGCGAATACACCGCAGGTCGCACCTGGTTCGTCGGCCATCCCGAGGATGCCAAAGCCGGAATCATGATGAAGGCCGACCCCAAACCGAATATGCCGGACTGGTCGGAGGGATTCGCTCCACCACCGTATTTCTGGAGTGACCGGGCACATGTGCGCTCGGCTACCGAGAAGACCATCGTGCCAGCCGGAACGTACGAAGGGGTGCTCCTGACCGAGGAATACAACGAAGAGGAAGTCACTGCGATTCAACTGAAGTACTACGCGCCGGGTGTCGGGGTAGTCCGGGTCGGCTGGGACGGAACCGACGAAGGGAAAGAAACACTTCTGATGGTCCACACCGAGGAACTCACGCCAGAGAAGCTTGATGCGGCATCCAAAGGTGCGCTGGAGCTGGAGAAGAGGGCCCTTGTGTTTGCGACGGCTGACCCGTCAGTGCAACGAAAGTGACCGCGGTCGTGTCGATACGCAACCTCTGACCCCTCAACCACCGATCTTCTTCAGCTAACCGCGCTGCGTGCCTGTAACACTGGACAGTATGCGAGTGTTGCTGGTCGAGGACGATGAGCGCCTTGTAGAAGTGATGAAACGCGGCCTGCAACGGGAGGGCTTCGTGGTCGATACCGCTTCCGACGGCGAAGAAGGATTGTGGGTCGCCCAAGAGACCGATTACGACGCGATCATTCTCGACCTCATGCTTCCGAAACGCAACGGCTATCAGGTCTGCGCGGATTTGCGCGCGGCCGGCATCTGGACCCCCATCCTGATGCTGACCGCAAAACACGGTGAACACGACCACGCCGAGGCACTCGATACCGGGGCCGATGACTTCCTTACCAAACCGTTCTCGTATGTCGTTCTCGTCGCTCACCTTCGGGCACTGGTTCGGCGCACCAGTCGGGTGCGCCCTGCGGTACTCAGCGTTGGGGATCTCCGATTGGACCCGGCCCGGCACCGCTGTTGGCGAGGTGATACCGAGATTGACCTGACTCCGCGACAGTTTGGCCTGCTCCAGTTCCTCATGACACATCCCGGCGATGTCTTTTCGAAGACAGAAATCCTCGAACACGTCTGGGACGACTCATACGACATGGACGTCAACGTCGTCGAGGTCTATGTCGGGTACCTTCGCAAGAAGATCGACATTCCGTTTTCGCGCGCGAGCATCCAGACCCTCCGCCTCGTCGGATACCGTCTCGATCCCGACGGCGGGTGACCACCACTTGAGAGCGACGCCGGCCACAATAAGGATGAAAATGGCATCGGCGGCGACGCTCGTTGTGGCGGTGGCCCTGGTTGCAACCGCGTTCTTGTTCCTGTCGCTGATGCATCGGGCGCTTCAGAACAGCGTGTTCAACTCCGCAAGAACACGGGCCGAAGAGGTTGCCCTGCTCGCCCAGAAGACAAAATTGCCGTTCGCACTCCCGGACTCGGGCGAAAAGGGCGCGGTCGTCCAAGTTGTGACCGGCAAAGGTGAGAACATAGCTGCGAGTGCGCAGGTCATCACCGGCTCACGGCTTTCGAAACTGAATCCGGTCCTGGGCGATTTCATGGCGGAGTCACGGTCGGATCTCCCCATAACCGGAGACCAGAAGGACGATCCGTTTCATGTCGTTGCCTTTGGAGCACAGACGCCGACCGGACCGATAACCGTGTATGTGGCCCTCAGCCTCGACGGTGTGCACGAAAACGTCGGTTCAGTCAGAAAGATTCTTCAAATCGCGTTCCCGATTCTTCTCCTGATCGTGGCGGTCACGAGCTGGTTCTTCGTGGGTGCCGCCCTGCGGCCGGTCGATGTCATGCAACGCAAGATGGCCGAAATCGGAGACAGTGATCTTTCCCGCCGGATTGCGGAACCGCCGGTCGACGATGAGATCGGCCGTTTGGCGCGTGGGATGAATCTCATGCTCGGTCGCCTCCAGGCATCCTCCGACCGGCAGCGCAGATTTGTCGCAGACGCCTCCCACGAGCTTCAGAGTCCTTTGGCGGCGAGCCTGGCCGACCTCGAGGTTGCGATCGCGTATCCCGAGTCAACAGACTGGGAGCGGTTGGCGGGTTCACTTGTCGACGACAACCGCCGTATGACCAGGCTGGTGGCCGATCTGCTGTACCTGGCGAAATCTGACGGCGGTGTGAAACAATCCGGCTTCACGAACGTGGATATTGACGATCTCGTGCGTGCGGAGGCTCGCCGGCTTCAGCCCCGCACGCGAGTACCAATTGACGTGAGCACTATCGTGCCCGTTGAGGTTCGGGGCAATGCTGACGAGTTGGCGCGTGTTGCACGGAACCTCCTTGAGAACGCTTCGCGATACGCCACATCTCGGGTCTTGGTTGAACTGTCGAAAAGCGGAACGACGGCCACGTTGGTGGTGAGCGACGATGGTCCCGGAATTGCCCCCGAACAACGAGACCGGGTTTTTGAACGCTTTGCCCGACTCGACGATTCGAGGAGTCGTGTGTCCGGAGGGTCGGGTCTCGGGTTGTCGATCGTCAGAGACATCGTTGAAGGCCATTCGGGGAGCGTTGACATCGAACCGAGTACGGTCGGCGCACGGTTTGTGGTGCGGTTGCCCGTGGTCCAATGAAAGTACTCCGCCCGGTCGAAAAGTTCTTGCGACGTTTGGATGTTTGTGTCCGCTGAGCGGGTGTTTGTATCCGAACGTGGGCCTAGGACTTGTTCGAGTAACTCCTGCCCAGACCTGCGGCGGCATCGTTCTGCACGCCGTAGGGAGGGATCGGGTAGCGCAGGCCGTTGCGGGCGAGCGCTTCCAGCCCGTCGAGGACACCCGGAAGAAACTTCGGTGGCATGGCCATAAGCAGTTCGTCTTCCATCACGCCCCCGTAACGCCGCTCGGCAAAACACGGGATCGAGAGAGAGGGTTCCCCGGTCTTCAACGCCCGCCCCCACGAGTCGGCGCAAGACGATTCGCCGACACATCCCCACTCCAGCTTGCGGTAACCGTTCCACTGCAGTCCGTTGATCAACAGAATCATCTGCGCCGGGGTTGCATAGATGAGGCAGATGTCCGGTGGATTGAGTCGGCCGCTGGCGAGCGGCGACACCGCCATCGCATGGTAGGTGCCGAACGGTACGCAATCCATTGCGTGCTGATGGGCTGAGGAGTCTTCCAGCGTTTCGAACCACACCCCGGCCATACGCTTGCCGGAGAGCCAGTCGTCGTCCTGGGCCGAGAGTCCAATCACCGCGCTGCACTGCGGACCGACAAGATCGGCGGCCGTGATACCGACTGTCCAACCGAGTCGTGATGCCTGACCGACGATCTGGTCGGTCGTGTGGAGCGCTCCGGTCGGGCGGCGGATCTTCGGAATCGCTTCCATCTCGGCGACCGTCTTGAACAGCTTCATTCCGATCGGGGTGGTCCGGAGTCGAAGCGACGAGTTGAGACGTTCGAGCAGCGAACCCCAGTCGTAGCGGCCGGGTGCGTCGGGGGCGGACGAAATCGATACGGGTGTCGTCATGACGCCAAGCTAAGCACTTCGTGCCGTTCCAGACGAATGCGCGCGAAGTCCGCCTCGGGGCTTTGACTCAGCGGCGGCCCTTGAACTCGGGAGCGCGTTTGCCGACGAAGGCCGCGATGCCTTCGGAACCATCAGCGCCCACCGCGTTGGCGGCAATCTCACGGGCTTCGAGTTCCATCTGTTCCTCAAGAGATGAACCGATCGATGAGAGCATCAGCCGACGCGCCGATGCGTAGGCTTCGGTCGGTCCCGATGCGAGTTGTGTGGCGAGCGCGACTGCCTCCGTCGCTAGCGCGTCGAGTTCGACGACCTTCGTGACGAGGCCCCACTCAAGCGCCTCGGCCGCGCTGAGTCGGCGGTTCAAGAGCGTGAGTTCCTGCATGCGACGCATACCGATTAGCCGCGGGATGATAAACGTCGACCCGCCATCGGGGCTGAGACCGGCGGCGGTGTAGGCCATCGTGAAGCTGGCATTCGACGACGCCAGAACGATGTCGCCGCACATCGCGAGAGGGAAACCGGCGCCGGCCGCCGCCCCCTGGACCGCAACGACAACCGGGGCCCGCATCCGGAGGAACCGTGACTGGGCGGCATGAAGATCGGTGGTCAAACCTTTGAGGGCACGACCGATCGAGTCGCCCAACGTGGCGAAGCTCTTCAGGTCGCCTCCGGCGCAGAACAACCTGCCGTTGGCCGTCAGAAGCACGGCGCGCACGTCGGGGTCTTCGTCGACGTGGATCGCGACGTCGCGAAGGTCTCGGCCCATCGAGACGTTGATGCCGTTGGCTGCATCGGGTCGGTTGAGAGTGATGTGCGCCACGCCGCCGGACAGCTTGTAGAGCAGCGTTTCGTACGTGGGAGTTTCGGCCATCCGCTTGGTCTACTACCGATGACCGGCGGGCGGAAATCTCGCCGGGTGGCGCACACGGAGTCTGAAGCGGGCGACCAGAGGCTGACGACCACCCACCCAGGTCAATTGCGTTGACCCGAATCGGGGTGACAGGTTCAGTCGCCGGAGTCGGGGTAGTCGACGTCGATCAGACCGAAGGCGGGGCGGACGCTCGGGTCGGCGCGCTGACTATCGGGTTGTGGATTCTCGTTGCTTCGGCGCGGGCCGACTCCTGGTGTTCGGATCGCGGCGCCGAGCAATTCGCTGACAATGATGTCGACGGTGACCCCGCGTCGGTTCGCCAGCGCGCGAAGTTTCGAGAGCACGCGGGGATCTATGTCGAAGCTGACGCGGGTCATGGTGTGGTGCGTCGACGTGGGCCGCTACCCGGCTGGTTTCCAGGACGAGCGGCCACCCATGCCGTACTTCTTCAGGTAGAGGGCCCGGGTCGGAGTCACCGCGATGAACGCGGTGGCGGGACTGTCGTCGGGCCCGCCGGGCGCGAACGCGTTGAGGTCGTAGTCAAATACGCCGCTCCACAGCCGCCTCTTCGTTTCGAGGTCGGTGAACAACGCCGCGGTTCCCCATACCTCCAGGCCATCGCCCGTCTCATCGACCTGCCAGTGAAAAGCGACGTTGGGGTTGTGAGCGATGTTGCGTACCTTGACCGAATCGGTACCGCACATCGTCCACAGCACGTCGCCTTCCCAACCGGGATGAACGGGGACGACGTCGGGTGCGTTGTCCGCACCGACCGTCGCCATGTAGACCCACGGGGAGAGGCGCTTGCCTTCGGCTTTGACGTCGTTGAGATCCATCGCTGGAGATTACCCCGATCACGCATGCCGCGAAGGCCGCATCGGCCCGGACGGAATCGACGGCACCGGGTCGGCATCGTAAGCTGAACGAACGTTCGGTATGGCAAAGCGATCAACTCCTTACGACCTCGACTCGTTGACCGACGTTGCGGTCGGCGTATTTCGTCAACGCGGCTACGACGGCACCAGCATGGCCGATCTCGCCGCCGCGGCCGGGATCTCGAAGGCCGCGTTCTACCACCATGTGCGGGGCAAGGAAGAGTTGCTCCAACGGGGTCTCGACCGTTCACTTGACGCCCTTTTCGGCGTCCTGAAAGAAGACGGGGCCACTACGGGTCCCGCCTTGAACCGGATCACGCACGTGGTTCGGCGGGTGCTCGAACTCGAGAACGACCTGATCTCGGAAGTGAGCCTGCTGCTGCGGACGCGGGGTAATTCGCCCGTGGAGCGCAGCGCCCTGGCCAAGCGTCGGAAGTTCGACCGGTCCTTTGCCTCGCTCATCGAGTCGGCTCAGAGCGAAGGTACCGTTCGAACCGATCTTTCAGCGCAGTTGGTCGCGCGTCTGGTGGTCGGCATGTGCACGTCGGTTGTCGAATGGTGGCAGCCCGAAGGTTCGATGGGTATCGATGAGATGGCAGACGCAGTGCTCACCACGGTGTTCAGCGGACTGCGGACCGGGGAAGCGGAGGCGGCTGCGGAACCGGCGAAGCCCGTGGGGAGATCGGTCAGGAAGGGGACAGCCCGTCCCAAAGCGGAGTCTTGACGAAATACGTGTACTGCCGCGTCGCAGGTGAGCGACGTGCTACACGACCGCGCCGAACAGTCGGCCGATGACCGCGGTGACGGCCATCGCCAAACCGCCGCCGATGAGCACCCGAACCGCGGCGCGCTTCGACGACGCCCCGCCGGCTCGGCCGGCGAGAGCCCCCGACAGGGCGAGCAGTACCAGTGCTGCGATGGCGATCAATGCGATTCGGGTCGACGCGGACGCCAGCGCCGCGACGGCGAGCGGAATGATTCCACCCGTGGTGAACCCGGTTGCCGAGACGAGCGCGGCTTGGACCGGCTGGGCCTGTGATACCTCCGAGAAACCGAGCTCGTCGCGGACGTGCGCCGACAGGGCATCGTGGGCGTGCATCTCACTGGCGACCTGACGGGCCAGCTCTCTTGAAAGTCCGCGTTTGCGGTAGATGGCGGCGAGTTCGGCCTCCTCGTGTGCAGGGTCATCGAGCAATTCGCGGGTTTCCTTCGCTATGTCGGCCTTCTCGAGGTCGGCCTGTGAGCTCACCGATACGTATTCTCCGGCCGCCATCGCCAACGCGCCGGCTGTGACGGCCGCTATGCCGGTGATGAGAAGCGTGCTTCGGGTTGCGTCAGACGCAGCGACACCGATCAACAAGCTCGCCGTCGACACGATGCCGTCGTTGGCGCCGAGGACCGACGCCCGAAGCCAGGCGGTGCGGTCGTTTCGATGAAGTTCATCGTGTGAAACGTTATGTGTGCCGACTCTTGGGTGAATGGCCATCGCTAGAGAGCGCTTGGGATATGGCTTGCGAACATGTCTTGAGCCTCCCACGCCTGAGGCGCCAATGTGGAGTGGCGATTGGCGGGCGATCCGCTGGACCGGTACAACGGAAAGCCAACGACTCCACGAGCACGACCGACGAATTGAGCGACAATGCACCCCTACCTTTCCAAACGCTTCGATCTCACGGGTCGGACGGCCATCGTCACAGGAGGTTCCCGTGGCCTTGGTCGCGCCATGGCCCGTGGATTCGCAGCGGCCGGTGCCAACGTGGTCGTTGCGAGCCGAAAAATCGACTCATGCCAGACCGTGGTCGACGAGATCGAAGCGATGGGCGGACGGGCCCTGGCGATTTCGGTTCAGATGAGCGAACCGTCGTCGGTCGCGGCTCTTGTCGAAGCGACGGTGAACGAGTTCGACGGGATAAGCATCGTCGTGAACAACGCAGCCACCGTTCTCGATCGCGGACTCGATGCGCTCGACCGGGAGTCGTTCATCGGCGCGTTCACCACCAACCTGCTGTCACCGCTGTTGTTGATCAGAGCGGCCCGGCCCTACCTGGCGGCGAGTGGGCACGGAAGCGTGATCAACATCGTCAGCGTCGCCATGGACCGATCCACGCCCAACCGCTACCTGTATCCGCCGGTGAAGGCGGGTCTGGCCCAGACGACCCGGACACTCGCCGTCGAACTCGCCGTCGACAATATTCGCGTCAACGCGATCTCGCCCGGAACATTCCGAACCGACATGGTCACAAAAGCCATGAACGACGATGTACTGAAGCGAGTTGCCGCGGCCACGCCGCTCCGCCGGATCGGCGACCCCGATGAACTGGTCGGCCCGGCCCTTCTCCTTGCATCCGACGCCGGTTCCTTCATCACGGGTGAGGTCCTCACGGTCGACGGCGGTGCCACCGCGTAGGGCCGGGCGCGCAGATCCTGACCGACCCGGCGCGTGCGGCAGTCGCCAGCTCGCGCGGCCAACTTCAAGGGACGAGGTCTAACCGCATATCCGAACCAACCATACGTGTGCCTACGATTGTTCCGCGCCAGATGTCAGCTATCGAAGCTGCCCCGCGCCCTGTCATGATGGCCAGCCCGTCGGTTCCACCCATCAGGGCCGGCGCGAAGTACAGCACGTACCGATTGATGAGCCCGGCGTGGTGAAAGCCGTGAAGCGTCGCCGGACCGCCTTCGATGAGTACCTGGACGATTCCTTCAGAACCGAGTTGGGTGAGGAGTTCGGGCAGGGGGCCGGAATACTCTGTACACGGATGAATCTTGGCGTCGGCTGGAGCGAGCCCCAGTACTATTCGCCGCGGATCGCGTCCTTCGACGTGTCGAACGGTGAGCGAGGGATCGTCGGCTCGGACCGTTCCGGCCCCGACGATGATCGCGTCGCTTTCCGCCCGAAGGATGTGCGCATCGCGACGGGCCTCGTCTCCGGTGATCCACTGGCTCGTGCCGTCCGCGGCCGCCGTGCGACCGTCGAGGGTTGATGCCATCTTGGCGACGACGAAGGGGATTCCGGTCCGGCGGTGATGTA
>JANMZO010000421.1:0-18781 GCA_031383405.1 Acidimicrobiia bacterium | reverse complement strand
AGACCGGAGAGAACCTGAACCGCTCCGATAAACGCGAGTAAGCCGAGAAAGCCGCCGACTCGAACGCCATCAAAACTGAAATCAAGCCGAAGGTACGTGGCCATACCAAGCGCGGCGCTCCAACCGAAGAAATCCAACGTCGCCTGAACAAAACCGACCCACCGGTGGGGGAACAGCGACAGCGACCGCTGGGATAGCGTCAGCATCCGCGGACGATGTTTCGATGAGTTCATTCCTGTTGCCCTTCCGTCAGAATCGACACTACTCACCACGTAAAGTGATGTCCAGTGTTTCGAAGCACGAGGCCTCGGTGGATCCCGTGCGATTTCGAATTGACTGAATAAAGCGTATTCACTTGGCCGCCGAAAAGCCTTAGGTGATTGTACCCATTTTGTGCGGTCACGAGGCTCAAGCCAGAAGAACGCACTCCGTGCAAATAGTTGAACGCGCAAACTGACCGAAAGCCGTCCGCAGAATCACTGCGGGACGGCTCGGGAAGCGCCGGTGAACAATCCATCGGAGCGACCGTCAACGCAACGCGAAGACCCACGACGTTGTAGCCGTGAGCGGGAAGGTTGTTTCGAACCGGCCTTCGGTGAGCCTGAGATTGTCGCGTTGGACCTGGGACTGGATCTCCGAAGCGGGGATCGCACCTTCGACGGCGCCCCGGGTCTTTGGTTTCGCCACGAGCCCCCAACGCTTGGGCACGCTCATTCGGACCGCTAGCTGGTCGTTGTTGACCATCGGCTGAGACAACACCTGCACGGTGTACGACCGCGACGTTCCGGGAGATTTCTCATGCACCGAGTATCGCAACGATGTTTCGCCGCCGGGGGGAACGGTAACGACCAACGAATACACGTTCAGCCCGAACTCCTTCTCCGACTTCGCCGAAACCGCCACACCGTCGGCCTTTACATCCACCAACTCTCCCGAAGCGTAAAAGGAGACGATCGTCGAGTTCGTGCCCTTGGCCAGGCCCCGCTCAGGAACCAGATTTCCAATGATGTAGTCGGGCAAACCAGATGCCGGAGCTTCATTTTGGAGCCGGAGGGTGACCGTCGAGTTCACCGGTTGCCCTGACTCCACCGTGGCCTCGTACGTGACCGAACGGTGCAGGAACCAGTCGATCTTGTTGCCGCCAGCGTTCTGGTTGATGAACCCGAAGCGCACGTCAGCCGGTTCGGACAGGTAGGTACCCGACAGTCCGATCTTCTTCACGTAGGCCTGCAACTCCGGATCACGAACCCACATCTGGATGCGGCGGTCCTTGATGGGCTGGGAGAACACCGAACCGATACGGGCCGGGTCACTGAGTGGGATTGTCCTGAGTTGGGAAAATGCGGTCTGAAATATACGTTCAAGGGCGTCGATCCGCTCCTCCTGGGCATTTCCCGCCTCTTTGTAGAGGTCGAACAGCAGGATCTGGGCGGCATTTGCGTTGGTGATCGGACCGTTGACGCCTTCGACGTTGATCGGGCCCGTGAGCGCGAGGAGTGCTGCGAACCCGAACGGATCGATCGAGATAACCCCGTCGACCGGCCGTCCACCAGCTTGTGGGTACTGATCGGCCACGATTGCCGCATCCGTCGGGAAGTCAGGCGACGCGAGAAGGTTTTGAAAGTACCGCATCGGCGTGAATTCCCGGTAGCGCTCGAGAAAGCCGGGTGGTCCGGAATACGTGCGCTGTTGCCATGGCGTGCCGCCGTCGATGAGCTTGATGATGCGGTCGAAACGTTCAAGTTTCAGTTGCCCGTTACTTACCGTCAGTTCGCCCCAGTTGCCGATCAGCCCGCCGGCGCCGCGGGTCTCGGACGGGGTGACGGCCAAAAGCAGGTACGTGCGCGGGGTCGATGCCCCCAGCAACGCGGGAAAGAAGCGGCTCGCTTCCTCGGCGGATGTCAGGAGCGGTTGGGCCTTTTCGAGTCTCTCGGTTATCTGGTCGAGTCGGCTCCTCACACCGGGCACCAACCAGGTGGTGTCAACGGCCCGTGCCGTAGCGAGCGACGTGGTTACTTCCGAACGCGCCCGGCCGAGGTCGGCGTCGAGGGTCTCCAGAACTCGGAGGTCGAGGCTTCCATCGGGAAGGCGCAGCTTACCGATGTCGACTGTTTTGAGAACCCTCAGAGCCTCCTCTACGACCTTCTCGGTGCTCTTGGTCACGATCTCCGAGGCACGGAGGTTCTGAGCCGCCGCCGGCAGGAGACGGGCCGCTCGAAACAGGGGTGAGGCGAGGCGCGCTTCAACCCGCTTCACTCGAAGCAGAGCCTGTTCAAAAGAAGCGGTTGCCGTCTCCCGGTCAAGAGCCTGCGCCTGATTGATTCCCACGGTAGCGAAGGATGCACCTTCGCGAAGATCGTTCTGTACAGAACGACCGATGGCCAGAGCGTAGATCCCGAGCGCTCCGCCGACGAGTACACCAGCGCCGACGACCACGCCGGACGCGACCCGGACACCTCGGCCCGGGACCTTCGCGGCCAACCGATGGATCACAGAAATCAGCAGGATCAATGATCCGACCGTGAGGAGCACCGTTGATGCCACCGGGTTGGCCAGCCGAGAGTCTGAGCCAGCCGGAAGATTCTGCGCCAATAGCGCCGCGAGGCCTCCCAGCATGCTCGCAAGAGCCGGAATCGAGGACATCTGACGTTTCCAGCCGGCAGCAAGAGCTGCAACCACAAATGTCGCGAACAGTACCGAGATCACCGACGCTGTCGGCCATGACGCCACCAGGCATGCGGCGGCGAGCAGGCCGACGAACGCGATCCGGACCCGATGAGTCGACAGCCGGAATCCCACGAGGACCAGGCAGGCGAACAAACCCCGGTACATAGGATCAAGCAGATTGCTACCGGTGGGTTGCGCGCTGCCGGCGACCGCCGTCGCGATCACGGCTGCACCGAGAAGCGCCTCCGTAAACAGCGGTATCGCGCTGACGTGAATGACCGAATTGACCGAATTGCCTGAATTGCCTGGATTGCCCGAACTGCCCGGAGCTTCTACATCGTCTCCGCTGGCCTGATTCCCGTCCACGAGCGTCGTTACCCCGCTGAACATGCTGCCGACACCGGCACCCAACAGCGCAACAGTCCAAGCGCCGGCCTCGGGGCCGAATGAGGTGTTCACGGACTTGATTCTCGTCGGAATCGGAGCTGAGATAAAGCCTCCCAGACATGCACCGAAGACGGTTACGGAGAGCGGTCGCAAAAGCTGGATTCGACCAATCGGGTCGTTGTACCCATAGTGCGGACGTTCGGTTGTGCAGTAAACTTCAATCATGAAGTTCGTCCGCCCTCTCACCGCCGCTCGAATCCGTGTTGCTCGAATCGCTGCTGGCGTCTTCTGCGGTTTGGCGATTGCTGTGTCGGTGCAAACGGCAGCAGGCGCCCAGAGCTACGTGCCGGGACAGCTTGACCAAACGGCCGGTCAACAGGCCACGACGACTACGACAACAACCACCACGACCATCTTGAAGAACGCTCAGGTGAAAGGTGTCACCTTGCAGGCCGTCGAACCGGCGTTCACCGGTGCGAACACCGTCCCCGTGGCCGGGCTCGGTGCATTGGCTCTCGGCTTCGGCGTTGTTCTTCGGGTGGCCGCCCGAAAGCGCAAGGCCCGCTAGCTCCTCCCCTCGCGCCAGCGAGTGCAATCGGGCTCGGCGGTGAAACGCATTGGCACCCTCTACAGAGACGTGGCCCCGGGGTTACTCCGAGCGCCGGAGCCGTAATGACGAGCGCCGGAGCCATAATGACGAACTCGCTTAGGTCAGTTGCGAGCGAACGGTGACGAACAGACGCGCGATCCGTGAAGCTGCGACAGCGGCGAACACGACCAGCAGGAGACCGACGCCGAGTGCCCGACCGAAGACCGAAATATTCGAGCGATGTCCGAGTTCGTAGGCAAACGCCGCGACTGCTGCTCCGGCGGCTATTGCTAAGCCGGCTTCCCGCAGTGGGTAGCCCACGTGCCACGAACGCTCGGAGCGGTACAGACCGACGAACACCGTAACGAAGGCGGCGATCAGCGCGGCCCAGGACGCACCGCGCTGGCCCATTCCGGGAACAAGCAAGGCGCAGAACACGAGACTCAGGAGCGAACCGCTGACCATGGCCTCCAGGGCCGGTCGGCCCGTGCCGGCGATCGAGGGGCCCGTGTTGATGATGGGGAACGCGCCACTGATCAACACCGAGGCGCTGAACACCACCGTCGGCACGGCCAATGCGACAAACCGTTGTCCGAGAATCGGAAGGACGAGCGGTAGCAAACCGGCCAGAGCTACCACGATGAAGCCAACTAGAACGGCGTAGAAGAACAACATCGCCCGGTAGATCGGTTTGGCCCCGAGGCGGTCCGGCATCGAAAGCGAAAAGGGCTCCCAAGCCTGTTGCACCGCGGTCGTCAACACCACCACTACCGTCGAGATCATGGAGACGACCTGAAACTTTCCCACTTCGTCGACGTTGGACAGCACGCGGATAAGTACCCGGATAAGAAGCCCGACAAGAAACGGCGAAGCGAGAGCGGGAAGCAGCGGAAGCGAGTACGTCAACATACGTTTCAGTCGGATCCGGTCGACGTTCGACAGGCCGATCTCGGGCCACATATGGCGGAGCCCGATGACCGTTGCCCCAGTACCGACAATGGCCTGCGCGCCGAACACACCGACGATTCCGTAGTCACGAATCGCAACAAGAACCACGGTGAGGGTCAATGTGCCCAACGCGAAGAGAACCGCAATCACGAAGGCGGGTAGCGGGCGACGAACCATGCGGTACCAGTGCTGCAAGACGTTGATCATGGCCAGCGCAGGAATGGTGGCCGCGGAGGCCCGGACGGCGGCTACGTCGTGACCGGTTCCGTCGAAAAACACGTGAGCGATCGGACCCGCCAGCGCGATGCCCAGCGAGCTAAGGCCAACACTGACGAGGAGCGTCGCCCACACCCAGGTAGCCAGCGTTCGACGCCGATCGTCTCGGAGTTCCGTGTCCCTGAGTCCGAGCGCCTGAGCCTCGTAGAACCAACGGGTCGCCCCGGAATCGAGGCCGAGCCCGGAGAGGAACTGCAACAACAGCGTGGTGGAGGTCAGGAGGCCGAAAACGCCGAGTTCACCGTCGGAGAGGCGGTTCGTCAGCAACGGGAGCAGCACGATTCCCGTCAGTCGCGAGATAGCAAACGCAGCGCCGTACACGCCTGCCTCGCGAAGTGAACTAGGGATTTTTGCAGAAAAAGACACGAACCTCAACGATACGTCATCACCACAGCCGAATCACCCCTCAACGCCGGTTTTCGACAGGATGAACCAGAGGAACCAGACCCGATCCCAGGACGCCGATCCGCATGCGATGGATGGAAGCTAAATCCTTTTGTCCTATTTGCCGAACTAACATTTGCGTACCGGTGTCGCAGGAGCGGGTTGCCGTTCCACCGCATCGATACGTGGTGCAATCTCTCGGCCGAAACCGACCCGTCGCAAGTCACACAGTTAGGGTGAAATGATCCAGAACAATTCAATTGGGCTCGTCGAATGAAGAAGCCCCGGCTCATTCTCGGTGTCTTCAACGGCGATAACGCGAGCGTCACGCTGATAAACGACGGGACCGTCATTTACGCCTCGCAGGAAGAGCGCTTCAATCGGGTCAAGCTAACCCGTGGATTCCCGGAGCTGGCTATAGCCGACTGCCTCGCGAGATCGGGATCGCGTGCTGAAGACATCGATGTAGTTGCCTGTGGTGCGTGGTCGTTTCCTGACGCAACCTCTATTGCGGACTACTTCAATTCAGCGGGTGACCTCGCGCCCGGTAGGGCCTCGGAACGCATGGCTGTGTCGTTGAAAGCCGACGAACCGCACAAGCGGGAGTTTCTCCTGCGTGCACGGGCGATGTTTCCCAACGCGGATATCCGATCCTACGAACATCACCTATCCCACGCACTTACGGCGTTCTATCCGTCCCCTTTCGAGGAGAGCTACATCATCACAGCGGATGGGCGGGGAGACCTCGCGAGCACTGTGGTGTGGAAAGCGGACAGGACAAACGGAGTAACCCGTATCCGTTCCTTTTCCGAATTGAAGAGTCTCGGATCGCTTTACGGTCAAGTGACCGGACTACTTGGTTTCAAGCCCTACCGCCACGAAGGTAAGATCACGGGTCTCGCGGCGTTCGGCCACGACACGGAACTCGTCGACAAGATGCACGATCTCATCCGCTTCGAAGGCGATGATTTTGTCCTCGGACATGAGTTCCGGCCGTTCAGTTACTGGGACTACCACGACCTGGCCAAGCTCTGCAACGGATACTCGAAGGAAGACATCGCCTATGCGGTGCAAACGGTTCTCGAGCGCGGAATCCTAGACGTGATCACCTGTTACGTGCCCGCCGGGTCCAACGTGTGTATGGCCGGTGGGTGTTTCGGAAACGTCAAGTTGAATCAACGTGTCCGGGAACATCCGCACGTCAACGGCTATTTTGTCTTTCCAGAAATGGGTGATGGTGGGAACAGCTTCGGTGGCGCTCTAGGAGCAGCCGTCGAAGACGGGCTCAAGTGGATCAATTTGGATTCGGTCTTCCTCGGCCCCGACTTCGAGTGGTTGGAGAGCGACCTGGAAGGGCTGAGGGTCGAGCGATTTGCTGAAACAGATGCGCTCTACGACAACGTCGCCGAACTACTCGAGCGAAATCTGGTCGTTGGCGTCTTCACCGGACGGATGGAGTATGGACCTAGGGCCCTCGGAGCGCGGTCGATCATGATCTCGGCACGTGACGCCTTGGTCAACCAATCTGTCAACAAGCGTTTGAACCGAACCGAATTTATGCCGTTCGCACCAGTCACACTCGCGTCTGCGGCTCATGAAATGTACGTGGGTTATACCGAGAAAGACACAAACACGAAGTTCATGACAACGTGTTACGACTGCACGGACTCAATGAAGGAGATGAGTCCAGCGGTTGTCCACGTTGACGGTACCGCACGTCCGCAAATCGTGAGCACGACCTACGGTCCACCGCTGTACTACGGAATTCTGGCGGCGTACCATGCCCGCACCGGTATCCCGAATCTTGTCAACACGAGCTTTAACAACCATGAAGAGCCGATCGTCTGCAGTCCCGCTGACGCGATCGACTCGCTGCGAAAGAACAATATTGATTGTGTCGTGACTGACCGCATGATCATTTGGCCGAACTAGCGATTAGGTTGCACTCCTGCCAAACAGATGCTCCTTTGCTTCACTGGAAGCGCTGGAGGGCGCTCAACGAATTCAGAATCAAGCGTGACGGCTGTTCCAGCCGATACAAACGTCAAAAAGAACGCTTACCTTTATCCCGCCAAGCACAACATTCACCCAAAACCTCAAACTCCGACGAATTGAATTAGCTGAATGAATACGAGTCCGGTCGTCACCACACCAGATGCCCCCACCATCGTTATTCGTCCGCGGGTCGGCTTCGGTGGAATTCGCTTTCGTGAGTTGTGGAACGGACGTTTCCTGCTGCTGCGCCTGGCCCGCCGAGACCTCACGCTTCGCTACCGCCAAACCGCACTTGGCGTGACATGGGTCATCCTTCAACCACTGCTGGCGGCCGGCGTGCTCGCCTTCGTGTTTGGAAGGGTTGCGAAACTCCCGAATGAAGGCGTTTCGTACTTCGCTTTGACGATGGCCGGCTACGTCGGTTGGAGTTGCTTCTCAACCATCGTGACCAAAGCGTCGGGCTCTATTCTGAGTAACGCCGGAATGATCTCCAAAGTGTTTTTCCCCCGGTTGCTGCTTCCGATCTCAACGGTTCTTTCGACCTACGTCGATGTCGCCGTATCGATCGGCCTTCTCGTGACTGTTCTGCTGCTGACGGGCGTCGGGATCAGTGTGAAGTTTCTCTTCATCTTCCCGCTCATCGTGCTGTTCTCGTTGATTGCGCTCGGTATCGGCACCGCGATGGCGGCACTGGCGGTCCCGTACCGTGATATCAACTACGTGCTGCCGGTCGTCCTCCAATTGATGTTGTACGGAAGCCCGGTCGCCTACAGCCTCGTGAGCGTGCCAAGTTCGGTCCGAAGCATCATGCAGGTCAACCCGCTCGTCGGGTTACTCGAAGGAATGCGTTGGGCCACCCTTCCTGGTCGCGTGTTCCCCGGGCGGGCCTTGGGTACGTCGCTCATCGGTGCTGTGGTTGTCGTCATTATCGGTTTGCTCATCTTCGAGCGCGTTGAACGGGACTTTGCCGATGTCATCTGAGTTCGCTGTTTCCGTAAAAGACGTAGGCAAGACGTACATCCTCGGCAAGGGGGCCCGTCAGAACACGCTCGCCGAGCAGATCGGCAGCAAGCTCCGTTCGCTCGGTAAACGTGAAAAGCGTGAGTCGTTCGACGCTCTCCATGATGTGACCTTCAACGTGAAACAGGGCGAAGCGGTAGGCATCGTCGGTCGCAACGGTGCCGGCAAATCGACACTGCTGAAAGTTCTCACCCGGGTCACCCCGCCCACGCACGGGGAGATCGAAATTCGCGGCAGGGTAGGAAGCCTCCTCGAAATCGGCACCGGCTTTCATCCTGAGCTCACGGGCCGGGAGAACATCTACCTCAACGGCTCGATCCTTGGCATGCGCAAAGACGAAGTCGACCGGAACTTCGATGCGATCGTAGATTTCTCCGAGGTGAGCCAGTTTCTCGAGACACCGGTCAAGCGCTACTCCAGTGGTATGTATGTACGCCTAGCATTTGCAGTAGCCGCCCATCTTCCCACCGAAATCATGCTGATCGACGAAGTACTGGCCGTGGGTGATGCGGCGTTCAAATCCCGCTCGATCACCAAGATGAAGCAGATCGTAAACGAGGGTCGCACAATCCTGTTCGTCAGCCACCATATGCCTTCGGTAGTCGAACTATGTAGCCGGGGGATTGTTCTCGACCACGGGGGCATAGCCTTCGACGGGCCAACACAACGGGCGGCGAAGGTGTACCTCGACAGCCTCGCCTCGACCGACCTGCGTTCCGACATAGACCGCTCGAGGCGAGCTGGCACCGGCGAGTTCCGGCTAGCGCACTTCGAGCCGGTCAAACCGGCATTCACTCCCGACGAAGCAAAGGTGTTCGAGTTCCAACTCGACCACATCGTCGACCTTTCAGGCGACGTTGCGATAAGTGCACATATCATCGACGAGTCGGGCGACGAAATCGTGCAGTGCGACTCGCGGGCGATGGGTGTCTGGATGTCCGGCACCACATCATCGCGAGGCGAGCTCCGACTTGAAGAGCCGTGGCTGCAGCCGGGTCGCTACACCGTGCACATCGTCGTGCACGGGACCACCGTCTCCGACGCCGCTCTATCGGTGTGCAACTTCGAAATTCTTCCCCAATACCCCTTCCCCGTCACCGTCGACAAATGGTCGACCGGCGGCCGCGTCCTCGGCCGCTTCGACTGGAAGGCCGAATCCATGCCCGACATAGACCGACGTTCCGTCAACAGTTCGTCAACCCCCCAACTCGCCAGCCAAAACAACGGACAACAAACAGGAGTCGATTCACATGCTTGAAGGAGCAAAGATCTTCATCACAGGCGGCGCCGGGTTCATCGGCTCCACCCTCGCGCAGCGCCTCGTCGACAAGAATGAGATCACGATCTACGACAATTACGCCCGCGATTCGATCAGTCGTACCGGCCTGGCCGACCACCCGCACATCACAATCGTGAAGGGTGACGTCACCGATGAGCCTGCGGTCGCTGCATCGATGCAGGGCCACACCCACGTTGTACACTGCGCTGCAATTGCCGGCATTGACACCGTCATCAAGAGCCCGGTCACCACTATGCGCGTGAACGCGCTCGGATCCGCATCGGTCCTGGCCGCAGCCAATACGCTCAGCAATTGCCAACGGGTCGTGTGTTTCTCAACGAGCGAAGTGTTCGGCCAGCGCGCCTTCCGAAGCGCTGAGGGCGACGCAACGGTCATGGGTACCGTCGGAGAAGCCCGCTGGACCTACGCTGTGTCAAAGCTCGCCGAGGAGCATCTCGCCATGGCTTACCACACCGAGTTCAGACTCCCGGTGACGGTCGTTCGCCCTTTCAACGTCTACGGGCCGGGGCAGGTCGGCGAAGGTGCCATGCGGATCTTCATCGAGAAGGCCATCAAGAACGAAGAGATCCAGATCCATGGAAACGGAACCCAGATCCGCGCCTGGTGCTATGTCGACGACATGGTCCGCGGGGTGCTGCTCGCACTTGACCACCCCAACGCCGTCGGTGAGTCCTTCAACATCGGCAACGAACGGGCGGTCACCACGATCTACGGTCTGGCCAACACGGTCATCCGCGTTCTCGACAGCCACTCCAAGGTGAGCTTCGTCCGAAAGGACTATGTCGACGTCGAATTGCGGATCCCGTCGGTGGAGAAGTCGCGTGAGCTTCTCGGCTTCGAAGCCGAGGTCGACCTCGACGAAGGTATCGCCCGCACGGCAGCATCACTCCGCGACCGTCGCAAGTCCTGAAAGACCGTCCAATGGCCCGAATCCCCATAACCCAACCGGTAATCGGCGAGGCTGAGATTGAGGCCGTCGCGGCGGTTCTGCGGTCCGGAATGCTCGTCCAGGGCGAGCAAGTTGTCGAGTTTGAACGGGCGATCGCTTCGTCGGCCGGCACCGAATTCGCCGTTGCCCTGAGTAACTGCACCGTGGCAATTGAGGTTGCCCTTCGTGCCGTCGGCGTGGAGCCGGGTGACACTGTCGTCGTGACGCCCTACTCGTGGGTGGCGACGGTGAACGCGATCGAAATCGTTGGCGCCAAGCCGATGTTTGTCGACATCGATCCCCATACGTTCAACCTCAACGCGGTGTCGTTGGAGCAGGTCCTTTCGTTCAACAACGTGGCTGCGGTTCTTCCGGTGCACACGTTCGGCAACCTCGCCGGCATCGATACGATCGCCAGAGTTACCCGCGAAGCGGGCGTTGCTCTCGTTGAGGACGCGGCCTGTGCCATCGGGGCAAAGAGTGAGATCGGTGCGGCTGGTGGTATCGGCATGGCCGGCTGCTTCAGCTTCCACCCACGAAAGATCGTTACTACCGGTGAGGGCGGCGCGGTGACGACCAACGATCCGCGCATCGCAGATTATGTGCGCATGTACCGCAATCACGGCCAGCACGCCGGGGCATTTGCCGGTGTCGGTTCAAACTTCCGAATGACCGACTTTCAGGCGGCCATGGGTCGGGTGCAAATGTCGAAGCTCGACTGGATGGTAAGCGAGCGTTCGCGTCTTGCCGATCGTTACGACGAGATGCTGTCGCCTATCGGTTGCGAGCCGCAGCGTCGCTCGGTCGGCTCTGTGGTTCAGTCGTATGTGGCACTGGTGCCGGCCGGGTACACGGGAGCACAGGTTGTTGAGCAACTCCGCAAGCGCGACATCGAAGCGACGGTCGGCACCATCGCCATTCCCTTCACTCCGTTTCACTCCAAGCGTTACGGGCTGACAGAAGCGGACCTTCCTGTCGTGGCAGACGTCAACCGGCGGGCCGTCACCCTCCCCCTGTTCCCGGGCATGACCGCCGAACAACAGGACGCGGTCGGCGAGGCATTGGAATTCAACTTGCGATAAGCGCGACGCAGCGTGCAATTAGGCCGAACCTAGGCCGCAAGATTGCCACGTTCGACGAGATCGAGGCCGGTCTGAGTGCAATACTTGGACCCAAGGAACATGCCTCGGTCCTATCCAGGTAGAGCTCAAACCTGAACGGCCGGCCTCTTACAGATTGCGAAAAGCTCGTGGGCCACTTCCACAGGGATGCCCGGCCCAAGCGACGCAAACGCATTCTGAACCTCTGGTGAAAAATCCTCAACCTGTCGATTGGACAACGGTTTCAAGAAGTGACCACGGAGCTCATCGACCTCCAAACCCGCCCCTTCAATGTGTCGTCGAAGAGTTAAAGCGTCATACACACGGCGGTGTCCAATATGGTGGTCGTTTTCGCTCAGTGTTGAAAGCGTGGGGAGGATGCCCATCGCCATTCCGACATGTCGATGAATTGATCCCGCATTTGGGACTGCGATCAGCACACGCCCGGTGTCTGAAATCAAACGAAGACACTGACGCAACAGTCCAACCGCGTCTTCCACATGCTCAAGTACGTGGGAAAGAACTACGACATCAAACTCCCGGTCGGTTTCGAACTCCTCGATTATGCACTCAAACAGTTTCACATTTGGTGGAATAAGTTCTTCGAGCAGCCGAGCGTACTCGGCAGCACCTTCGACGGCCACGACCTCCTCGTAGTGTTTGGCTAGTTCAAGCAGAACCAATCCCTCCCCCGGGCCGATCTCAAGTACGCGACGTCCTGGCACAGCCGTCGCCACCAGTTTGGCACTCGCGGTGTTGAGTTTGCCTTCAAAGCCGGCCGTTCCGCGGTACCACCCGGCAACGTCGTCGAGGCGGGCCCGTTCGCTTTTCGCGAAGTTTGAATTGTCTGTCATATGTTTTCCTTCCAGAGCGAAGTTGCTTCGTCAACGGTCTGACATAGCAACGGAAACGTGGTGAACTGAGCACCAACGAGTCGGAGGGTTCGTACCAACTCTCGTACGAGATCTTCAGTTCCACGGTCGCTGTGCCGCAGCGAAGGACCGGACACCACGGGGTCAAAAAATTGTGGCCGACGAGAGTCGTAGTAATCCATACTCGGTGTGTTGAGGCCGATGTGAGCGGCGTGAACATTTAGGATCTTGAGTCCAGGAAGTGAAATTTCACGCTCCATGACTGACGGCGACGAAATCTGGTATCGACCGAGCCAGACATCGTCTTCCCAGAAAACCGGAAGATAGTAGATACCCGTCGAGTGTCGGATCGGAGCGATCCAAGGTTCGCACATCGTCGGCAACTGCGAGAGAAATCGAACTCCGGCGTCTGACAAGGCTGCGACCGCAGAGCTACTTTCGGCGAATTCATGGGTGCGGGCGTACAACGTCGCTCCGGCGATTTTCAGCATTGAAGAAATCACTTCAGCGTGCGTGGCACCGTGGCTCGATTGCGGCCGAAAATTTGGGTGCCAACCGTGCGTGATCGTACCCGCAATAACTGCTGCATCTAACGCCGGAGAGGGATTTGTGCGAAACACATGCAACGGAAGATCGAGGGACTTGGCAAACTCTAGCAGAGCGACAATTGCCCATTCGGGTGCCCAATCTTGATCAGAGGTGAGCACGCATGGTCGAGATTTCTGAAGTTCATCCCACGGACTTGGCATGTATTTCTCCCGATTGAGCGAGCAGTTGAAAAACATCGTTGGCGGCAGCAACCCCGGCGACCACGTTCTCAAACTCGCCGACGTGATGAAATCGTATTGAGGGAAGTGAACTGTTGCGGTTGGCTTCGTAGGCCATGACCGACTCTCGATCCGCGTCTGAATCGCCTATGAAATCGGCAAAGGAGCTTGACGTACAAACACGACTTAAGGCTTCGGTAATCGGAACGCTACTTGGTTTTAGGTCCGTCACATCGTCGC
Organism: Acidimicrobiia bacterium; assembly: GCA_031383405.1. Taxonomy (GTDB): domain Bacteria; phylum Actinomycetota; class Acidimicrobiia; order Acidimicrobiales; family JANYDT01; genus JANMZO01. The sequence goes on along the minus strand of JANMZO010000421.1, from coordinate 5,308 downwards.
GGGTCACTTGAGCTACAAAGACTCTCGGCAGCCGCCCGCTTTCGAAAAGCGAATGCACGCATGGAGCTCCGTTGCTCGTAACCAGCACGAGAGGCCGCAGTTCGGCGACCGTTTCCAGCACGTTACCAGCGACCAACGTTCGCGCAGTTCTTCCTGCCCAAGTGACTTCGCGTTCGTCGAGCATTTCGCGGATCAAGCGTGCCGCAGCGGAGTCAAATCCTTGTTGAGCAAGCACAGCTCGATACATAGGGAAGATTCCGTAATGCTCCAACTGCAGACCAACAGTTTGACAAACGGACATGAGATCACTGCGCAAACGTTCGAGATCTTCCCTCGACGGATCGAGCGCGACGAGCGTCCCATCCAAGTCAATCAACAACGGTGCAGAGATCTTCCCCGAGTACACGGCGTTCACTCCCACGAAATTGTGGACCAGTAGCGGGCGAGTTGTGTGCCGAACACTGGCTTCTGAAGTGGCCCGATTGGTTCATCAAGAACAAGTTTGACTGCGAGGTAGGGCATGTTTATTCCGGCAGCAGTCGACAACGCTATCGTCCCCGGAATCCTCGGATTGATTTCCAACAAACAGGGCGTCCCGTCCTCCCTACAGCGGAACTGCACATTGACCACGTAACTTAGTCCGCAGGCTTCCACAATAGATCGCGCATGCTGGTCAATCACCGGTAGATCAACAACAATTGCATGAGTTGCCATCCCGAACAGGGTGCTCTTCCGATCTCGAACAACAGACGAGATCGTCTTTCCGTTATTGCACAGCACGTCGACGCTGTACTCGCGACCGGGGAGGTACTCACATAAGTGAAGCGGTGGAAGCATTGAGGGGTGACACAATCCGGCTTTGACGTCATCGAGGCCGACTCGATGATTCATACGATCAAACAGTCGTTCTGTTGGATCAATGTTCGCGTCGATAATCTTGACCCCTCTCGAGCCCGTTCCACGGTTCAACTTGATCACACACGGTTGCGCAGGAAACCCCAAATGCTGTACGAGCGCGTCGAGCTCGGACACATCGGTCAACTCAACAAACACCGGACAGGGAACACCCGCTTCGGTAGCGCGCCGGAGCAATGCGAGCTTGTCGTTCGAAACGCGCAAGGCTTCCAAGCTTGACGTCACGACCTTGATACCCACGGACTCAAACGCCGACCGGTGCAGGGCGAAGAATTCTTGGTCTTCGGTAGACAGTGGGTACAGCACGTCGACCTGTTCGGCCCGAGCGATCGAGAGTAATTGATCCAGCAGCTCTTTTGCGGCAATGCGTGACGGTACAGTCCACCCCTTGTCACATATCCGGATGCCCGCGGCTGCCTCATCGGAATCGACGCCGAGCACACGGATATTTCGCTCACCGTTTGCTTTCAGTGCGTCCAGCACAGCTGGGAACCCGTCGTTGCCAGCGGAAGTGGCCAATACCGTTATGTCTCTCATCGCTGGATCCCGGTCTGATCTTGTTGTGACGCGTCGACAAAGTATTGACCAGATTGCCGCCGCCGCTCGGCGAAGGAATGAGCCGGGACAACAGTTGATCGTGAAGAATCGATCACAAATAGCGGTCGCTGTCGGGTTTCGTCCAACCCTCGCCACAGGTACTCGCCGAGTACGCCCAACATAAGCAGTTGGACACCTCCAATCACCAGGATGAGCACGACCAAGGTGGTGAATCCTTCAGGGCCGCGCTTGACCAAAAACGAGTGGATCAATAGGTACAGTGAGTAGGCGAATCCGGCAGCCCCCATTAAAAGGCCGAGGTACGACGTTGCACGAATTGGTGCGCTCGAGAATTCGACCAACGAATCAAAGGCCAACTTCACAAGTTTTCTTGTAGTCCACTTCGAACTGCCTTCTTGGCGGTCTATCTGGTCGAAGTCAACCGTGGTCTGTCGGAACCCGATCCACGCAATTAGTCCGTAGACGTTTCGATGACGTTCACTGAGTTGCATGAAAATGTCGACAACCTGGCGATCGCAAAGTACTGATGAGGGACCCTTCGCCGGGTAGTTCGAGAGATCGGTGTATCGGCTGAAGAGCCGCGAAAATCCCTTAGACGCGACCTTGCCTCCTATACCTCCCGAGGCACGTTTGGTTCTAACCCCCCAAACAACATCGTGACCCGAGTCCCACTGGTCCAGGAAGTCGCCCAGAAGGCTGACGGGTTCCTGCATGTCGGCACCCATGAGCACCACACACGCACCGCTTGCAGCATGCATACCCGCCGTACACGCGGCATGGGCACCGAAGTTTCTCGACAGGGTCACGACCTTCAAGTCGATTCCGGGGTCAACGACCTCGCGGAGACGCTGCGTCGTTCCGTCCGAGGATCCGTCATCGACTACCAAGAATTCGAAGGTGAATGCAGAGTAAATTTCGCACAAATCCCTCATTCGACCGGCCAAACGGACAACATTGTCGATCTCATTCAGCACCGGATAAACGATCGAAACTCGCCGAATTGGTCGAATTTTTGAGTCAGTGGATGGTTGATCGATCATTGATACCTATTCACGTTTGTTGCTCGATATGTGTTGGGATAGATGAGCGGCAATTTCGATGTGATCCGCCAGTCGCATCCTGAAATCGGCGACTCATCGGCTCCCATCGCAGACACTGCAAGCATGCCAGCGCCCCTTTAGACGGCACGCCGGATGCGGGCCGACGACCTTCGACGACAACCTCGCCGCCCCTTACAGCCGGATTGTTCGTGGCACTTGCTGCGAAGCAAGTCACCACACCCGTCGCTCGAGCCGTCATCGACAACTACGAAGTCAATCTCGACTTTCATATTATCGGTCCGAAGTTGGTGCATCCGGCACACCTAGACGCGCAGGTTGTGTCCGGAAGTATAGAAATTTCGACAACGTTGAGAGTATCTTTCGAGGACCTAATCCTTCCCCGCTCACCATATCCTCGTTGGGAGATCCGTCGGAGAAACCGGACCGGGCCTCTGTCGTATTGGTGACCATGATCCCTACCTCGGTTGGTTGTCGGCAGAACCGTGATTCCGTTTGGCGATCTAATCGTACCAACCCCCACCTCCAAGCCGCATGAGCCTGCATACTCATTCCCGACGACGACCATTTCCAAGTCCAACGGTCATCATTTCGGAATCTTCGCACGCTGACACCGAGATCGGACCGAGAAGGTGTTGTCGACGCCGCCGTTATTCCGCAGGGGGTGCGTTGGGGTATTCCCGGAGTTGGTTCGTTGGGTGATGTTGTTGCCGCGTTTGAGAACGTAGGTACGTATGTAGCCAGGAGCCGCAGTGATGTCTGGCGTTGACCCGAAACAGTGAAACGAATCGTTGAAGCACACGCCGGGTCTGGGTTGAAGGCTGAGCGGAAAGCGACAACGAAACCAGCCCGGAATACCGAGGTGGTTCCTGGGGTCGTGACCGACAAGATTTCTGAGACGAAAGGCAAATGAACCAAGGCGTGTAGCAACGACCGACGGAAACCACCCAGCACAACGGGGCCAAATCAAACGAGCGAACCCAACACGGAAACCGCGGACGAGGTTGCCTGGGTTTCTCACGCCTGTTTCGTGCTCCGAGCGGTTTGATTCTCCGGTGCGAGGACCCTTTTCGCCCAAGCGGGTCTGGACAAACAGACGGTATGGCAGATCGGTGTCAGTTAACGGCCCTGAACGACAACTTCGCTGATCCTTTTGGCTGCCTTGCCTGCGAAGGAGAAGTTGGGATCGAAGTTCCCATGCGAACACTGAAATACCGAGGGCACCCCGCCAGGTTTGAATTGATGATTGAAACTACCCAGGAGTTGTCGTGAACTCGCACTCAGGCTCGAGTCTGGTTTGATTTGGGCCGATATCTGCCAACGCCTGGTACCTGAAAAACCACAGGTTTACTCCTTCGCCTGAGACGACTTGCTTCCTATCTACTGGTTTCACAATATTCTCACCGACCATCCTAGTCAGTACCCGTTCCTCACACTGGCCTGGAGTTGCAAGAAGCACAATCATTTGACCACTTGAGATGCTTGGCGCCCGGAGAGATGCGAATTGATAGAGATACTGGCCGGGGCTCTTACCAATCATTACAAGCTTGTACTCGTCCAAATACTGGATTGTATTTGTTGCAACCAGATTCACATTGTTAGGTATGTTGTCTCGAAACTTCTCGTTCTCAGACAATTCCAAGGAAATATGTTGACTCGTTACCAGTACCGTTTGAGGGCGTTGTGGCAACGCCCTAAGTGCAGAGCCGATTCGCCTAGAGATCGCATGCCTTGGGTGGGAGCGTCCCGCGTTTCGGACGATTTCCTCGCCTGAGCGAAAGGAGGAAATAGCCAGGAGCGACCCCAGGATGCCAAAGCAAAGAACTCGGCCCGACTGGTGAGACCTGCGACTGGACCACTGAATCGCCGAATTTACGCTTGACGCTACCAGGAAGGTCGCAAACGGGAGCAATACGCAGCCATACCGGGATTGAACCGCGAGATAGTTCCGGTCAAGTCTTACAACGCCCAGCAAAAGGATCATCACTACGGAGGAAACCAACACGGCCCGATCAAGGCTGACAGCCTGCCTGCTCACCAGAGCCCGCAAGCTACTCGGAAGGGCAATCAAAAATACGACGATCAGTATGACCAAGGCGACCATGATTCGGCCGGCAGCAAACCCCTGGATGTTGTCCCATCGTGCACGCACCGGTCCGGCTGATTCCAGGTACGTGCCCAACGCGTTCAACGAACCCGGAATTCCGACCCTTGGAATCCAGTAAACCTGATCACCGTTTCGGGGATTGGTGAAAGCCAAGGCGGCCATTCCACACACCGCCAGCGCCGGGGGGAAGACCGGAGCGACCCCCCAGTAGCGAGTTTTGGCGCGAATCGCTTCAAGCACGCGAACGGCACCGATTACCACAACCGGAACGACTAACAGCAGATGAAACGTTGGACCAACAACTCCAGCGACAAGAAACGCGATAGTGCCGAGTCGCTCACGTTCTGCTACCAGGCTCCATAATAGAACGCTGCAAACCAATGTTGAAACCCCATAAGATCGAGCCTCAGAAATTTGATCTACAGTTATAAGGGAGACTATTGCTAGGCAACTGGATACCGTGACAATTCGAGTAAAGTATTTTGTGAGAATTGAACCTACGATAATCACCGATGCTACAAATGCGACGGTCGTAAGTAGCTCAAACATAATTCTCTGGGAGCCAAGTATTGGCATGAATCGGAGAACACGAAGGATCAACATGTGGCCAAACATGTTGCCGCCCTCAAGCCTCACCATTCGGACAAAATCTCGCCACGGGAGGTCCGCC
>JANMZO010000393.1:0-2455 GCA_031383405.1 Acidimicrobiia bacterium | reverse complement strand
CGACCGGCCAGGCCTACAAGAAGTAGCGCACGCGCGACTCCGGCCACCGCAGAATCCTGACACCGGTCACTTCGAGGTGCGGATCGATCCTTCGCCGGCGATCCTCTGCGCCACGTAAGCCGGAATGATCGACAGCAGGACCACGGTGACCGCCACGACGTTCACCACCGGCAGTTCGTTGGGCCGGGTGACCTTGCCGAGAATGAACTGCGGCAGCGTCGTGAACCCGGCTCCAGCGGTAAAGGTCGTCACGACAATCTCGTCGAAGCTCAGCGCGAACGCGAGCAGGCCTCCGGCAAAGAGTGCAGAGCGAAGCAACGGGAACGTGACATACCAGAACGTCTGGCCGGCACCCGCCCCCAGATCGGCCGATGCCTCTTCAAGATTGCCGGGCAGACGCCGGAGCCGGGCCAGCACGTTGTTGTATACCACGACGATGCAGAAGGTCGTATGCGCGATTACCAATGTCTTGAAGCCCAGGCGAATGCCGAGAACCTGACGAAAGGCGGAATTCAACGCAATCCCGGTGACGATGCCGGGAAGCGCGATTGGAAGGATGACCGCGAAGCTCACGGCCTCGCGACCGAAAAACCGGAACCGGTGAACCGCGAACGATGCGAGCGAGCCCAGGACCAGTGCGAGGATCGTGGCAACGGTGGCCGTTTTCACCGAACCCCACAGCGCGGTCCGCACTTCGCCATTCCCGAACGCGTCGGGCCACCAGTGGAGGGTGAAGCCGGAGAAGATGACCGACTTCGACCGGTTGAACGACAGCAGGAACACATAGAGGATCGGAGCGTAGAGAAACGTCAGCACCACCAGCGTGGCAGTCTCGAGCAGCCGACGCGTGAGGGACGAAAGATACATGCGCGCTTACAGATTCTCAAGGGCGCCGCTGCGACGGATCAGGGATATGTAGATCACCATGGCGATAAAGGGAACCACGGCGAACGCCGCGGCGAGCGGTGGATTGGGACCGAAGTTGTCGTAGATCACGCTGCCGATCATCTGCGTCTTGCCGCCCACGATGTCGACGGTGATGTAGTCACCCAGACTGAGCGAGAACGTGAAGATGGTCGCGGCGATAAGGGCCGGGGTGAGAATTGGCACGATGACGCGTCGGATGGTTGCCCCTCCCCGGCCGCCCAGATCAGCCGACGCCTCGAGCAACGAGTCCGGCAACCGCTCAAGGCCGGCGTAGATCGGCAGGATTGCGAAGGGCAACCACAGATAGGCCAGGACGATCACGATCGACGTGAGACCGAAGCCGGGTGATGCGCCGAACAGTCTCTTCATGAGCCCGCCGACCGGGTCGAGAAACGTACGCCACGCGTACGCTTTCACGATGTAACTGGCCCACAGCGGAATCGTGGTCGCCACGATGAGCGCACGGCGCACCCGGGCTGACGCCACTTTGGCGAGGTAGAACGCAATCGGCAGCGCCAGCACCAGGTCGACCACAGTCACGGCAGCGGCAACCCCGACGGTACGGAACGTGACCCGACGGAACACCGACTCCGAAAGGATGTCACGGTAATTGCCGAGGCCGAATTCCTTGACCATCTTCGTGGTGAAACTGTCGACCGAGTAGAAGCTCGTAATCAGCAGCGCCGCCAACGACCCGAGATACGCGAGCACCAACCACGTCATCGGAGCGACGAGCAGAGCCACCAGTCGCACGTTACGGTGGCGATGCAGAAACCGCGACAGGCCCCGACCCGGCACCGGAACCGGCGGGGCAGGTGGGGCAGGCGGGGCAGGCGGGGCAGGCGAACCTTCATACGTGGACATACAGAATTGTCGTTCGGAGTCAGCGAAATCGGCTCGGCAACGGAAGAGTCCGCCAACGATTCACTGTCGAATCGATGGCGGACCCGGTCAGCGCACCAGTGCTTTCAGCCCTTCAGCTCCGTCCAGGCTTTGGTCCATGCCGCGTAGTCGGTGCAGATCGGCCCGCGGCCGTCGATGCAGTCCTTGACCGGTGTCGTCCAGTACCAGATCTTGGAGAAGTACGCCTCGTCATCGGCGTGGAACGTCGCACAGTGGTTCTTGTCGACGGTCAGTTCACAGGCCTTCGGGTTCGAGGGGGCTTCGCCGTAAGACTCGGTCGCCGCGGCGTTGGCCTTGGGGCTGATGATCTCATTCATCCACAGGTACATGCAGTTGGGGTGCTTCGCCTTGGCCGAGATCATCCAGGTGTCGGACCAGCCGGTCGAGCCTTCCTTCGGCAGCACGACGGCGACGGGTGCCTTGTCGGTCAGAAGGGAGTTGGCGATGACCTGCCAGGTGGTGCCGACGGTGGTCGAACCCGCCTTGAACGCCGCGATCTGTTTCGTGTAGTCACTCCAGTACTCGCTGATCAGACCCTTCTGGGTCTTCAGGAGATCGAGCGAAGCAGCAAGCTGGGCGTCGTCGAGTGCGTAGGGGTTCGTGATCTTCAGGTCGGGCTTGGTCG
>JANMZO010000380.1:0-3680 GCA_031383405.1 Acidimicrobiia bacterium | reverse complement strand
GCTACCTGGTGCGAGGCGGTGCGACCGAGGTCCTCGAAGGCCCGGGTACGCCCCAGCGTCAGGTCATTTTGGAGTTCCCCGACATGGCGAGTCTGAAGGCCTTCTACCACTCTCCGGAGTACCAACCGCTGGTTGCTCTGCGGCAGCGGGCCAGCACGGGAACGCTGATTGCGATCGAAGGCGTTTGAGGGTGTTTGAAGGTGTTTTCAGGGTTTGCTCGCCGAAGCCCGAAGGTCACGCTTCGATGTTGTGGCGGGCCTCTTTGGGTATGCGGGCCTCACCGGGCACAACTCTCGGCACGGGGTTCATGATGTGGCGTCGGTCCGGAGTGAGGCGACCGAGAAACTCCGGTGAGTACTCGTAGCCGAACCGGGTCCGGGCCCAACTGGGCCCGTAGCGAAGGATGACGATACGACGTTCGCCGGGGTTCGTGCGGCTCGCCGCGCCGTGCATGAGCGAGTCGACGAAGATCAACGCATCCCCGGCCTTGAGATATGCGGGAACGGCACCGGGAAGACTATCCATTCGGTCGCCCTTTGCGTAGTCTCCAGCGAGCGGGTGCGGGAAGTTCGACTTGTGACTACCGGGGATGACCATCGTCGGGCCGTCGCCCTCGTTTACATCGCGCAGCGCCACCAACACATTGAGCTGTCCGCACCGGAACACCCCGTGCTCGTAGCGGTACTGGTTGCGCATGGCTGCGTTGTAGCCCCCGGAATGCACCGGGTGATGGCCTCCAGCGGTGCGAATGGTCGCAATACACTCGTCGATGAACACGCCTTCGGTGTAGCTGGTGGCTTCGCCTGCGTAGCGCCGGGCGTGAGCGATCCAACCCGGATGGTCGATCAGCGCATCGAAGGCTTGATCGAACTCCAGACAGTTGTGCAGCTCATAACCGGTATCCGGCGTGTAGTCGCGGCGCTGGGAGTTTCCGACCCATTCCCCGGCTGCGATGTTCGGGAATCGGTCGAATGCCTCGTTGAGCGCTTCGAGTTGGTGGGTTGTAAGCGCCCGGGGTCGGATGAGAAAACCCTGAAGGTCGAACTGGTAGTCGTCCATGGCCGACGGAACTGGAGAGCGGCTGTCGGGAGAAATGATGGGTTGGCTCATATGATTCCTGAAAAGCCGGCGGGTCAGTCGTTGCCGATGGTGACCCAGGAGCGCGACAGCGAACTCTGGCCGATCGCGTCGCAGACCCGCAGGGAGCGGAGACCGTCGGCGAACGTGGGGTACTGGGCGGGTCCGTCGCCCCCGGCGGCGATGTGGTGGTACACATCGGAGAACAGGGCTCGAAACGTGTCGGGGTAACCCTCGACATGTCCGGCCGGGTAGGCGGCGGTCGCCGCAGCGATTGGATTCAGCAGGCCCGGGTCGCGTTTCAGGATCTCGTTCGCCCGGCCCCGGTGGCCGATCCACAGGTCCTCGGGGTTTTCGGTGTTCCAGGCCACTGCGGCGTTGCCGCAGTCGATCTCCCAGTTGAGGAAGTTCTTGCGCCCGGCGGACACCTGCGAGATGGTGCAGGTCCCGCGACCTCCGTTGGCGAAGCGGAAGAGCACGCCGGCGGCGTCGTCGCTCGACATCTCCTCGGTCACCCGCTCCACGTCGCCGACAGTATGCGCGCTGAAGGTTTCAACCTCGCCGACAGGATGGTTCCGATGTTTGTGAAACGTGTGAAGGTCGGCGACGACCTCGACGACCTTCTGGCCGGTGATGAACTCGATGTTGTCGAACCAGTGCGAGCCAATGTCGGCCACGGCCCTCAGCGTGCCGCCTTTCTCCGACACCAGGCGCCAGTTCCAATCGGTCTCGAACAGCAGCCAGTCCTGCAGGTAGCCACCACTTACCAGTCGAACCGCGCCGATATCGCCGTGGGACACCATCGTGTGCGCCTGGTGGACGATCGGGTAATAGCGCTGGTTGAAGCACACGGCGTGGAGCAGACCGGACCTCTCGGCCCGCGCCAAGAGATCGGCACCCTCGGCGACCGACACGGCCAGCGGTTTTTCGCAGATCACATGCTTGCCGGCGTCGAGTGCGGCAACCACCTGGGCATGGTGCAAGTGGTTGGGCGATGTGATGTGGATCGCCTCGATGTCGCGGTCTGACAGCAGCGCTTCGTAGCTGTCGAACACCGGGGGAAGGTTGGCCTTGGCGGCCTTCTCGCGGGCCCGCTCCGGCGTTGACCCGACAATCCCCCGGATCTGGATGCCGAGTCGACGGAGCGCTTCGGTGTGGGTGACACCCATGAACCCGGTACCCACCACGCCGACCGTGATGTCTTGGAGGGAACGTGCCATGTCTATCGGTCTCCTGCAGGGGTGAGGTAGGTGAACAGCCACGCCGGCGCGTCGTTGTTCGGCAACAGCGTATCGAGTGCACTTCAGGTCGAGCCACCACGCCGCCTCCGCTGGAGCGGTCGAAGCTACCCGGTGACGGTAAGTATCACAGTCGTCGACTGGCGGTTCTTGCCGAGTTTGTAGGTGGTGAGGATGGTGTGCTCTCCCCGGCTCAGATGGGTCACGAGTAACGGCCAGCCCCCGGCCCGCAACCGCCACTTCCCGGCCTGTAATCCAAACGGACTGTCGCGTTTCAGGTCGACCACGAACTTCTCGGTGATGAGTTTGAATCGTCCCACGCCAAGATCGATTCCGTCTATCGTGACCCGGTAATCCCTCAGGGGCTTGAAGCGCTTTTCGATACATGCAACGCTGGCCTGATGGTCCTCGCTGTCGTTGCAGATGACTCCGATGTGGTCAATCATGAGCGTTGACGATGCCGGCATCGTGCAGGTCATCGTCTTCCCGAGAACGGCGGGGAGTGTGAAGAGCGTCTTGGCGATCGCCTTTGCGTTGGCGGTGTCGCCGAACTGAGGTCGCTCCGCGCAGATCGACGTGTCGATGGCCGACTTCGGAGCGGTCACCTTGGCTTCGTATCCGAGGATGAGGAGCTCCGCCAGTGACCTACCCGCGAACGTGGTGGTTGGCGCGAGCAGCCGGAATCCCCGTGAGCCGCCTGATGGCACGGGTGCAGCGGTTGACGCCGTGATGGTAGGCGCTCCGAGCATTGTCCCGACGGCCAGGACGGTCAGGACGGCCAGGGCGGCCAAGATGGCTTTGGCGATCGGAGGTTTCATTGCGTTCGGAACATGCCGGGCGACAGCCCGACCCGGGCCAGAAGAATGACGAGGTGGTGCATGGGAAGACCGGCGACGTTCTGCACGTTTCCGTCGATGTGTTCGATGTAGGACCCCGCGATACCTTGAATGCCGTAACCGCCCGCTTTGTCGAAGGGTTCACCGGTGTTCACGTACCAGTCGATCTCGTGGTCCGTGAGTTGGGCGAACGTCACATTCGTACGCACACATAGAGAAACGGCTTCGTGACGAACCACCGCCACACCCGTGAGCGCCTGATGGGTCGAACCGCTGAGGCGACGCAGCATCGCCCTGGCGTCGTCGGCGTCAGCCGGTTTGCCGAGGATCTCGTTGTGGAACGCAACGTTCGTATCGGCCCCGATCACGGCGATGTCAGGCGGGTCGGTGCGCTCTGCTTCGGCAGCTTCGGCAGCTTCGGCAGCTTCGGCATGGAGGCGATCGCGGATCGCCGTTGCCTTCTCGAGCGCTAGGCGGATCACATAGTCGTCGGGCAACTCACCGGGTCGGACCGTCTCATCGACGTCGG
>JANMZO010000370.1:0-12414 GCA_031383405.1 Acidimicrobiia bacterium | reverse complement strand
GATGCTCTCGCCCGTAACCTGGGGATCACGAAGCAAACGATCCTGCACCACTACGGATCGAAAGACTTGCTTTTGGAAGCGACGATCCAGCATGTGGCCGCAGCCATTTCCGATGCTGTCGATGAAGCGCTGGCCGGCCGGGAAACCGCTGACGCGTGGTCTCGGTTGGAACGGGTGATCCGCGCGATGTTCTCGCTGACGAGCAGAAACCCTGAATTGATCGGGCTCGTTCGTGAGATCAGTCGGTTGGGGGGACCGGCTGTCGATCGCCTGGCCGTCGCGTTGGAACCGCTTACCGAGCGCGCCGCGTTGTTTGTGCAATCAGCGACGCTGAACCCACCGACCGTTCGCCGTGACCCCCGGCAGATCGTCACCTCCGCGTATGCGGCTGTGGTCGCCGCGTTCGTCGAAGTGGAGATTCTGCAGAGCCTTGGACAACGCCCGAGTCCCCGGCTCCTCCTCCGGCGTCGCCGCGAACTGCTCGATTACCTGGCGGCCATGCTCGGGGTTCAGCGGTGACCAGCGGCATGGCCGGGGTTCGCAGGTGAGCCCCGGCATCCTCGGGCCCGGAATCGACGACGCCGGGTCGAGTCGCAGGAACGTTCAATGGCCAACGGTTCCGGCGGCGATCGGTATGCGTGCGATGCACCGGGGCTCCCGCTTCATCGGAGTCGTTGTGGGGTTCGTCGCCGAGGGTGTGGTGCTTCGGGGAGCCTCCAGTGACGAACGGAGCTTTCGATTCAGTCCGGGCGGGTTTCTCGTCGACGCGAAGGTGGTCACGCTCACCCGACCGTTCGCCCGAGTGGAGTCGAAGCCGAGCTTCACTCCTTCGGGCTCGGTTGCTTCGGCTGTGGGGGGAACTGGAAACCGGGCCAGGGTCGCCCGCGCTTCGCGGGTTTGGGTCGAGGGCCTCCACGACGCGGAGCTGGTCGAAAAGATCTGGGGTGACGATCTTCGCGATGTCGGGATCGTGGTCGAACGACTGGATGGTCTCGATGATCTTGAGGAAGCGATCGCGGAATTCGGGCCGAGTGCCGAGGCGAAACTGGGCGTGCTCGTCGACCATCTGATACCCCGTAGCAAAGAGGCTCGGATCGCTGAGCGGTGCCGAAGCGAGTTCGTATGCATCGAAGGGCACCGGTTCGTCGACGTCTGGCAGGCCATCCGTCCGCACGTGATTGGGATAGAGCGTTGGCCGGCGGTCCCGGTGAATGAGGACTGGAAGACCGGAATCGTCGAACGGGTCGGGCCGGCGCTCGGCTGTCAGGAACCCCGTGAATTCTGGCGGGAGCTTCTGCGTCGAACGTCGACAATCGCAGATCTCGAGGCGACCTTTGTGGGCTCTGTCGAATCGATCCTCGATTTTCTGCTCGCAGATGATTGACCGAATCCGCAGGGTGTCAGCGCCCGCCAGCGGACGGTCGATGCGTGTTTGGTGGTGCACTGGGTATCGAGGCCCATTCTGCCCGAAATGTTCTCACGTTGCGTGGTGAGGTTGCCGATTATCCCGGAAGCGTTACGCGCTTCGAGAGGACTTCATGGCGACAATCAGCGGGACAAACCGAAAGGTCGTGGCGGGTGCCGCAGTCGGTGCCGCCATGCTCCTGGCTGGCATTCTCATTCCTCTCGGCGTGACAACGGCGAGCGCTGATACGTTCAGCGATGAGGCCCGGTACGTCGAACTGATCAACCGTTCGCGCACGGCCGAAGGGCTGAAGCCGCTGGCTGTCCATCCGGCGCTGGTGGACGCAGCCCGCAACTGGGCCAACCAGATGCAGAGTGCGTGGGACCCGACGGCCAGCGACATCTGCCAGATCTCACACAACCCGAACCTCCGTACCGCCGTCAACGCCAACTGGCAGAAACTCGGCGAGAACGTCGGTTGCGGTGACGTGAACGTCGACGAACTGGAGCAGAAGTTCATGGAGAGCCCGAAGCACCGGGCCAACATCATGGATCCAACGTTTGACACAATCGGGATCGGTATCGTCATGAAGGGCGACTTCATGTTCGTGACGCAGCAATTCATGCAGATTCGAACCACGCCGGCGCCCGTGGCGACGAACGTTCCGCAGGTTCTCGCCCTGACGGCAACGACACTCGTGAAGCGTCTGAGCCCGACCACCACGGTTCCAAAGAAGCACGGTGGTCGCTCAACGAAGCGGCGGATCGTCACCGTCAAGAACTAGGCGATTGGTCGTCTGGATTGTCCCGTAGCTCTTGGGAGACGACCGTCCACACTGTTCAAGGTCCGCCGCCCAGTGCTGTGGGCGGAGACTGGTCCATGTTGTCTCCTGTGCCTCCAACCGTGTCCCTCATCGGGTCCGCCGAGCCGATGGTGTAGTCCTGGAACGTGTTCCTGTGGGAACGATTTGCGGCTGCAGAGCACCTCAAGGTCCGTCTCCCACTGCTTCACGACCCGTGGAAACGTGGCTAGGATTGCCACCCGCACGGGCGATTGGCTCAGTTGGTAGAGCACCGCCTTCACACGGCGGGGGTCACAGGTTCGAGTCCTGTATCGCCCACCCTGTTTGATGGCGGTGGGCCCGGCCTCCACTTCGTTTCGGCACCCACCGCGGGCGGCCGTTCACTCGGTCTCAGAGCTGCACTCACTCGCTACGCTCGCTCTTTCCGCCTTCGCCGACGGCCGAGTTCCAACGTCGTCTCGCCAGGTCCGCCAGAACTGCTAACGCCAGAACTGGAACAGCACCCGACCGACGTAGATCAACTGGTCCGAAGCACCAAACGCCTCGGTGATCTTCGACGCATTGCCGAAGATCAGATCCGATGCGGCCTGCGACTGCGATACGACGATGAACAACAGAATGAACGTGTAGCCCCGGTAGGGCGCTATGGCCTCGAGGGTTTTTCGACCGAGGTGCGGCTCAATGATGCCGAAACCGTCAAGGCCGGGGAGAGGGAGAAGATTGAGGATCGCTGCGATGAACTGTAGACGGACGAAGAACGCCAATCCGGCGGCGAACGTGGGATGGCTTTCGACGATACCCGGAGCGAGCGTGAAGACCATTCCCCCGAGGATTCCGACCGCAATGTTGACCAACGGTCCCGCTGCCGACATCAGGCTGCGTTGCCACTTCGTCTTGATAGCTGCGGGATGTACGTAGACGGCTGCTCCCGGAAGCCCGATTCCTCCCATGAGGAGAAACACGAGCGGGAGGAGTAGCGACAAGCCCGGTTGTATGTACTTGAGCGGGTTGAGCGTGAGGTAGCCCCGAGCCGCCACTGATTTGTCGCCACCCCAGTAGGCCGTCCGGGCGTGGCCGTATTCGTGGAGACAAAGCGACACGATCCAACCAATGAACACGAACGCAAACACGGCATACTTCGATTCGATTGCGTCGGTCCATGCCGCCCAACCCGAAACAATCCACGCGGTTAGGAGACCGAGAAATACCGGGCTGGGCGCGACACTCCCAACAGGTGCGTCGTGTCCGAGCCGAACCTGCATGGTGTCCACGAAACCAGACTACCCGCGACCCGTGAGTTCGCCGTGAGAGCAGAATCCGTTTGAACACAAACCGACAACAGTTGTCGGCTTGTGTTCAAACCGGACCAAGCGGGGAGGTGGTCGGGTCGTCGACCGGGCCCGCGTAGGCTGGAGGGCGATGTTTGACAGCCTTTCCGATCGTTTCGATGCAATCTTCTCCCGGCTGAAGTCGCGCGGCCGACTCGGCGAGGCGGAAGTCGACGAGGTTCTGCGCGAGATTCGGGTGGCCCTGTTGGAGGCCGACGTCAACTTCAAGGTCGTCCGCAACCTGGTCGAACGTATCCGCATCGCGTGCGTGGGCGCCGAGCTTTCGACGGTCCTGAACCCGGCCCAGCAGGTCATCAAGATCGTCCACAACGAGCTGATCCAGACGCTCGGCGGTGAGACCCTGGAGATCAAATTCGCGTCGAAGCCTCCGACCGTCATCCTCATGGCCGGTCTACAGGGTTCCGGCAAGACCACGGCAACCGGCAAATTGGCCCGCTGGTTCAAGGCCCAGGGGCGCAACGTGCTGCTTGTCGGAGCCGACCTTCAGCGCCCGGCTGCGGTTGAGCAACTTCGGGTGCTGGCGGGCCAGGTCGGGGTGCCGGTCTTCAGCGAAAAGACGGACCCGGTCAGTGTTGCGCGAAATGGTCTCGAAGAAGCCCGCCGACTCGGCAAAGACGTTCTGATTGTCGACACTGCAGGCCGTTTGACCATCGACGTCGAGCTCATGGACGAAGTTCGCCGCATCAGCGAAGCGGTGCAGCCCGACTACACGTTCCTCGTGATCGACGCCATGACCGGTCAAGACGCGGTCACGACAGCTGAAGCGTTCCACCAGACGCTCGCGATCGATGGCGTGATCATGTCGAAGCTCGACGGCGACGCCCGCGGTGGTGCGGCCCTGAGCGTGAAAGAAGTGATCGGGCGCCCCATCGCCTTCGCGTCGACCGGGGAGAAGCTGGCCGACTTCGACCAGTTCCACCCCGATCGCATGGCCAGCCGGATTCTCGGCATGGGGGACATGCTCACCCTCATCGAACAGGCCGAGCAGCACTTCGACCAGGACCAGGCCGAAAAGGCCGCCGAAGCGCTGATGAGCGGGCAGTTCACGCTGATGGACTTTCTTGAGCAAATGCGCCAGGTCCGCAAGATGGGACCGTTGAAGAACCTGCTGTCGCTCATGCCCGGGGTTGGCAAGGAACTGAAAGACGTTGATGTCGACGAACGTGAGCTCGACCGGGTCGAAGCGGTCATCTTGTCCATGACAAAAAACGAGCGCATCAACCCCGACATCATGAACGCGTCGCGTCGTCAACGGGTTGCTGCCGGATCGGGTCGTCCGCTCATCGAGGTGAACAACCTGCTCAAGCAGTTCGGTGAGATGCAGAAGATGATGAAGAGCATGGGCCCGGGGATGGCTGCGGCCATGAAGGGCGGCGGAGGCCGTCTGAAACAGGCGCGGGCGATCTCCAAGGCGGTGAAGAGCGGCGACATCGACCCCGAGCAACTCCGGGCGCTCGGTATGCCCAACATTCCCGGACTTCCGGGTGAGAATCGGTCTCCGGTGCGAATGCCGTCGCTTCCGTCATCGGGTGGCCCGAAGAAGGCCGGCGGCCGCGTCACCGCCCCGGGTACACAGGGTTTTGCGCAGCAGAAGAAGAAAAAGAAGCGCTGATTCCGCCAGCCGATTTTGGGGAGGGCTTCACGCTCGCCTGCGAAGAGTGAAATCCGCCACGCTCGTCGGCTCCGTGCGGGCCTGGTCGGCCCATGGAATCGCCGACTGCTCGCTGCTGCTAACCTCTTCAGGCCCGCTTGCCTTATGGATCGCGTCATCGTTCGTTGGAAGTAATCGTGGGTCGAAGTAATTGTTGTCGAAGCAGTCGTTGTCGAAGTAGTCGTTGTCGAAGTAGTCGTTCTCAAACTTTTTAGGAGTATCACCGTGGCCGTAAAGCTTCGCCTCATGCGCATGGGTAAGACCAAGCAGCCGACGTACCGTCTTGTCGCGGCCGACGCGCGTTCCAAGCGTGATGGGCGCTTCATCGAAATCCTCGGCACCTACGAACCCCGCCAGGAACCGTCACGGATCAACATCGACAACGACAAGATCGTCGGCTATCTCAATACCGGTGCCCAGCCGACCGAGACCGTCGCCAAGCTGTTGAAGATTTCCGGCGCTTGGGATGCCTACACCGCCGGCAAAGCCAAGAAGTAGTTCCGGGACAATCCAGCCATGACCGACTTCGATCCCAACGCCATCGAACCTGAGAACGACTCGACGGCGAAAGCGGTCCTTCGGTACCTGGCCGAAACCCTGGTCGACGACCCGAGCGGCGTCGAAATTTCCAGCTCCAAATTTCGGCAGCGGGCGAGTCTGCACCTGAGCGTGGCCCCCGACGACATGGGTAAGGTCATCGGCCGTAAAGGTCGCACCGCCCAGGCAATCCGCACAATCGTTCGTGCCGCCGGGTCGCGAGACGGACTCGATACGTTTGTCGAGATAGTTGACTAGTCCCGGTTCGGCCCCGACAGTACCCGAGGGGTACCTGTCCGTGGGCTACATCTCGAAGGCCCAGGGCCTCAAGGGCGAAGTCATCGTCCACCTGACAACGAACCGCACCGAACGCCTGGCGAGCGGGTCGGTGCTGTGCTCGAAGCGTGGTCCGTTCACCGTTGTGAGAGCGGTGCCCCACGGTGATCGGTGGAGAGTTCTGTTTGCGGGGACTCCCGATCGGACTGCGGCGGAATTGCTGCGCGGGGTCGAGCTGTTTGCGGAACCGTTGCATGATCCCGAAACGTTATGGGTGCACGAACTCGTCGGCTCCACGGTGCAACTCGTCGACGGTTCGCATGTTGGTCGGGTGGATTCGGTGCAAGCCAACCCGGCGAGCGACCTGTTGGTGCTCGACACCGGGCACCTGATCCCGCTGGTGTTTGTGGTGTCCTCAGCCACGGGTGTTGTGGTCGTCGACCCGCCCGAAGGGCTCCTCGAACTGCTCGAATGAGCTGACTTCCGGGCAACCGTGGCAGCCGGAGATCGAGCCAGCTAGATTCCGTGAACCACACCACCCGAGCACAGGAGAATTCATGGATATCAGCAAGCTTTCAAACGGCGACAAGGTGGTCGCCGGAGGGGCCGTTGTCTTCTTCATTTCCATGTTTCTGACATGGTTTTCCGTCGATCTCGGCCCGCTGGGCGACAGTTTGAACATCGATGCCTCGGTGAATGGGTGGCACTACGTGTTCACCGGCGTCATAGCCCTGATACTGATTCTCGCTGCGGGCGCGTTGGTCGTACTTCCCGTAACCGGCAAGTCGATTAATGCTCCGGCCATAACAGTTCTTGCCCTGGCGGCGCTCGCTGCGATTCTGGTTATCCTCCGCCTGCTCATCGGCGACCACAGCACCAATCGCGGCCTTGGGCTGATCCTGGCAGTCCTTGCGTCGTGCGCTGCCACGTTCGGTGGCTTCCTCAAGTTCAAAGAAGCAGGTGGCTCGCTCGAGGATCTGAAGGACCCCAACAAGTTGAAGGGCCAGATGCAGAGCGGCTTTTCGACCCTGGCCAAGGATCTGAAAGAAGGCGCCAAGGAACTGAAGGACGATGCCAAGGATCGGGCTGATGACGTGAAGGACAGGTTCGACGGCGACAAGGACAAGGACAACTAAGCCAGGAACCTCCGGCCGGGTGTTCGTTCAGCCGCTCAGTTGGCGAGTGAACGAACCCCCGCGCTGTCAGTCGATGCAGATCAGTCCGGCTCTGAATGTCTGGACCGTGTCGGTGTCGGCCAAGCCGCTGACGGAGCCGAGAATGTCGCCGGGAAGTCGAAACTCCGGTCCGGCGATTTCGTTCCTGGTGAACGTAGCGGTCGGGAAGCGGAGCTTCAGCTGGGCGATGGTCTGATCGATGAGCGGTTGCCCGTCGGGGGCCACAACACCCGAACCGTTGACGCCGTCAGCGGAAAAGTACGCGATGAGATGTTCGGAGTTCGCTGGACCGAATTCGGTCGGGCCGTTCGAAAATTCCAATGACAGGTCACCCCAGACCAACGACCGCACTTTGGTCCCGAGGCCCTCACACGGGGACTGCTGATCGTTCCAACCTGAATCCTCATCGGGTTCGCCGTGCTTGGCGACGAGCGTCTCTTTGACGGCGTTCAGGTCATCACCGAATTTCACGTCGTCGACCCCGTTTCCCTTGAGCACAAACGGGGCCTTGCCCGCTTCCTGGTCAGGACCGGCCGCTGTCGCCGTGGTCGGGTCGACGACGAACGCGGTCGTGCCAGCGACCGTTTCCGTCGCGGCTGAATCCGGGGCGGTCTCGGAAGCAACCGTTCCGACCGCGGACGTGTCGGCCTGCGTTGCGATCGATGTGGTCTCCGACGGCGAGTCGCTTGAGCAGCTGGTGAGCAGCGTTGCGCTCAAAACAACGGCGACGGCTGTAGTGGTGAACAAATGTTTGAGGCTGAGGTGCATCTCTCAACCGTAGGCGTTGTCATCCCGAGATTGGTTGAATGATGAGACTCTTTACGACGTGAGCGCAGCTTTCACGGCCGCTGCCATCCGCGTGCCATCGACGCTCGACCCGAGTTCCTGTTTGACGAACTTCATAACCGTTCCCATGGCTTTGGGTCCCTGTTGCCCGGTGGTGGTGGCCTGAGCGACCGCTCGAGTTATGACCTCTGCCAATCGAGCGTCGGACAGCTCCGCCGGGAGGTACCTGGAAAGAATTGCTGCCTCGGCGAGTTCCTTTTCAGCAAGTTCGGGACGGCCCGCGTCCGAGTACATCGCTGCTGCGTCGACCCGTTTTTTGGTTTCGGCGCGAACTACGGACACCACCTGGTCGGAGGACAGCACGATCTGTTCCTTGCCCGCCACTTCGGCGTTTCCGATCGCTGCCAGCAGCATCCGCAGGGTGCCGGTGAGGTCAGCGTCGCGGCGTTTCATTGCCGCGGTCAGGTCGTCTCGAACGGATTGTTTGGAAAGCGCCATCCCAAGACGGTAGTCAGATAAAGAGCAGGACACGATCTCGTTGTCAAAACCAAATGACCAAGCCGCTCGAGGTCGTCGGATTTTGGTGGGGTCAGCAACGGACCAGGCACGGTTGGAGCTATCGTCACCTCACGGCTATCGCCTGATTCCCCGAGTCGCCTGATCCGTGCGGCCCGGGAGGGTAGAGCCGTTAATCGCGACCGAAGAGGCCGCCGACGACCCCACCGATTCCGGCGGATCCAGGCCCGGAATTGCTTGTGCCGATGGCCGAACTCAGCCAAGACAGTAACTCGTTCGGATTTCGGGTCTGCGTGTAGACAACGCCCGGTCCGGTGAAGTCGAAAACAAGCCCTTCACCGCTTTTGAACGTCTGGACCAGCCCTCCGGTGACCTTACGGAGTGCCATCTGGATGGTGTCCTGGTATGCGACCATGTGCCCGGTATCGACCGTGATCGTCTCGCCGGCGGCAAGAGTCCACTTGTCCAGAGCTCCGTAGCAGCCCAGGATAACCGGCCCGGCGCCGGAGGCCCGCACCACGAACCCGCCCTCGGATCCAAACAGGTTCCTGAAGCCACCCCACTTGGTGTCGAGCTCCACCGTGGCCGGCGACGCCAACCAGGAACCTTTCGAGATCACCCAGGACCCGCCGGGTTGGATCTCGACATTGACCAGATCGCCGGGGAGGCGGGCGGCGATGTCGACCCAACCACCCTGTTCAGGAGCGTGATAGGTGGTGAGAAAGAACGACTCGCCGCCCAGAGCTGCGCGTTTCAGGGATTTGAATACGCCTCCCTCTGCCTTCGCGACCAGGTTGACACCGGCCGACATGGCCATCATGGCGCCCGATTCGACCCGGACCGACTCGTTGCCGACGAGGTTCAGGCGGGCGACCCCGAATGACGGTCCTTGACGTATGACTATTTCCATCTTTTTCCTCCGTTAGCTGGTTTCTCTACATCGCGACCGTTTATCAGGCCTGGGTCGTGGGGTTGGCTGGGTTTGTCGGGGTTGTGGGGTTGGCTGGGTTTGTCGGGTTGTCGGGGTTGTCGGGGTAGTCGGCCCGAAACGATCGTACCGCCAAGGCCGGTCACATAGGGAGCCCGACGCGAGTAGCGGTCGTTATTTCGGTTGGCGAAGTCCCCGTTGGATTTACGCCATGATCTCAGGATGACGCCAAGCCAAGACATCCCTATGTCGGCGAAGATCGCGGTGAACGCCGGCGCGGGAGGCGATGACCACCGCGCCCGGACTGCGCCACGGGTGAGCATCTTCACGCTCTTTCCTGAGTTGATCGAAACGCACGCCCGTACGAGCGTCCTCGGACGGGCGACGAAGGACGGGCACATCGACGTTGTTGCTCACGATCTCCGAAGTCATGCCGTTGGTGTCCATCAGGCGGTCGACGATGCGCCCTTCGGCGGCGGCGCCGGCATGGTGCTCGCTCCCGGGCCGGTCTTCGCCGCGATTGAATCCCGGCTCGACGACGGAAGCGCCCGTCGGCCGGTGATTGCTCTCGGACCAAAAGGTCGGCGCTTCGACCAGAGAGTGGCACAGGAACTCGCCGACCTCATGCTGAGATCTGGCGGTTTCAGCCTGGTTTGCGGGCGCTACGAGGGATTCGATCACCGTATCCATGAGCATCTTTTCGACGACGAACTGTCAATCGGTGATTTTGTGCTCGGCGGTGGTGAGGTTGCGGCGATGGCGGTTGTGGAAGCGGTGACCCGACTTCTGCCCGGAGTAATGGGAAACGGTACCTCGGCGACCGAGGAGAGTTTCAGCGCCGGGTTGCTCGAATACCCGCAGTACACCAGGCCCGCCGTTTTCCGAGGGTGGGAGGTGCCTGAGGTTCTCCGAGGCGGCGACCACGCCAAGGTGGCACGTTGGCGACTCGCTATGGCGATAGCTGTAACGCATGAGCAGCGCCCCGATCTTTTAGCGGTTCGCGGCGTGTCGACGGAAGAAGCAGCGGCGTTAAGGGAGTTCCGGGTGGTAGTTCCCGGGGTGCAATGGCCACCTGACCGGGCCAGACGAGAAAATCGCGGTCCTCAGCGCGACGTTGTTCAAGGGGCCGCTGAAAGCGACTAACCTTTACAGGCTCTCCGCAGTCGGATGTCAGTCGCACCCCCGCTTGAGTACGCGTTTTGCATCGCAGTTTTCCTTTTTCCATTTTCTTTTCGCAGTATGCCGTGGCAGCAGATCACGCTTTGGAGCCCAGGACATGAATCCCACCGACCTCATCGACAACGAGAGCCTCCGCAATGACATCCCGGAGTTTGCTCCCGGCGACAACGTCAAGGTGCACGTTCGCGTTATTGAAGGTAACAAGCAGCGCACCCAGGTGTTCCAGGGTTACGTGATCGCCCGCGCCGGTGGTGGTATCCGCGAGACGTTCACTGTCCAGAAGATCAGCTACGGCGTCGGGGTCGAGCGCACGTTCCCTGTCCACTCACCGACGATCGCCCAGATCGAGGTCGTGTCGAGGGGCGATGTTCGCCGTGCGAAGCTTTACTACCTGCGTGACCTCCGTGGCAAGGCGGCCAAGGTCAAAGAGAAGCGATTCCGCTAGTTTCCGGTCAGGCGAACTGGTCAGAAGATCCTGGTGACTGACGCGTCGAGACCGGCCCCGACCGAGGTTCAGCCGGCCGATTCTGTTGCGACCGCCGTTTCGACACCCGAAGGACCCGGTCAGGCGTCGACCTCGGATGGCATGGTTGATGTCGATGACCGGCGGCAAAAGTTCCCCAACGTCAATCGTCGGGTCAAGACCTCGTGGGTGAAGATAATCGACTATGCCTTCCTGGTGATGGTTGCTGTGATCCTCGCGTCGCTGATTCGAAGCTTCGTCGGGCTCGCGTTCTACATTCCGTCGGAGTCGATGTATCCGACGCTGAAGATCAACGACCGGGTCATCGTTTCCCGGGTCAGTTACCGCTTTGGTGATCCGGGTCGCGGCGACGTTGTGGTGTTCCGAAATCCCGGATACGTCCAGACGGAGAAGCCGAACGTTGTTGAGCGCGTCGGTCGGGTTCTGTTCGAGATTGCGGGATCGCGGCAACCGAAAGACAAGAATTACATCAAACGTGTCATCGGCCTCCCCGGCGACAAAATGATGTTCAAAGACGGTTCTGTCTACATCAACGGGGAGAAGCTGGCCGAATCGTGGCTCGAACCTGGCCTGACGACCACGTTCCAAGACCATGAGAACGAGAACATCACGGTTCCGAAAGGCATGTACTTCATGATGGGCGATAACCGCGGAGACTCCTGCGACAGTCGTTGCTTCGGTCCTCCGAATTCACCGAAGCCGGTGTTCATTCAACGGTCGGCGATCGTTGGACGCGCGTTCCATCGCATCTGGCCGCTCAGCCGGTTCGGAAGCCTGTAGTTCCTCCAGAGCATGCTGCAGTGGTTCAACGAAACTCCTACACTGGTCCCGTAATGGGTATCTCCGGAACTCGAGGAAGACTCCGATGAGCGCCGAAGATCTCGAGCGCTACGAGTCTGAACTTGAACTGCAACTCTTCGGAGAATACAAAGACCTCGTTGGCACGTTCTCTCACATCGTTGAAACAGAGCGTCGGTTTTACCTGGCGAACGGGGTCTCCATGACGCCTCGTACCGACAGCGCAGGTCGGAGCTGGTTCGAGATCGAACTCAATGACGCGTGGGTTTGGGACATCTACCGCCCGGGCGCCGCCAGGTTCGTGGCCAAAGTGACGATATTGACGTTCAAGGACGTCAACATAGAGGAACTTCAACGCGCCGAACCCTGACGAAGCCTCTGCAGTCGCGACGAATGGCTCGGTGAGCTGCTCACGGCACCTCCGGGGCGGGCTACCGCTTGGGTTGGGTATGGCGAGCGACGCTGATAATCGGTGCGATGCTGCCTGGTACCGCTTGGGTTGGGTATGGCGAGCGACGCTGATAATCG
>JANMZO010000360.1:0-11344 GCA_031383405.1 Acidimicrobiia bacterium | reverse complement strand
CCGATGGCCACGAGTACCCGGGCGCACGCAACGGGTTCCCGCCCCTTCACCTCGACGGTATATCCCTCATCGGATCCGGAAATTGCGGCCAGCTCGGCTGAGAGCAGCACGGTGACACCGAGACCCTCGAGATGAACTTCCATGGCGCGGCTGATCTCAGGTTCGACGTCCTTCAGCAAGATGTCGCTCATCTCGACGATGGTGACCGTCGTGCCGAATCTGGCGTATACCTCCGACAGTTCGCAGCCGATCGGGCCACCGCCGACAATAACCATGGAGCGGGGGAGTTCCATGGTCGACATCGCGTCGGACGAAGTCCAGAGGCCTTCGGGAAACTGGATATCCCGGAGGGTATTGGGAGCAGCACCGGTGGCCACAACGATGTGATCGACCTGATAGTCCACGCCAGCCGCCGAGAGTTGGTGAGGTCCGGTGATCGTGGCCCGAGCCCGGATCAGGGTGGCGCCCGAATCCTGGAGTTCCTTCGCATGACTTGCGTCGTTGCGTCCTAGAGTGACCGCGTCTCGGCGGGCGATGGCCGCCGACCAGTCAGGGTTCGGCTCTTGGGCTCGAGCGAGGAGCACCTTCGAGGGGATGCATGCTACGAACGGACATTCGCCGCCGACCAGACTCGGCTCGAACACGACGACGGTCATCGGTCGTCTGGCCGATGATCCTTTGGCGAGAAGTGTTGCCGCCAACTCACCACCCGAGCCGGCGCCAATCACGGCCACATCGAATCTCCGGACGTCTTCGTTTGACATGGCAAATTCCTGTGACATGGCAGAGCTATACCCGAAACCCGGCCGGTCAAACCGCATCTGTCCGTCTGGCCGCTCCAAGCCACGGCACCGCCCTATAGGTTCACAGAATTTACTGGTTTACAGGCGGAGGGGTTCGGGTACTCCACAGCATGTTCAAAGTTCTCAAAAGGCCGCTTCGCTTCGCTCTCAAAGTCTCAATCGAGTCGCTCATTGTCACATGGTTCATCAAAAACCGACGGGCAATGGTTGAGAAACTCAGAAAAACCGACGACAAGACCGACCCCACCCGACCGATCGGTGATCGGGCGGTGCCGATCGTGGCCGACCGTCCCCCGTCTCCGTTCGAAGCTGCGATGGCTGAGTCCGCTCCGCCCGTCACACCGGCTGTAGAAGCCCACTTCCAAGACGCTGCGTCGCATGTGCGCATTGACCCCTCGAACAGCATGAGTAGCAATGCGGGGAACGCGTGAGCCCCATGTCATTTTCGTCACCGGTCGCGTGCATGTATCGGCGAGATGCCTGATGCGAAGACGCGTGAAGCTTGAGTTGCAGCCGAATTCCCGAGAGGGCGCCGTGGCCAGGCGTGTCGCCTCGGCAATGTTGAAAGACGATCATGCCAACGCTGAGGAAGCAGCCGACGTGGAGCTCGTCACGTCGGAGTTGGTAACCAATGCTGTGGCGGCGAGCAGCGGGAGCGACGCCGTGCAGTTTTCGATGGAACTCTCAGAGGAGGCGATTCGCGTGAGCGTGGCCAACGCCGGAGACGTTCCCGAACAGAACCTTACGCCGTCCAAACCAGAGGACGTTCGAGGACGGGGGTTGGCCATCGTGAGGGCGATCGGTGATGTGGCGATCGAACACGACGATGGCACCACGACCGTATCGGTTGACATTCCGTTGTCCGGGAAACACGACAGGGAACCGTAGGAACGAACTCGAACGGACGCACCCGCCGTTCAGTTGGCTGAATGCCCGGACGCGCGATTCAGAACTGGGCGGAGTTGATCGCCCGTCACTACTGGACGCTTTCTGAGCTAAGGCGGACCTGGGGCTGGACGACCAGCCAGCGTTGGTGGCGCACGCCGCGACCAGACCAAATTTCCACGTCTTTCGCAACTCCAGTAGTGTTTGCGGGCGAGGAGATCTGTCATGGCGCTATCCGCCCGCGGCGATAAACGTCAGTTGGCCGCCTCCCCGGGCTTGTGTCGTGATACATGGCGGGAAATGCGGCAGAGGGTCGCTTCGGCATGAATGCGTCGCAGGCCGTCGGTCCCCGCCGCGTTGGCTCGGCGTCTCGCGGACCAATGTCGGATGTGTCGGTGTTTATGATCGTCTTGCTGTCATACGCAGCGGGCGCCGCGTTGTCGTGGCATTCGTTCGGGGCGACTGAGGGTTTGGCGTTCTTCCCGCCTGCCGGGGTGACAGTGGCTGCGATGGTGCTGCTGCCTCGCCGTCGGTGGTGGGCGGTGGTGGCTGCGATAGTGGTGGGCGAACTCGGTGTGGATCTCGCGAACGGGTTGGGCGTCGTGGTGGCTGGCGGTTACGCGGCGGCCAACGTGGTAGAGCCGCTCGTCGGTGCGTCGCTGTTCTTGCGGTTCAGACAGGGTGAGACGCGGCTCGACCGTCGCAACCCGATGCGTTGGTTTCTCGTGGCGGCGGTGGGGGCCGGGCCTTTGGCTGGAGCGGTTTTCGGCGGTCTGACGAAGGCAGGCGATTCGGGCGTCGTCTGGTGGGACGCTGCGTTGCACTGGTGGATCGGCGACGGGCTGGGTGTGCTGGCGGTGGGCGCGCCGATCGTGGCGTTGTATGGCGTGGCGATGCCGCGGGGGCGGCGACTGTATGAGGCGGTTGTTTCCCTGTGTGGCGCTCTGGCCTTGACGGCGTTGGTCTATTGGGTATGGGAGCTCCCGCCGTCGATTCTGCTGCTGCCGCCGCTGGTGTTGGTTGCGTTGCGATTTGGCACTCCTGGAGTGCTCGTTACGAGCGCCGGCATCGCTGCTGTCGCCAACGTAGCGACCGCCTCTGGACACGGGCTCTTCGCGACGCTCGATGCGTCACCTCAGACCAGGCTCTCGATGGGGCAGCTGTTCCTGGCCACGATGATTGTCACCGTGTGGTTCCTTGCCGTTGAAACGACCGAACGCGCCGGATTGGTCACCGAACGCGAACGACAACGGGCGTTTCTCGAGCAAGCGGGGTTGCGCCGGGCGATCGGTGAGTTGAGTGAGCGGTTGGTGTCGGCGGCGACGCTGGACGGCGTAGTGCGCGCGTTCTTGGCGGTGGTGGCCGACAGGTACGACGTTTCGCTGGTGTCGCTCGTTCGGTACGACCCCAAGCTCGATCGATTCCGGGCGGTGCCGGAGTCGTTACCCGTGAGTGTCAACGACGAGGTCGTAACGTGGACGGCGAGCACACCGGTACCGGGGCCGGTCGCAATGAGGCTCGGTGCGCCAATCTGGATTGCCGACCGCGCCGAGCTGATTAGAGACTTCCCTGCGCTGTCGAATGTTGCGAGCACTCTGCACGTGGAGGCAGTCGGTTTCGTGCCACTGCCAGGGGTCGATCGCGGTTACATCGCGATCGGGCGGCCCGGGCCGCCCTTCGGGGAGGACGAGCGTGAGGTCTTGGCGTTGATGGGCGGCGTGCTCGCTGAAGCTGTCGAGCGTGTCGAGTTGTTCGAGGCCGAACACGCGGCGCGGATCGAAGGAGACCTCGCGAACGACAAGGTGGCGGTCCTGCTTCGAAAGGTGACGGCCGACGTCGAGCGTTTGAGCGAAAGCGAGGATCGATTTCGGAGACTCGCCGACGACGGACCGCTCATCGTGTGGGTCCATGACGCCCACGGCAACCAGGAGTGGGTCAACAACAAGTTCTGTGAGTTCTTCGGTGTCGACCGGGATGCCATGAAAGCTGGGCAGTGGGAGCTCCTCGTTCACCCGGACGACAGCAATGAGTACGTAAAAGCCTTCGCGAGGGCGGTTGCCGAGCAGCGTGAGTTCCATGCCAGCGCGCGGGTCGGCGACGCAAACCGTGAATGGCGGTGGATCGAGTCGTGGGCGCGACCCCGCTTTGACCCGGCCGGACGCTTCGTCGGTCACATAGGCGCCAGCGCAGACATCACTGAGACCAGGCGAGCGCAAGCTGATCTGGCAGCGGCGCACGATTTCGTGAGCGAAGTGACCACTCTCGTGCCTGGTGTCATTTCGGTGTTCGACGTGGAGATGGGACGCGATGTCTTCACAAGCCGACAGACGCTCGACGCGCTTGGCTACGACCTTGACGAAGTCAGTACGATCGGAGAGGGATTCGTCGCCACGGTGCTTCACCCCGCCGACGCCGACGCTTTCGCCGCTTACTTGGTTTCGGCTCGGGACCTGGACGACGGCGAGGCCACATCGATCGACTACCGGTTTCGACACCGCGACGGATCGTGGCGCTGGTTCCGTAGCACTGCGACACCGCTTCGTCGGACCGTCGACGGCAAGGTCGCTCAGATTTCGTCGCTCTCCATCGACGTGACTGAACTAAAGGCCCATGAAGCCGCCCTGGCGGCTACCGCATCGCTCGATGCCTTGCGCACGCACATGACCGATGCCTTGCAAGACCTCGTCGGCAGCAACGTGATCGAAGCGGCGGCGGCGCAAGTGCTCACGGAGCACCTCGGATCGGGTAGCGCCCAATTCGCCCTCGTCGATGATCGGCCGGTAGCCGAGCATGAGATGGCTCCCCTTCACAATGCGTTCTTGCGTAGCGTCGACGCGTGGGGTGAGACCATCGCACGTGCGATCCGAAGTGGTGAGCGCGTCGTCATCGACGAGATCGAGTCGGACCCACGCCTGACCGGCACCGTCCGCGAGGCGGCCACCGCTGCCGGCGTCGCTTCGGTCGTCATGCAGCCCCTTCGCCCGAGTGAATTCACTGCGGGCGTGCTCCTGGTGCGCCGTCTCGAACGCCATTCATGGGCACCGCACGAGTTGAAGCTCATCGAGGAGACCGCCAAACGCGCGTCCCAGGCCGCCGAGCGGGACCGTGTGAGACAGGAGCGCGAGCTGCGACGGCGTCGGGCGACGCTCATCGCTGACGTCACGGCCGGCATCGAGCTGCAAGCAACCCTCGAAGGAGCCGCTCAGCGACTCGTCGAGCTCCTGGTCCTCGACGCGGCGGATTACGCGACCTTCGAGACGTTCGTTCCCGACCATCGAATACTGGGGATCGCACACCGGGCTCCTGAGCGCCTTGGCGTGCTTCGCGAGCTCCGCACACGTCACCGTCTCGGCGCCGACGATGCCCATGCGGCGGTACGAGCCGCCAAGGATCGCCAGCCGCAGTTGCTGTCGAACATCACCGAAGCCGTCCGCGCCGAGTACGCCGTCGACGCGCCCACCGCGGTCTTGCTCACCGAGCTGTCCCCCCGCTCACACATGACGATCCCGATCAACGTCGGCGACCTGCAACTCGGTGCACTCCTCGTTGGACTGTGCGACCCCGGCCCAGACTCGTACACGCAGGACGACCTCGACTTCTTTACCGACCTAGTCCGACGCGTGGAAGTCGTGCTTGCCGCCAAACGGATTCGACAGCTCGAACACCAGATTGCGGTCACCCTGCAGAACGCACTACTTCCAGACAACACCCGCTGGCACCCAGCGGCCGTCATCGAAGCCCGTTATCAGGCAGCCAGCGACCACCTCCAGGTGGGTGGTGACTGGTTCGACAGCTTCGCCTGGTCCGACTGCATCGGCGTCATGGTCGGCGACGTCGTGGGCCACAGTCTCGAGTCGGCCGCTGCGATGGGTCGCATGCGCGCCGCGGCGTCCGCGCTCGCCGCAGAGACTCCTCCGAGTCCTGCCGCGCTCACCACCGCGCTCGACCGATTCGCCCGCTCGCCCGACGGCGTCGACTTCTCCACCGCAGCGATCGCCATCGTGGACACCACGACCGGAACGCTCACCTACGCTTGTGCCGGGCACCCGCCGCCGCTCGTCATCACACCCGACCGCCAGGTCATCCGACTCGACCGTGCCCAATCGCCGCCACTCGGCGCCCTTGCCCCGACGGCCCGGATCGAGGCGACACTCATGCTCGAACCGGGCTCACTGGTCGTGCTCTACACCGACGGACTCATCGAGCGACGCGGCGAATCGATCGACCTCGGAATCGGGCGTCTCGAAGCAGCCCTTCTCGACCGGTTCGACCAACCCACCCTGAACATCGTTGAAGGACTCATTGCCGAGTTGACGGCGGACCGGCCCGCCGAGGACGACATTGCCATCGCCGCGTTCCGATACACACCGCTACTGGCAGCACTGCACCTTGAGATTCCAGCCCGCGCCGACCAACTGGCTGGTCTTCGGTCCCAGATCCGCCACTGGCTCACCGAGCGACACGTCGGCCCGGATGACCACGCAGTGATTCTCACGGCCATCGGCGAAGCATGCACCAACGTCATCGATCACGCCTACCGGTCACGTCACCAACGACATGACTGCGATCAGGACGAGCCGAAGACCGACATGATCTACATCGACCTCAGCGACCACGGATCAGAAGTGGTCGCCCGTGTGACCGATCTCGGCTCGTGGCGCCCGCCCGGATCGCACAACCTGGAACGAGGCCGAGGGACCGACATCATGCGTGCCCTCAGCAGCCGCTACGAGCGATCCACCGACGTCCGCAAGGGAACCACCGTCACCCTCAGCCTTTCCGCCCCGGATCGGCGTCACCTGGTCGACCGTTGACCAAACCCCTCGCACAGGTCCACATCGTCGAGCTGCCCAACGCATCGCGCATTGCGCGAATCATCGGTGAGATCGACACCTCTAACGCAGCCCTGATCGCCGCGCAGCTGACCGATGCGGCCGACGCGTCCGGCACCCTGACCATCGACCTCACCGCCGTCAGCTACCTCGACAGCCAAGGCATGCGGATCCTGCAACAACTCGCGGATCGTCATGTCCAAGGTTCCCTCCATCTCACGCTCGTGGTCGAACCGGCCAACATCGCCTACACACTCCTCACCACCACCGGCATCGGCCAGATCGTCCCCCTTCGTCGGCCGTCGCCACCGGGCACCGCCGAAGAACACGGTGCCCACTACTAACGGTCGCCTTTAGCCCGGGAGCGACCAGGGTAGTTAGGGGCCCGTGGTTCTCAATGACGGCCCCCAAACGAAAGCGAGCACCTATGACGATCGACGAACCACGGCTACGCGACTTACTGGAGGAGTCACAAGACCTTCACGCCGATGCAATGCGACAGCTACCACCCGTGCTCAGCGATTTGGCTGACGTACGAGCCGACTCAATTCGGTCTGGATTCGAGATCGAACCGCACGCCGCAGAGACCCGCAACCGGCGCACATTGCTACAAACTTTAGGGCTTCGCCCCACAGTCGCCGCCGGTGCAATCGGTGTTGCGTTGGCCGCCATCGCGGCTCGTCCTGCGGCGGCGCTCGGATCGATGGATGTGCAGATGCTCCAGACTGCGTCGTCGCTCGAAACGTTGGCGATTGCCACCTATAAGGTCGCCCTCACGTTGCCTTTCATCGCAAACGGCAATGGTGTTGTGAAAGCGTTCGCAGAGACCACCATGAAACAACACGGTGAGCACTTGGCGGCATTCCAGGCCATGACCAAGGCCATGGGCGGAACGCCGCAGGACACGCCCAACCCGAAGTACACGCCGATCGTGGAAGCTGCAAAGCCGACCTTGCTGACCCCACTCGCCGTTGTGAAGCTCGCTGCCATCCTCGAACAGGTCGCCACCGAGACCTACCTGAATGATTTGGCGAACTTCACTGACACCAAGGCCCGAAGCCTCGTCGCCAGCGTCATGGGCGTCGAATGTCAGCATCTGGCCACGTTGCGAGCCGTTGGTGCGCTGCTCGAGGGAGGCGCCCCCGAGTTGATCAAGATCCCCCTTGGCGCCGAGGTCGCCAAGCTTCCCGCTGCCGCCGGAAGTGTTGCGTTCCCCGATGCCTTCGAAGGTGTCACCAAAGCCAGTCCCGCCGACGAAGGAGCCGTCCAATGAGCACGATGTCCAACCACCCACTTCCCGCTAGCGAGCCGACTGCAGCCCGGGAGCCACGCACTCTCAGCCGCCGCACGATGCTCGGTGGAGCGATGGCGATCGGCGCTGGTCTCGTCCTGGCAGCGTGCGGTAGTGCAAGCCCAGCGCCACCGACGCGGCCGTAGCCGACACCACGATGCCGGTGGCAGTTGCCGAGACCACTTTGGCCGCTGCGGCTGCCGACACCACGGTCGCTGCCCCTGCCAGCGGTGACGCAGCGATCGCGATGTTGGCAGCCGGGCTGGAAGTTCTCGCTGTCAACACCTACACCGCCGCCCTCGACGCCGCTGGTGCAGGCAAGCTGGGTGATGTTCCTCCGGCGGTCGCCACCTTTGCGACCACCGCCAAGGCCCACCATCAGGCCCACCTCGATGCGTGGAACAAGGTCCTCACCGATGCCGGAGCCGTTACTGAACCCAACTCGACCCTTAAACCCAAGGTCGACGCGGATTTCGCTAAAGTCACGGATGTCGTCGGACTCGCCAAACTGGCTCTCCAGCTCGAAGAGATCGCCGCAGCAACCTACCTCAGCGCGTCACGTCGGATCATCGATAAAGCAGCCATTACCCTGGCGGGGTCGATCCAAGTCATCGATGCCCAGCACGCGGCCATTCTGCATTACGTCCTCGGCGAATATCCCGTCCCCGACGTGTTCGCCAAGACCGACCTGGCCGTTGCAGCGTAAACAACAGCCGGGCGCCATCGGTGACCTGAACTGATTGAACATGCGTACCAATGGCAGCCTGCAGCACCGAATGTGGCGCAGGCTGCGAAGCGCGAGTGCGACAAGAGTAGTGTGGACCGACGTCTGCGACGCGGTCTGTGACGGTTTAAAGGGCGCCTGGGTTTCGCTTCAGTCTGTGCGACTAACGGTAAACACATCGTTCAATCCGCTGACGTCGAACAGGCGCGAAACAATCACTGACGGGTTGATAATCACCAAGCGGCGCTTGGTCTGCTCGGCCTTTTGATGGGCCTGGATAAGCACTCGGAGTCCGCTGGAATCGATGAACATCACGTTTGCCATGTCGATCATTAGATCTCGCTCCTCACCAGGCAAGGGATTGAGCGATCCGGAGAGGAGATCGACCGTCGATCCGTCAATCTCGCCGGAGACAATGAGTCCGTTGGAATTGGGGGTGACGGTCAGCGGGAAGGCTGTTTCGCTCATCCACCAAACTGTAGTTGTATCCCGCATGCTTTGCGAGCGTTTCGAACAGGCCTCTACTCTGGGCTTTTTAGATAAGCCAGCAGGGGCTCACACATTTGGTTCCACAACAAGATGATGTTAGCTCGGCGCTTTCCGAGTTGCCTGCAGTAGTCAGAGACAAATCGGAACGCATGGGCGTCGCGCGGTCTCCCCGAAATCGATGACGTACACGACGACGTAGTTACGCTCAACCCTCGTGCCAGGACTTAGGGCGACACGTTTCGATATCTCGAGGCGGGGGTACCCCACCACACGACCCGTTCGCGCAACACATGAATGTGCGGCGCCCCCGACAGGAGAAGAAGATGTCTAACCAAGGTTCCGAGTTCGCCAACTCAGTTGAAAATGGTCTGACCCAAGGCGATCTGGCTGTCGCCCGACGCCTGCACGATGGAGTCGACCCTACAGCAGCCAATGCCACCGACGCCAACCCGGCATCAATTGCCGATGATGCCGACGAGTTCATTCCCGATGAATCTACGAAAGACCCAATCTCGCCGACCATCGACGCCGCCACTCCGGCCGGGCAACCGGACGACCTCCGGCGGCTTGCGGTTGAGGAACACGGCACCACCCGTCCCGACCCAGAGTCATAAGATTCAGAGGAGAAGGCGACGACCCAAGGTCGCCGCGGATCGAACCGTTTGCCCGAGGCGCCATGTTGCCAGGGGTGCCATGTTTTTGCGTACGGCACCTCGGCCGAGCGCGAAGCGATGGAGGCGGTGTCGGAGCATCACCTGCCGAGGTTCCGAAGTGCAAGCGGCGGACGCCTCACCAAGGGCGTCTTCCGATCTCCAGTCCGGCGAGGTCGGACGAGCTCCGGAACTGAGCACGCCCTGAGACGGTGAGGGTTAGGGTCCCTGCGAGGGGCTTGTATTCGGTTTCTGCGTTGCGGCGTTCTTTCGGTAGCGGGACGGGCAAGACGTGTGGTGCGTGGTCTGCGTTGCCGCTGATCGTTACGCGGTAGCCGCGGCCTTTGGCGTTGAGTTCCCAGGATTGTCCATCGGTTTCGCATTCGACTCTTGAAAACGGCGGCGTGAGCCTGATTACGTCATTGCCGAGGCGGACGACGACGCCACTCACCGATCGAGCCACGGGGCCGGCGGTCAACCGACCACCTCCGAAGGCGACGCAAACGTCGCGACGATCAAATCCGTGCGCCTGTCCCCACCACCACCGTAGAGGAAAGCCGGCTCCCCAGTTCTTTTCGGCATAGAGCTGCGATTGGTCGACTTTCCACGACGCATCACCCGCGGATACCTCCCCGGTTGCTGATCCGTCGAGGATATGCGGTTGCCAATACTGGCCGAGGAAGGGGACAGCGGAAAAGACGCCGCCTCCGCCGAGTGCGTACGGCCATGCGAAGGAATTGCTGAACTCGAAATCCGCTCGAGCGTCTCGTCCGAGATCTAGATGGAGCCCCGCTGAAGTTGCGCGGAACGCACCGTCGCCTGCTTCGACGAGGAATCGATCGGATGACGCATATGCATGATCGAGAACGGCTGATCGCGCGAAGCCGCCCGGGTGGGTTGCTAATGCCACCGTCGCCCAGTCTCCGTTGATGTGGCGGTTGACGCCGCCCAGCACAACGACAACCCGTCGTTGTTGAACGTCGGTCACTCGCCAGAAGCAACCCTCCATCTCGGCGCCGCGGGACGGAACCGGGTCGCCGAACGGAAGGTTCGCCCCGGACCGACGATAGATCCGATCGATCCAGATCGGACAACACTCCGAAGACCGGGATGGGGAACACGCGAGGAAGATGTCCCGGACGAACCTGGCCACGATGACCTCCTTTTGGCGACGCCCGAATGGGCGTCTAAGACCAGCTTCGACCCATTGTCGTGAGGCTTCAAACGAAGGAGCAAACGAGTCACCAAGGGACATGAACCGATCGTCGGGCCACGAGCACGGGCTGCGGTTTGTCGTCTTCGTCACTTTCATCAAGGCTGGGGAAGCCGTCCGCGATGGTGTTCATCAAGGTGAGGAGATCGGTTCGGAGTGAAGGCATCCTTCAAAAGAACCTTTCATGAGCTTGATAAAGCTATTTTCGTCGGGTGGTGAGGATGTAAATAACCAGCATGATTATGACAATTGGTCCAAGAACAAGGAATGCCAAGACCTTGCCGATGAGGCCAAGAAAAAGTGCAGTTACGAGCATGGGTTTTAGATACCCGCTTGAGCTGATTGCGAAACCTTCTGTTCGCGGCAGTTTGGGGCGGGGGATCAGGCATGTTCAGCGGCGTTTCTGTCCTGCCATCTGCTGCGAATCACGTAGCGTCGGGCGTCGTGCTTGAACTCG
>JANMZO010000354.1:0-6083 GCA_031383405.1 Acidimicrobiia bacterium | reverse complement strand
GCGGCCAAGGGCTACCGCGACCTGACCCCCGACTCCAACACGATTCAGGACTACCACATCCTGCAGACGACCAAGGATGAGCACATCATCCGCGCGATCCGCAACGGCATGGAGGGGGCGGGCGTTCCGATCGAATGCTCGAAGGGCGAAGCCGGGTTCGCGCAACACGAAATCAACCTTCGCTACGCCGAAGCACTCGAGATGGCGGACCGCCTGGCTATCTACAAGAATGGGGCGAAGGAGATCGCGGCCCTCGCCGGGCGCGCCATCACGTTCATGGCGAAATACACGATGGACGACGTAGGATCCTCGTGTCACATCCATTCGAGCATCTGGGATGCTGCGTCCGACAAGTCCGTCACCGCCGATCCCGACGGTTCACATGGCGGCAATCACGGCATGTCCCACAGTTTCCGGCACTACCTGGCCGGGATGTTGGCGACCGCCCGGGAGTTCGCATGGATGTTCGCTCCGACCGTCAATTCCTACAAGCGCTATCAGCCGGGTAGTTGGGCGCCGACGGCCGTGGCCTGGGGGAGTGACAACCGCACGTGCGGTTTGCGTCTGGTGGGCCATGGGTCGGGCATGCGGGTTGAGACCCGTATCCCGGGGGCCGATGCCAACCCCTACCTGGCGTTCGCGGCGGTGATCGCCGGTGGTCTGCATGGGATCGACAAGCGCTTGGAGCTGGAGGATCCCTTTGTCGGCAATGCCTATGAGTCGACGACGGTTGCGCGAATTCCGTGGAACATCGTCGAGGCGATCGACCTGCTCGAAGGGTCCAAAGCCGCGAAGGACGCGTTCGGTGAACTGGCCCACGACCATATGGTGACGACGGCCAAACACGAGTGGTCGTACTTCAACAAAACCGTCACCGACTGGGAACTTCGTCGCAACTTCGAGCGGTGGTAGCTGGTTCAGTGCGCCAGCTGTAAGAATTGGCAGATGCCGAAGCCGTTGATCGCCATATCGTGTCGCCCTCGTGGAGCCGGCGATGTCGCGCAGTGGCCCGACTCGACGTCGGCGGTCATCCAAACGCGGTACCTCGAAGGGGTCTGGCGTGCCGGCGGGATGGAGTCGATGGTCGCCCCCCGGATGATGACGCCCGAGGAGGCCAACGACTACGTGTCGCGTATCGATGGACTGGTGCTCGTCGGCGGAGGCGACGTCGACCCGGCGCTCTACGGAGCCGAGCCCCATCCGCGGACCTACGGGGTGAGCGCCGAGTCCGATGCGCTCGAGATTGCCTTGGTGAACGCCGCGGTTGAGCAGGGTGTGCCAACGCTGGCCATCTGCCGCGGTATGCAGGTCCTGAACGTAGCCAGGGGTGGCACGCTCGTGCAGCACATCACCCGTGAGCCGGGCTACGGCAAACACGGTCAACCCGGTGAGGGGGCGGCCATGCACAGCGTCGAGGTGGAAGCCGGTTCACTCCTCGCGAAGACCCAGGGTGGCGCTTCGACGATCGAGTCGTGTTGGAGCTATCACCATCAGGCGCTTGGAACCCTTGGTGAAGGTCTCATTGTAAGCGCGCGGAGTACTGACGGTGCGGTCGAGGCTGTGGAACTTCTGCCCTCAGCAGCCAAGGGTTGGCTGGTCGGCATCCAGTGGCATCCCGAGCGCACCGCACACAAGGACCCGGCTCACCAGGCGCTCTTCGACTCGCTGGTGGAGCAGGCCGCAGCGTTTCGCTGACACCGCCGCCGAGCTCACGGCAGCGCACGGCGCCCGTGGTTCAGGCGTTCGGCAAGGGCTCGCGGCCCGTTCCGGCGCCACCGGCGAAGGCCTGCGCAAACCCGATCCACTCGGTGGCGGCGTCGCCGTTCACCTCCAGCGACGTGTCGAGCAGATGGCGGCGCTGGGTAACGATCAGGCAGAATTCGAGCGCGTCGCCGCTGATGAGATTCTGGTCGGCCGCGTCGTCATTCCAGGTCCACGTCGATCCGTCGGGAGCGTTCAGCCGAACGGCCACGTCAACGGGTGGGAGTTCCCGGTTGTTGATCATGTAACTGTAAGGACGCGCCCGCACCCCGATGTGGGCGATGTGTTTCAACCGGGCGGTGGCCGGACGGGTGGCACCGAGAGCGTCTGCGATGTCTTGACCGTGCGCCCACGTCTCCATCAGGCGGGCGGTGGCAAAGCTGAGCGCACCCATGGACGGCCCGTACCAGGGGAGGCGCGATTTGGCGTCGAGGTTGCGAAAATTCGCGATCATGTTGCTACGTGCGCTTATGAACCAGTTGAGCACCTCGACCGGTTTCACCGAGCGGCCGCGGGTTATGCCACCGACGCCCGGATCGTTACTGGCCATCAGTTCTTTGGCGCTCGCCGCGAATGCTTCGGGGTCGGTTGCGGCGAGGTTGCCGGTCTCGTCGAAGAATGCGAGATGACTCACTGCGTCGCGAACCGACCAACCCTCGGCCGGGGTGTTCATGTCCCAATGGATAGGGCTCAGCCCGACGATGAGCTTGAGTAGTTCGGCTGTTTCAGCCTCAAGGTCTTCGCAGATCGCGGCCATCTGCGGGTCGGGCTGCGGCTGGGTCTGAGATGTTGGTTCGCTCACGCCAGCAACTTAGGTCCGAAAACGCCGAGTTGCCGAATCGCCCAAGCCACTGAAGCGGTGAGCAGGTGCGCAGGGCTCACCCGTGAGCCGGGACGAGCTTCTACCAGCGAGGATCAAACGCCTTCGGGCGCGCCAGCAGAGGCGGCCGTGGTGCGGAGCGGATACTCAGGCAGGAGGACTCCGAGGATGAGCCCGGTGAGCGCGAGTGGCAGTGCCACAAGAAAAACCCGGTTGGTCCCACTGGTCACCGCTCGGGCCACGGCGGTTCGTAACTCGGGAGGCAGCGCTCTGATCTTCGCCGGTTCGCGCACCAGCGACGACACGGTCCTGATCCTTCCGGCCGCGCCGGGTTCGTCGCGCAGCGAGGCGGTGACCCGGGTGGTGAACAGCGTTCCGTACATTGCTAAACCGAGTGAACCCCCGAGGGAACGCAGCGACACGAGCGTTGCCGTGCCGACGCCGATATCGGAGACGGCGATTGCGTTCTGCGACGCGATGCTCGTTGTCGTGAACGTTGTTCCGTTCCCGATACCGATTCCGAGCATCGCAATCGCGAGCCAGAGAAACTGCGTCGAGGTTTGTATTCGTGAAATGAACGCCACCCCGAGAATTGCGCAGACGCTCCCGATGACCGGGAAGATCTTGTAACGGCCGGTGGCGGCGATAAGTCTTCCGCCGAATGCGGAACCGATCATGATTCCGCCCATGATCGGCGACAACCAAAGACCCGCTTTCGTGGGCGACAACAGGTTCGCATCCTGAAACTGCAGGGGGAGGAACTGCTGCGCACCGTATGAAAGGGTTCCGGCGAGAAAACCCATGGCGCTCGCGGTTGCGAACACCCGGTTGGAGAAGAGCCGCAACGGAATGATCGGCTCCGTGGCCCGCCGCTCTTCGATGAAGAAGAGCGCGAAGGCGACGATGCTCGCACCGACGAACATCACGACAGGAGTTCTCGCCCACCCGTGCTTGCCGCGGTCGAGACCGAGTATGAGGGTGCCAAGGGCGATCGACAGCAGAGCGGCGCCACGAACGTCGACGCTCGCGTCGCGGCGTCTCACCGGAATCTTGAGCGTCGAGCTTATGGCGACGAGCGCGACGATCCCGATCGGAAGGTTGATCAGGAAGATCCACGGCCACGAGAAGTTCGAGATCATCCACCCGCCGAGGAGCGGTCCGACCACCGCGGCCCCGGCGAAGATGCCGGTGTAGAGGCCCATGTACCGACCTCGTTCGCGTGGCGATACCAGGTCGCCGAGGATCGCAAAGGTCAGTGCCTGGATGCCACCGCCCCCGAGCCCCTGTAGAGCGCGGGCTGCGATGAGTTCAGGCATGTTGCGCGCCAGGCCGCACAGCAGCGACGCCCCGACGAAGACCGTGATGGCACCCAGTACCACCGGCCGTCGTCCGTACAGATCGCCGAGTTTTCCGAGGATCGGGGTGGCGATGGTCGACGTGAGAATGTACGACGTTCCGACCCACGCATAACTGGAGAATCCGCCGAGCTTGCCGGCAATGGTCGGAAGCGCCGTCGACACAATGGTCGTGTCGAGAGCGGCGAGCACCGTGCCGATCATGAGTGAGCCCAGGATGATCCAGAGTTGCCGTGGTGTGAACACAGGTTCCGGGTTCGCCGAGATAGTGGCGGTCGGCGTTGTGCGTGTGTGGCTCACGGCACCATTCGACTCGTTTCGGCTGTCTCGGTGCCAATCGTTTCGGCCGTCTCGGTGCCAGGTTGTCGCAAGACGCGGGTTCAGATCTCGTCAGCCCGCGAAAGACGGGATACCTTCCAACGCTAGGGCCGGCGTCGCACCGACCGCCTCAACGAGTGTCGTTCCGAGGACATTCACCGTCGGGCTTCGTGGCGCCGTAGTGCTCGTGCCCGTCGTTGTGGTCGTCGATGTGGATGTCGATGTCAAGGTTGCGGTCGAAAGGGCCACGGGAGTGGACCCGGTGGTCGCAGGGACCAAAGGCACCGATGCCTGGAAGGTCGTTGTGGTCGTGGTGGTTGTGGTGGGGGTCGTTGTGGTGGTGGTGGGGGTCGTTGTGGTCGTGCCCTGCGTCGGGGTCGTCGTTGCCTCAGTCGTTGTGGTTGGGCCTTGCGTTGTGGTTGGGCCCTGCGTCGAGGTCGTCGTTGCCTCAGTCGTTGTGGTTGGGCCTTGCGTTGTGGTTGGGCCTTGGGTTGTGGTTGGGCCCTGCGTCGGGGTCGTCGTTGCCTCTGTCGTTGTGGTTGGGCCTTGCGTTGTGGTTGGGCCCTGCGTTGTGGTTGGGCCCTGCGTTGTGGTTGGGCCCTGCGTTGTGGTCGTCGTTGCCTCAGTCGTCGTGGAGGTGCCTTGCGCGGAAGTTGTGGTCGTGGTCGAAGTGGGTAGCAACGTCGTTGTGGTCGGCTGCGTCAAGTCACAACCTGGCCGGGAGAAGTGGTTTGCATCGAGAGTCACGGCACCGGCGCGGGCCAGTGCCCGGCCTTGGACCGTTGCTCCGGTGTTCGCGGTGATCGACGCCTGCGCCATGATCGTGCCAACGAACGCAGAGTTCGTGCCAAGGGTCGCGGAGCTTCCGACCTGCCAGAAGACGTTGCAGGGTTGCGCGCCATTGACGAGAGTTACCGAACTTCCCGAACCGGTGATCAACGTCGAATTGCTTTGGAAGATGAACACAGAGCTTGGATCACCGGCACCGTCGAGAACCAGCGAACCGGTCAAGGAGAGACTGGTCTTGCCGGGACCGGCGAACACGCCTGG
Organism: Acidimicrobiia bacterium; assembly: GCA_031383405.1. GTDB lineage: Bacteria > Actinomycetota > Acidimicrobiia > Acidimicrobiales > JANYDT01 > JANMZO01. Next base: position 779 of record JANMZO010000354.1, on the reverse strand, counting down.
ACCTAGGTGGAGGCCCGCAAGATTTTCAGTTGTGGTGGCACTGACGGATCGGCCTGCTGCGTCGTTGTAGGCGTTCGTCAGGTCAGCTTCGGCCTGCTGAGCAACGGCGTTCGCCGTCTCGGTTGTTGCAGGTACCACGACAAGGCCGGGCGGGAAGCCCGTCACTGCCGTTCCGGGCCACACCCCGAGGTTCCCGTTGATGGTGCTGTCACCCGTGTTCGTCACCGTCGTCGCGCCCAAGACCGCGAAAAACTGAGCCGTCCCCATCGAGACCGAGGGTGTCGAAGCGCGAGCGTCCGGCCCACTCAACAAAACAGCCGCGCTGGCAACAACCGCGACGACGAGCCCGACCGTGCTGGCGCGTTGGAGGCGACCCTGCTTCCGAGACCCAGAACCTGTTTTGGCAGTTAGGTTGAATCCGAATGCGGCCATGCTGTGGTGGTACCCGGCGAACGACCGACTGAAACCAACAGCTTCAGCGGGGAATCGTCATGCACAGTCGGCATGAGCTTCTTCGGTCACGTATGGCGTGATCCGGGCGAAGCGAAGTTACGGTGTTGTTGGGCTCACGAGCGCCCCGTTCCAATCGTTTCGGGCGTCTCGGGCCAATCAGCGCACTGAGGGCGTCGGTGCATACGGGTGAGCTTGATAGCGTGGTCGACATGCCTAAAGACAAACTTGCCGAAGCCAGAAAAGAACTTGAGAAGGAGTACGCCCAGGTTCGGGAGCATTTTGGAGAAATTGAACAGGCCGTACAGGCCGTAATGAAAGCCGGACCG
>JANMZO010000344.1:0-3439 GCA_031383405.1 Acidimicrobiia bacterium | reverse complement strand
GGCAGACGGCGGAAGGCCGTCGGCTGGCCGCTGACGCGCATGCCTGGCGACGGTGGGGTCCGTACCTCGCCGAACGCGCGTGGGGGACCGTACGCGAGGACTACAGCGAGCATGGCAACGCGTGGGAGTACTTCCCGCACGACCAAGCCCGTAGCCGGTCGTTCCGGTGGAACGAGGATGGTCTGGGCGGAATCAGCGACGACCGTCAGTTCCTTTGCTTTGCATGGTCGTTCTGGAATGGTCGGGATCCAATTCTGAAAGAGCGGATCTTCGGCCTGACCGGGAACGAAGGCAACCACGGAGAAGACGCAAAGGAATACTGGTGGTACCTCGACAACACGCCGACCCACTCATTCATGAGGTGGCGGTACTGGTACCCCCAACGTGAGTTTCCGTATTCGGACCTGGTCGAACAGAACCGCAATCGCGGCAAGCACGAGCCCGAATACGAACTCGTCGATACCGGGACCTTCGATGATGATCGGTATTGGGACATCGAAGCGACCTACGCAAAAGCGGCCGAGGAGGATTACTGCATTCAGTTGCGCGTAACGAACCGGGGGCCGGACAGCGCCGAGATCGATGTGCTTCCGACCATCTGGTTCCGGAACACGTGGTCGTGGGGATTGGATGACACGGAATACAACTTCCAGGGTCGCATGAGCGAAACGGGCGGGCGTATTGTGGCCGAACACCCGCTCCTCGGACGAATGTATCTGAGCGGCGATGCTGGTGGAAGAGCGCTGTTCTGCGACAACGTGTCGAACGCCGTGAGGCTGTTCGGGGAACGCCCGAACGACAACGAGCCGTCTTATCCCAAAGACGCGATCAACGATCACGTGGTTCTCCGCACGAACACGGTGAATCCCGCTCAGGAAGGGACGAAGGCGTCGCTTTGGCACCACCTCGTCGTCGCGCCCGGCGAGACCACCGAGATCCGCTTCCGCCTGAGCCGCGAGGACCTTGGTGTCGGCGACACCTGGAACAAGGCGATGAAGGACCGCGAAGGCGATGCGGACGAGTTCTACAGAGCGCTCACACCTGCCGGGTTGGAGGTCGAGCAGACGATGGTCATGCGGCAGGCGTTCGCCGGAATGCTGTGGTCGAAGCAGTACTACTACTATGACGTCGACCGGTGGCTGGAAGGCGACCCGGCGGGCCCTCCGCCGCCGGCGGCCAGGAAGAGCGGGCGCAACGCCGAGTGGCGACACCTCAACAACGCCGACGTGATTTCGATGCCAGACACGTGGGAGTACCCCTGGTACGCCACCTGGGATCTGGCCTTCCATTGCGTAGCTCTCGCGCACGTCGATGCCGACTTCGCGAAGCGTCAACTGCTCCTCATATGTCGCGAGTGGTACATGCACCCGAACGGACAGTTGCCCGCGTACGAGTGGGCCTTTGGCGACGTCAACCCTCCCGTCCACGCGTGGGCCGCGTTGCGGGTCTTCGAGATCGACGGCGGACACGACTTTGCGTTTCTCGAACGGGTCTTGCACAAACTGTTGCTCAACTTCACCTGGTGGGTGAACCGTAAGGACGCAGCGGGAAACAATGTGTTCGAGGGAGGGTTCCTCGGACTCGACAACATCGGGCCGATCGACCGGTCGGCGCAACTCCCGGTGGAGGGCGTTCTTGAGCAGGCCGATGGCACGGCGTGGATGGCCATGTACTGCCTCAATCTCCTGGAGATCTCGATGGTGCTGTCGGGGCACGACGATACCTACGAGGACTTGGCGTCGAAGTTCTACGAACACTTCGCGTACATAGCAACGGCGGTCAATGACCGTGGCCTTTGGAACGAGGAGGATGGCTTCTATTACGACGTCCTGCATCGTCGAACCGGGGAGCGGCAGTCGGTTCAGGCCCGGTCGATGGTTGGGCTCCTACCGCTGGCCGCGACCACGACCCTCGGGGCCGCCACGTTGGCCAAGCTGCCGAAATTCGCCGCGAACCTGCGGTGGTTCGAAAAACATAAACCGCAGTTTGCTTCGTACATCATGCACACGCATACCATGGGTGAGCACGAAAGTCGCTTGTTGGCCCTCGTCTCACCCGAACGAATGGTTCGGCTTCTTCAACGGATGCTCGACGAGAACGAGTTCCTTTCGCTCCATGGCCTGAGGGCCCTTTCGAAGTCCCACGCTGAGCATCCGTTCGTGCTGCGGATCGGTGACTTCGCGGCATCCGTTGATTACGAACCTGCCGAGTCAACGTCGGGTCTGTTCGGCGGCAACTCGAATTGGCGGGGGCCGGTGTGGTTCCCGGTGAACTACCTGCTGATCGAGTCTCTCCAACGGTACGCGCGCTTTTTCTCCGACGACATGAAGGTTGAGCATCCCTCCCGGTCCGGCGACTTTCAGACACTGGGGGACGTCGCCGATGATCTCAGCTCGCGCCTCGTCGCTCTGTTTCTCGAAGACGTAAACGGACGTCGCCCGGTTCACGGATCCGCCAACAAATTCGACACCGACCCGACGTGGCACTCCATGCTTCCGTTCCATGAGTACTTCCACGGTGAGACGGGTGCGGGTTTGGGCGCTTCCCACCAAACCGGATGGACAGGTCTTGTTGCGAATCTCATTCTCAACATGAGTGCGAACCGCCGGTGAGACCCGACTTCGAATCCTCCAGTGTCGGAAGATGTCGCCGAGGGTGATGTGACTCGAATGGGGCCCGGACATTGGTTGGCCGGGAACAATGCCCTCTCAGGAAAACGAGAGTGAAAACAGCATGTCGTATGCAAGCCCCCACGGCGGCCTGAGGAAGCCGAGCGCGCGGACGTCTTCGTGCCAGTGGGCGAACGGGCTGCGCCGGGAGAACGCGCCGCCCCCGATGACCTTTGACAACCGTACAAGAATGCCTTCGGCAAGTTCGGCGACCGCTTCCTTCGCGTTCAACGCGCCGAAAAGCGCGGTGGGATCACCTGTTTCGACGGCGCGGAGTGCGCCTTCGTACGCCTGAACCGCCAGCCAGTGGTCGGAGACGGCACGGGTCCACTCGACCTGTTCAAACGACCGTAATTCGCCGGCCTTGGGTCGAAGTTGATCCTTGGCGACCGCGATCGCTTCGTCGAGTACACCGATGATGACCGCGGTGAACATGGTTGCGATGATGGGCCCCGCCCCGGCCGTGACTTCACCGAACGCACCGTGATGGCTGAGCCGGACACAGCCTGCGCCCTCGAGTCGCATCGCATGGCTCTGCGTCGCCGCCATTCCAACGCCGTCCCACTCTGCGGTGAGCTTCCACCCCGCACTTCCATCCCAACGTCGGTCGCGTGCGTCGAGAACAAATATCGACGGGGTCGTCTCTCCTGCAGCGATCGCCGTCGTCACCATCCGGTCAGCGATCCCCGATCCGCTGCCGAAGTGCTTATCGCCGGTCAGAGCGTATGACCGGCCCACCATGAACGGTGTGGTTTCCGTCGGCACGGCGG
>JANMZO010000299.1:0-2164 GCA_031383405.1 Acidimicrobiia bacterium | reverse complement strand
CTGGCCAACCATCCGATCAGCGGACAGGCGCCGAAGCTTCCGCCCGGCTTGGCCCCCGTCGCCGTGGCCCGGGTGATCGTCGAATCGATCGAGGCCGGTGTAGCTGACATACCGGCGTCCGCGTTCGGGTGAACGGGTGAGTGGTCTCACGCTCCCGGCAATTCCTCCCGGCGGGGAGGTGGGGTGGGTACGGTCCCATCTGGCCGACCTGTGTTGCGACGAGCCAACGGCCTCGCCCCGGTTCCGGGGTACGCAGACCGCGGCCGATGCCGCATTGGCCGCGTTCAACGTGGCTGGGTATTCGGCACGAAGAAATGAGGTGTTCCCGGTTGGGAAGCGCGGAGCTTCCGGCCTCTCGCCGTGGATTCGCCACGGCCAGCTTGCACTGCCCAAGGTCTGGGACTCGGTTACCGGCCCATCGCCTGACGTCGAGAAGTTTCGCGACGAGCTCCGTTGGCAGGAATACTCGCGGCATCTGTATGCGCGCGTAGGATATGCCACGAGCCGACCGCTTCGCTATGACCCGCAACCACAGCACTCCGGATCCGGCGATCCGGGCCAGGCATGGGACCGATCGATGCTCTGCGTTGAAACTGTCCTGGCCGAACTGGAAGGCGACGGATGGCTCGTCAACCAGACCCGCATGTGGTTGGCCTCGCAGTGGACGGTCCGGCACGGAGCCGATTGGCGGATCGGCGAAGCGCGGTTCTTCACCCACCTGCTCGACGGGTCCCGTGCGGCGAATCGACTCGGTTGGCAGTGGACCATCGGCGCCGCAACCGGAAAGCCCTACGGCTTCTCGCGCTGGCAGGTCAACAAACGGGCACCTGGCATGTGCGGACGGTGCGAACATCGCGACCGTTGCCCGATCGAGTCGTGGCCGCCCGAACGACCGCTTTCCCCGGGTCCAGAACCACAGGGCATGCGTTCAGCCGACATCCCTTCGGCGTCAGCCGGCCCGGCAACGCCGCTGTTCGACGGGGACCCCTCGGTCGTGTGGATCACGGCCGAGTCGCTCGGCGATGCTGATCCGGCGTTGCGTTCGCATCCGGATCTCCCGGTCATCTTCGTGTTCGACGAGCCGTTGCTCCGTCGCCTTCAACTCTCGGGCAAACGGTTGGTGTTTCTCGCCGAGCGACTGGCCGAACTCGGCCTCTCACGGGAACTGACGCTCATTCGGGGAAGGCCGGTCGACGTGTTGGCCGCTTCTCAAACTGCGGTCACGTTCACACCGGTCCCGGGTTGGCGGCGAATCGCCGAAACCCTGCGGCCCGCGGCGGTGCACCCTTGGCCGTGGCTGCATCGCCCGGATACCGGAAGCGTCGTCAGCTTCAGCGCCTGGCGGAACGCGCTCAGATGACGACGAGGTGCTTCGTGGAGGCCCGGCGGACGGCACTGACCGCGATCGCTGCGTCGAAGGTGACGAATCGTCCGCCTCTGCTGACCGCCAGCGCCAAAAGGTAGAGATCGGTGAGCTGGCGGGGGCCGTTGATGCGGTCCAGGCGCACAACGGCGTCGTCGAGCAGACTGACGGCGTCGGGCCAAAACTCATGCGTCGGGCCGGCGCAGGCCCGCGCCAACTTGGACAGTGCGACCGAAGTCGGAACCGGGTTCGGGTACGAAGGCTGCGACAGAATTCGGACGCAGCCGTTTTGCGTGATCGGACATGACGTCCAGCCGGCGTCGGCATTGCTCACCAACCACGTTCGGGCGACGCCGTGGTTCTGGTGCCCAGCGTCGAGCAGCGCAATGAGGACGTTCACGTCCAGTAACGCTCGCATTCAGTCGCCGATTTCCGCTCGCAAACGGTTGACGTCGTCGTTCGTCGTGTGTCTACCGTTCGGGGCGATCGGCTCGAACCCGAGAAACTCCTGCGTGGTCGATCCACCGTCGGCCATAAGTGTCTGCTGGAGCCCGATCCGCGCGAGCTCCGAGATGACGTCGCCGGCCGAACGTTTCTGCCGACGCGCCATCTCCTTGGCTGAGATCAACACATCGTCGTCGAGGTCCAACGTGGTTCGCATGTCCGAAGGCTAGCGCATCTGATGCGTGATGTGTGATGCATGATGTCCGGTCGCCCGGCGGCGGCTATTCCGAACGAAGGTCGGAGGCGATCCGCTCGGAGACGTCGGGAGCCAGTCCGAAGTACAGGCTCACCCGGTCG
>JANMZO010000290.1:0-11968 GCA_031383405.1 Acidimicrobiia bacterium | reverse complement strand
GTCCCCAGCCGGGTGCCTGCGCCCTCTGAGGGCGTGTGGCTCGCAGTCGGTGCATTGCCCGGGAGAAGAGAATTAAGCTCGCATATGGTCGAAGTTTCGAAGGTTCCGAAGGCCCCGCCCGGTTTGGGTGTTGCCGGCAAGGCGTTATGGAAGCAGTTGACCGATGTCTACAGCTTCGACACCCGAGAAATGATTACGCTCGGCATCGTCTGTCGTCAGGCGGACATGATCGCCGAACTTGAGAACCAGCTCCGGGCCGATGGGCTCATCGTCGTTGGTGTCGCCGGGCAGGAACGTTTGAGCCCGATTCCGGCTGAACTTCGCGCCGGCCGTCTGGCACTGAGCCGTTTGCTTGGTGAGCTGCATCTCCCAGCCGAGAACACTGGCAGGGTTCTGTCGCCACGGTCGGCGCGGGCATCTCACGCCGCGTCGTCACGTTGGACCCGTGTGCGCCGTGAAGCGGCCGAACGGGCTGAGGGAGCGTGATGGCAACTCTGCGACGTGATCCGCTGTCGAGCTTCGATGTGCGCGGCCATCTGGTCGCCGAGCTGCGCGGACATTACCTTGTCGACTTCCCCGGTTGCCCGTTCAACGGTCGCGCTGACCTGCTCGAGCGTCTCGAGACGTTCGAGTTTCCGCAACGTTGGATTGACCGGGAACACTGGCTCACCCGGAACCCGGACGAGTGGGTCGTTTGTGGTGCCGATGGAACCCTGTCTATCGACGACCCGGACGACGCCCCACCACCACCCGCGCCGAACTATCCGAAGCCGACGCGTTGACCCTGATAGGCCGCTGTACGGCCCTGAGAGCGCCTGTGACCCTTCTAGGCGGGTGACACCCCCGGAATTGACGGTGTCAAGCCAGCTTGACACCGTCAATTCCTGCCGCTACGCCGTTTGACGCTTAGTACGTTCGCTTACGAATCCTCCGATAGCCTTTCGCTGTGGACTTCACTCCGAACGTCGCCGTTGGTTTGCAGAACCTGCTCTCGAACCGGCCGGCTGGTTGTTCGTGTCCTCAAGACCTTGCAGACCGGTTCCGGCGCGTGCTCGGTGGAGACGAAACGCTTTGCGAGGTTCACGACTCCGGCACCATCGCCGTCAACCTCGCGAAGGAACGCGCCGCGATCGAACTCGACGCGGCCAGGGCTGAGCGTGCCATCGCCATCGCCGCCCGCGATGGGCTCCGAGAACTCTACGAACCGCAGTCGGCAACACCGATCGGCGACGACGTTTCTATCGTCGGAATTCTCCACCGCGAACTAGGTGGGCTCACAAACCAAACAACGGAGCAACTATGAACGAAACCACCGCACCAGCACCGACGCCACGCCCACCGGTACCGAAGGGCCGCGTTCGACTCAGCGACTTGAATGGAACGAACATCGTCGTTGACGACGATCTCGGCGAACGTCTCTGCGCCTCCGGCGAGTACCGACGGGCCGCGTGATGCTCACCCATCTACGCTCCGACCTCCAAGCGCTCGGCATCGCCGTTCCCGCCGCGTTCGTTTCCAACGACGAAGTCCGCTCCGCTATCGAAACGACCTACCCGGCAAGCACCCCGAGGGGAGCGAACCAGATCACCGGAGACCTGGAGCGCGCCCGTCTCGCCATCCGATCCGGCGCCGTCTCGAATGCCGTCGCCGCCATCTCTGACGCCGGTATTGCCCGTGCCGGTCGGCAAGCTTCCATTGAGATCGCCCGCGAGTTGGCCCGATACTTGAACGAACGCGAAGACGAAGCCGTGCGCGATGCGGCCCCGATCCTGCTCGACCAGCTCTGTGTGGTCGCCGCGAAGGTGCTCGGCAAGATGGCCAAGGCCGTTCGGATCGTCGGCCCGGACCCGCAGAACCGGATCGACGGACCCGATAGCTGGAAGGCCGCTCAGTCGTTTTCGGAGGCCGACGCCAACCTGACCCAGATACGAAGTGTTCTCGCGGCCCTCCACGCCGTCAGATGGCTCCCGGTTGGCTCGCTCGACGTTGCCCTATGGATGTCACCCGCCGACCCCGACAGGCTCGCAGAGGCCCGCCTACTGGCCGATCAGATCGGCTACGCGAACCGGATACCGGCGCTGATCGCTGAGGGCTTCGAACTCCACCTCAACACGCTGGCCGAGACAGTCGACGCGCTCGCCGCTGAAAGCCTCATCGCCGCCTGAACCCTCTTGCCCGGCGAGTCGAACCCTTACGCGGTTTCTTCGGCCGTTACGACCACCTGCATTCGCGCCGTTCCGCTCCAGCGGTTAGCGAATGTTCACGCCTTCGGCAATGGGGCGAAGGTGGCCGTTCGGCTCGCTCGCGGCGACCTTCGGCTGTACTTCCAACCCCTTGGCTGTACTTCCGGCTGTACCTCGATGTTCAAAGCCTCCGCTTCGGAGGCTTACATCCCCTCTGACCTGCACTTACTCTGCGCGCTCGGAGAGACTCGAACTCCCAACCTTCTGATCCGAAGTCAGATGCTCTATCCATTGAGCTACGAACGCTTGTGTATCAAAGCTTATCGCCTTTGCATTAGAACGTCACCTATGTTTGCTTGGGCTCGAACGACGGCTGCGATCGCAGCGATCGCAGCGGCCTCATTCGCCTCCGCACCGTCATCCGCTCCGGCAGCACCGCGACTGGCGGCGCAACCCGCGCTTCCTCTTGAGCGTGCGATCGTCCGGATACATGAGACGGGTCGTGTCCACCGCGTCTGGCTCAGCCTCGACTACCCGTCGGCCCGCGCCCAGGCCCTCACCGTGGCCAACGCTCCCGATGACTCGCCGCTCCATGGGCTCGATGGTCTGGTCGTCGCAGTGAAGGACAACATAGACACGAACTGGCTCCCGACCACGGCGGGCGCCCGAGTGCTGCGTAACCGACGTCCCGGAAGAAACGCGACGGCTGTCGATCGGGTGCTCGCAGCGGGCGGCGTCATCCCTGGTAAGACGAACTTGGACACGTTTGCGCGAGGAGTCCGAACGGTCAGCGAGATCGGTGGCCAGACACGCAACGCGATCGATCCGTCGAGGTCACCAGGTGGTTCGAGTGGTGGCACAGCGGTGGCGATCGCCCTTGAGCAATCGGATCTCGGGATCGGCACCGACACATGCGGCTCGCTGCGCTATCCCGCCGCATACAACGGTATCTACGGCCTCCGACCGACACCGGGGCTGGTCAGCCGGTCGGGGATTATCCCTCTGTCAGCTACGCACGACGTCGTCGGTCCAATGGCCCGCACACCGCAGAACCTCGCTCGACTCCTCGACGTGATCGCCGGACCCGATGAGCGCGACCCCCTTACGCTTTCCGCTCCACAGCAACCCGGGTCCTATGCAGACGTAACATTCGATGCGACCGCGTCGTGGACCCGGTTACGAATTGGTGTGCTTCGTGACCGCGGCCCCTTCGCGAAGGCGCCTGATGGTCGATCGTCGTTGACTCTTCTGAGCGAAGCGGGCTTCCTGCTCGTTGAGGTGAACCTGCCGTCGCTCGGACTACCGAACGTCATCAACGAGGAGTTTGCCGTGTTGAGGCCGAAGATCCTGAGCGGCACACTCTCGGAAAGCTCGTGGATAGGTGGAATGGCTATTCATCAGCGCGCTTACCAATCCAAACTGGCTCAAATGAAGGCCGACGCAAACCGGCTGTTGAGCTTTCTTGACGCGAATCAACTTGATGCGATCGTCTATCCGACGACCCCCTTTCCCGCCGCATCCATCGGCCGCCCACAGCCGAGCGCCAACTGCTCACTGTCGGCCAGCACGGGGTTGCCGGCAATGGCCCTTCCACATCCGACTCCCCCGATTCCGGGCGTCGACGTGTTGGCCCGCCCCTTTGCGGAGCGAATCCTGTTTGAGGTCGCCGTGCGCTACTCGAAGGCAACCTCACGGTAGGCAACTCGCGTGAGCACCGCTCTGTGATCGAACATACGTTTGACATCCGAAATACCGGCTGGTAACTTGTTTTCATGTCCCTCGCTGCCGCCATCCACTGCCTAGCGAACTTCGATCCCGGCCAGGTCGAGTTGGCAGACGTCGCCGATCAGCTCAAGGAAGCAAGCCAACTCAAAGCCATGGCAGAGGCAGCTTGGTTCGGCATCGTCGCCCGCGCCGATGAACTCACCGCAGCACGTACGTTCGGTTACCGAACCACCGCAGCGCTCATCGCTGCGACCACCGGCGACCGTCCCGGGCAAGCCCGAAACGACGTCGAGTTCACCCGGGTGCTCACCGAGGCGCCGGCGGTCGCGGCACCATTCTCACGAGGCGAACTCACCCGTCCCAAGGTAACCGAAGTATTGCGAGCGGTCGGAGCCGACGAACAGAAGCAGACCGAACTGGTGGAAACAGCGAAGACCTCCTCGGTGAAGAAACTTCGCGACATCGTCGATGCGTTCTTGGCCGAGAAGGGCATCGAGCCGGCGCCGATCAGAAACGAAGCGACAATCAAACACGGTCAGGGCGGCGGCACGCTCAACGTCACCTTGGAACCGGTGCGCCTCAATCTTCTTGAGATCGCGCTCGACATGGCCATCGCCAAGATGCGTATGCCGAAGGATCTGCCGTATGCCGAGCGACGGGCTGAGGCCCTCGTCGCGATATCGAAGTTCTTCGTTGAACACATCGAGAACTCCGCTCACGTCCGGGGATCGAGGCCGCACGTGTCGGTGATCGTCGATATCGAGACGCTCGAACGCCGCGCCAACCGTCCGGCCCGCCTCGAAAATGGTCGGTACATAACCGGTGAGGCAGCCCGGAAGATGTGCTGTGACGCCGGAATCACCCGCATAGTCTCCGGGCCCCGTTCCCAACCACTGGATGTCGGCACGGCAACCCGATCGTTTCCCGCTCCGATGGCAAAGGCCATCATCGCCCGCGACAAACACTGCGTGCACCCGGGGTGTGAAGCACCACCCTGGGCGTGCGAGATTCACCACAGGCAACCGGTGGCAGCGGGTGGGAAAACATCAGCCGAAAATGGGGAACTCAGGTGTTGGTTCCACCACGATCTCGAACATGAACTCAATGCCCGGTGCCCGAAACCGGCGGCCAGCCCCTCCAAGTACCTCGATCATTCCGACGACGCCTGCCTTGCGGCATGAGTGTCGTGTGATCGCACCCGTTCTTTGACAACTTAATCCCGGCGGCCGAGAGCTGCGATACTCGGTGGCATGTCAAACGCAACCGACATCGCCCGCCATATCCCGTCCGCCAATGCCCGCCCGGGCGACGCCACCTTCACGTCGATGGACACCTCGACGCGGGACGAGTGGCTGAAGATCGGCGCCGAGAGCCGGAGGAACCAGGGGCGCGTCGCCGAGCGTGTCCTGGGTCTGCTGCGCTCGCTCGATGAGGTGGTCGATGGATTCGTCACGGACCAGCTCACCCATTGCCTGCAGACCGCCACGATGGCTGAGCGGGCCGGGGCGAGCGACGAGGTGGTCATCGCATCGTTGTGCCACGACATCGGCAAGGCAATCAGCGTGCAGAACCATCCGGCCATCGCTGCGGCAATTCTCAAACCGTACGTGAGCCCGGAAGTGCACTTCATGATCGAGGCGCACCAAGACTTCCAGGGTCGCCATTACTACGCGCACTTTGGAATGGATGCCAACGCCCGAGACAAGTACAGGGATCATCCGGCCTACGAACTTGCGGTGAAGTTTGCCGATGAGTGGGACCAGAAGGCATTCGATCCGAACTACGCCACCTTGCCGCTTGAGCACTTCGAGGAAAGGCTCCGGGCGTTGTTCGCTCAGGGAATGCCGCTCGCCGCGAAGCAGAAGTAGGCGAGCTTCGCCCGATTCTAGGAACCGGCTTTGGCCTGGGCCCTGTCGTAGAGCCGCTGGATCTCAACCTGAAGGTCGCTCGTAAGGCCACGTACGACTGAACGTCCGGCCTTCCGATCGACCGGTGGGAAGTTCATCGGCGGCCCGATGATCACGCAGATTTTTCCTGGCTTCGGAAACTTCGATCCGCGGCCCATCACCTTGGCCGAACCCCCGATGCCGATCGGAACAATCGGCACTCCCTGCTTGACCGCCATGTAGGCGGCGCCGTCGAAGAGCGTCGCCACGACCGGGCCTTCCTTGCGGGTTCCTTCCGGGAATACGACAATCGGCTCGCCGGCCGCGAGTGTGTCGTTGCACAGTCGCATCGATTCGCGGTCGGTAGTACCCCGCTCGACCTTGATCCCCCCGAGCGCGTCCCACAGTCCGTGCAGGAATTTGTACTTCCAGAGCGACTCCTTGCCGAGGTAGCGGATCCGGCGTCGGGTGATGCCGGGAACGGTCACGAAGTCGACGTTGGAGCGGTGCACCGGTGCCACGATGTACCCGCCGGTCTTCGGCACGTTCTCGAGGCCCTCATACGAAATCCGGGTGTACAACTTCAAGATACCGAGGGCGAGGGCGCGAAGGGTCATGAACAACGCCCGCTGCCCCTTCGTCGGCCCGGTGTAGAGGTGCTCCTGCTCCGGCCTGGTCTCGCTCATGACGTTGTACTCGCGCCTTTCTCAGCTGCCTTCACCGCTACCACCGTTGCCTTGACCACTTCTTCGATCGACTTGCCTGTCGTATCGATGACGATGGCCCCGTCGGCGACCCGGAGCGGATCGGCCTCCCGGGTGGAGTCCTGCTCATCACGCCAGATCAGATCGGCCTTCACCTGGTCGAACGTCAGATCCGATTGCTCCATGTGTCGTCGACGTGCCCGTTCGTCGGCGTCGGCCGTCAGGAAGATCTTGGCCATCGCGTCGGGGAACACCACGGTGGCGATGTCACGACCTTCGAGCACTCCCCCGCCCCGCCTCTTGGCCCAGGCCCGCTGCTGGTCGACCATTGCTGCCCTTACCCCCGCGTTTGTAGCCACGGTGCTCGCCGTTTTCGCCACCTCGGGAGTGCGGATATCGGCGGTCACGTCGTCGCCTTCGAGCATCACGAGGGCTTGGCCATCTGCCGTCCGGGCCACTTCGATGTGGGCGGCCCGGGCGGCGGCTTCGACGGCGGCGAAATCAGAGAGATCGACGTTGCCGAGAAGACACGCCAACGCAACGCACCGGTACATGGCACCGGTGTCAAGATAGTCGAGCGCCAGTCGGTCGGCGACAAGTCGGGCGACCGTAGTCTTGCCCGAGCCGAGTACCCCGTCGATCGCGACCACGCGTTCAACCATGTCGTAACGCCTCCAGCACGTCGAAGAAACGGGGAAAGGTCTTCGCCACGCAACCCGGGTTCTCGACCGCCATCCCTGGCACCTTCAATCCGAGAAGCGAAAAGCTCATGGCCATACGGTGGTCATCGTAGGTGGCAAAGGTGGCCGGCTGTGGGGTGCCCGGAAAGATGGTGAAGCCGTCGGTGTCTTCTCGGGCCTGGATTCCGCACCTCCGCAACTCGGTGACGACGGCGTTGATGCGGTCGGTCTCCTTGCGGCGGATGAAACCGATCCCGGTCACCTTGGTCGGGCTGCTGGCAAACACCGCGACGGCGGCAAGCGTCTGCGCGGTGTCGGAACAATGGGCCATATCGACATCAACCCCACGGAGCCCACCGGGTGGAAGCGACCTCGCGTCGACCTCGATGGTCGACGCGGTGCGCACAACCGTTGCCCCCATCGACTCGAGAATGTCGACAAAGGCGACATCGCCCTGCAGCGCACCGGTCCCGAGTCCCTCGATTCGTACCCGCCCGCCCATAATCGCTGCAGCCCCGAAGAAGTACGACGCCGCGCTCGCATCGGGTTCAATCACATAGTCGGCCGACCGGTAGCCACCCGGAGCCACAGCGAACGATTCATAGGAGTCCCTCGCTATCCGGGCCCCGAACGCCGCCATCGTCGACAGCGTCATGTCGACATAGGGCTTCGACACCAGATCGCCCACAACCCGGACCGTGAGTCCGTTGACAAAGCACGGCGCCGAAAGCAACAGACCGGAAAGGAACTGGCTCGACACGTCGCCAGGAACGGAGATCTCGCCGCCCCGCACACCATCCGACGTCACCGTAAGCGGGAGTCGATCGACACTGCCGCTCCCCTCGACCCGCACACCGAGGTCTTTCAACGCCTGGACCAGGTCGCCCATCGGTCGGGCGCGCATCTGAGCATCGCCATCAACCTGGTAACGACCGCGACCGAGCGCCAACATCGGAGCCATAAACCGCGCCGTTGTCCCCGATTGCCGCACGTTGACCGAGGCGGCCGCCGTTGGCAGGGTCCCTCCGCAACCGTCCACCGTCACGAGAAAATTCGCGCGGTCGACGATCGTAGGTATACCTAGCGACTGCAAACACGACAGCATCGCTTCGGTGTCGTCGCTGAACAGCACGCCACGAAGCGTTGATCGTCCCGAAGCCAACGCGGCAGTGATCAGCGCCCGGTTCGTGAACGACTTGGAGCCGGGCACAACCACCGTGGTGTCGGGCGGCCAGGCCAACGGCGTGATCGCCCGCGCGGTCATTTCGAGGCGGTCATTTCGACTCGAGTCGGGTAACCGACGAGCGGAATCCCCGGGCGACCAGGCCGCCACGTAGCAGGTCGGCGAACGATGCCGACACGATTGCCACGAGAACACCACCGCCGCCCTCCATTGAGTGACTGATCTCGATGTCGAAAATGTTGACACCGAGTTCGCTGGCCAACGTCGAGATCTCAGCAATGAATCCCGGCCGGTCGGGAATCGGAATTCGGAACTCAACGAGGTCGGCTGGAGGCGGCGCTCCGACCGGGAGGTTCAGCCGGGCAGCCCGCGCTCGCTCCAACCGGTGAAGCAGCGCCGGCCGGTCTTCGGTGTCGACAATTGAACGAACCGCCGAAAGTTCCTCGATGTAACGGTCGAGAACCGACACGATCGCCGTGCGATTGGCCGAGCAGATGTCCATCCAGATCGCCGGATGGCCTGCTGCGATACGGGTCATATCCCGGAAGCCGCCGGCGGCCAGACGCAAGAGTGCCGCATGTTCCTCGGCTCCATCGGCTGCCACGCCCATCAAGGTCGACGCGGCCAGGTGGGGGACGTGCGACACGACGGCCACGAGTTCATCGTGGCGTTCCGGAGGGACGGAGACGACCTGCGCCCCCATCGCCGAGATGACGGTGTACAGCGTGGCAAAAGCCTGAGAGTCGGTCTTCGAGGTCGGTGTAAGCACCCAGGTGCGGCCCTGGAACATCGCGGGATCCGAACCTTCGATACCGTCCTGCTCGGAGCCGGCCATTGGGTGCCCGCCGATAAAACGGGGATGATCGACCGCCGACACGATCGGCGCCTTCACACTGCCGATGTCGGTAACGATGCCACCGTGATCAAGTGCCTCCAATGCAAGTTCCGCGACCGAGAGCACCGGTGTGCACACAAACGTGAGATCTGCCGTCGGGTCCGGACCGATTGCATCGAACGCTCCCAACTCAACGCCGCGTCGACACGCAGCGTCCACGCGGTCGACACCGGACACGTACCAACCCTGGGCGCGCAGCGCCATCGCCACACTTCCGCCCATGAGCCCGGCTCCGATAACCACGGCCCGGCCGGGCGAGAGCGGTGCTTCAGGTTGCGGGGCGGGGACTTCAGACACGGTGCACGATGCTACCGGCCCGACACCGTGGCGTTTTCTAACCGACCCGCCGTATATGACGACGGATGTAGTCGAACATTGGATCGAACTCCGAAGAATCGTCGGTGAACTCCGGACAGTTGTATGCCATGTCGAACCAGTCCCAACCCGAACGCGACAACACCGACTGCGCTTGGATCAACTCGGGAATCCCGACCACAGGCACCGGGCCGCCATCGGCCATGGCCGCCAGCGTGAGCGCCGCGGCAACTGCTCCGATGGTCCGGAGATCGTGGTTCGTGCAGCCTTCAGCGCCGGCAGCGATCTGGCGCAGGTCGGCCGAAACCGTAATCATCCGATTGCGAAAGTAGCGCTGCAGCGTAGCGGTGCGAGCCTCAAGGTCGGGTGGGCCCACGAGCACCATGCGACTGAATCGACCCGGCCGTCGAAGCCCGGACGGGACCATCCACGGCATCGACGTCGCCCCGACCACAATGACCCGGTTCGGGTCATGCCCGTCGAGCGCTTCTTCAAGTTCGGCCATGCGCTCGCGACCCTGGGGTACATAGCGAAGTCGGCGATGACTGATCGCCTCCACATTGTCCAGGAAGACCAGACAGGGGGCATGTCCAGCGGCCAGGCGAAACGCTTCGGTTATTACGCCTGCACTCGGGGTGCCCCACGGGTCGGCAATCGCCGACAGGTCGAGCGCGATGATGTTGCAGTGCATCTCACCGGCTAGTGCATGGCCGAGATACGACTTGCTGACGTGCTTGGGGCCGAACAGCAACGTCCCTGACGCCAAGTCCATCCCCGTGCCCCGGGCGGATTTCGGGGCATTGCGCATGCGGAATGGACGAACAACGGCGAGTTCAAGTCGGTGCTTTTCCTCGAACATTCCATCGACGTCAGCCAGCGAAATGAGGGGAACAACCACGTCGATATCCGACGATACCGATGTGAGGGAGTCACTCCGCTGCACGACCGATGGACCCCCGCCTCGCTGCGCCGCCGAGAGGGCGCCGACGAACGCATCCGACCCGAGGGGATCACCCGCGAGCGCAGCGGCCATCGCACCTATCCCGAGCGCTTCGATGTCTGAAGGTCTCGAGCTCAGCACACAACGGACCTGCTCCAGGGCCCGGTCGGGGCGCCCCTCGTCGATGTAGGCGGTCGCGAGCCGCAGACGCAACGAACGACGGTTCGGATCAAGGGCTACGGCCTGTTCAAGTTCGGAAACGCGCGGAGAGTGGCTCACAACTCGTACGGTAACAAGGGACCCTCAACAATGAAAGGGCCTTCAGCCCCACCGGCGCTGAAAGAGGTCGGGTGGACTAGTGCACCGAAGCGCAGCAGAGTCTGATGTCGATTTCTTCGACATCTCGCACGGGTAACGGATTGCGGTTGCGCCCGCCGTCAGAGTCTCCTACGCGAGGAGGCACTAGTTTTCCGGGTGGCGCCGCTGCTCGCGGGTGCCTTTGACGGCCGAAGCGAGCATGCGCACCTCGTCTGGACGGAGGTGGCGCCACTCCCCCGGGCGAAGCGTACGGTCCGACAGCCGGTCAATTCGGGTCCGGGCCAGGCGTAGCACCGGGCATCCAACGGCATCGAGCATCCGGCGCACCTGCCGGTTGCGGCCTTCGTGGATAGCGATCCGCACGAGGTTCGGTGCGAGCAGCGAGACGTCGGCCGGTGCGGTAACGCCGTCTTCGAGTTCGATGCCGTCACGCAACGCGCGAAGCGCCGATGGCGACACCGCCCCGTCCACCTCGGCCAGGTACTCCTTCTTCACGCCGAACGAAGGGTGGGTGAGACGTTGGGCCAACTCGCCGTCGTTGGTAAGCAGCAGCAGGCCTTCGGTGTCGTAGTCGAGTCGTCCGACCGGGTAAACCCGTGGTTCGGCCGGCACCATCTGAACAACCGTGTCGCGCCCCTGCGGGTCGTCGGCCGTCGTCACCACCCCCCGGGGTTTGTTCAGCAGGTAGTAGACCAGCCCCTCGCGCACCCCGACCGGCGCTCCGTCGAGGGTGACCAGGTCCTTCTCCGGATCCACCCGGCGGCCCAGCACGGCCACTTCCCCGTTGACGCGCACCCGTCGGGCCTCGATCAGGATTTCACAGGCTCGACGGCTTCCGATCCCCGCACGCGACAGCACCTTCTGTAACCGCTCGCCTTCGCTCAAACCCGTCGGCTTCGGTAGGAAGTCGAACATCTCGTCGAGGCTCACCGACGTCATACGGGACCGGTCCCGCGGAAGTTGGTTTCGAGGGGCTACCGCCCGCTCGTTGGTCGGGATCTCCGCATCGTCGAACTCGACCTCAAAGGCCAGGTCGCCAACCTCGTCGAAGTCCTCGTCGAACTCGTCCTCGTCGGGTTCGTTCATGACTCCGCCATCCTGCCCGTCTCGACGGTGCCGATCGAGGTGCGGACCGGTCG
>JANMZO010000248.1:0-13413 GCA_031383405.1 Acidimicrobiia bacterium | reverse complement strand
CTGTTTCTCGATCCGGCCTATCTGAACGGTGGGGTTTGGTACGACGGTCTGGTTTCGCAGCTCGGTGTTGTCGCGTGGACGGTAGCTGTGGCGTCCGCAGGATGGTCGGCGTGGATCGCCAAGGTTTCGGGGCGGGCGAGCGCAGCGCGGTTCCTGTTCTGCGCGTCGATCGTCGGAGCGGTTCTCCTCGTCGACGATCTGTTCGGGTTCCATTCGCTCGCCCCGACGTTTGGTATTCCAAAAATCGTGGGTGAACTCATGGTCCTGACGCCACTCGTCGCCTGGCTCGTGCGGTTCTGGCCTGACATCTCCCGTACCCGTTACCCGGTACTCCTCGCTTCGCTCGGAGCGAACGGCACTTCCGTGATTGTCGACGGGTTGTTTCATCCTTCGAACGCCGATCTCGGTCTGGTCTTTGAGGATGGACCCAAGTTTCTCGGTATTCTCGCCTGGGCGACCTACTTCGTGCTCACCACCTACGACATCGCTCGCTCAGCCATGGCCTCTCGCATGACTGACACAGCGTCTCGTATGACTGACTCAGCCTCTCGTATGCCTGACACAGCGTCGCCCGCCGAATCCGGCCCGTTCGGGTACCGAGCCACGGAAACCGTACGCATGGCGACGCAAGAACCCGGTGGCGTTGGTATCAACAACGCGGGTGACCTCGTGCCTCAGCGTTGAGCGACGGTGACCAAATCTGGGGCGGTGAATCGAACAGGCGACGCCCGAGTTGGATAACCTCCAACGATGGCAACCGATGACCGCTCCGATTTTGATCTCGCATCACTTCTCCAAGCGCCTGCGACGGCGGTGGCCGGGTTTCTGGGCCTGGCGGATGGCGCCAAGAAGGCGGTAACCGGCATACTCGACACGATTGCCAGCCTGCAGCGTGCGGCGGCCGCGTTGGAGCAACTGTCAGCGCGAATGACATCATTGCTCGATGACATCGAAGCTCCGGTCCGTGCGTTGACCCCGGAGTTCGAGCGCGCCATGGGGCGTTTCCAGCGAGTGGCCGACGCATTCGAAGGCCCGATCGACCGGTTGTTGCCAGGTCTTGAGAATGCGGTCGAAACATTTGACCGAATGGCGCTGAGCCAACTGCCCGAGAACATGGATCAGCTCAGGGAGCAGGTGGTCACGATTGTTGAGGTGTTCGCGGAATTCCCGCGCCGGATGGTTGGTCTCGCTCAACTCATTCCCGGCCTGGAACGCCTAGCTTCGTTCCGCCCGGTAGTTCGCGCACCTCAGCAAGCGGCCGCGAAGCCGATGCCCGCCCCGGCTCCGGCGAAGAAGTCCGCCGTCAAGAAGTCGACCCCGAAGAAGCCCGCCGCGAAGAAGTCGGCGGCGAAGAAGTCGACCCCGAAGAAGCCCGCCGCGAAGAAGTCGGCGGCGAAGAAGTCGGCCCCCAAGAAGTCGGCCTGAGCCGCCACGGAGGCCGGTTCACTATTGGGTGTGCTTTCCCGGGCCCGGCCTAAGCCATCACACCCGATCTCGCTCGACTCGCGGCCGGGTGCTCGAGATTCAGGTTCCGAAGTCGATGTCGTAGTGCTTCTCGGCGCTCTGTTTGGCCCTCTGCAGCGCGGCCCACGCACGACTGAAGATCTCGTTGACCGGCTCACCGGGTCGGGCGACGGCCATACCGAGTGACATGGCGATGGAAAGCGGGTCGCCGTCTTTGCCGGCCAGAGGTTCACCGAGCTTGTTCAGCAAGCGTTGGGCCACCACGGGAAGGTCGTCGGCGAACAGCCAGTTGATGCTTAAAATGGCGAGAATGTCACCGTCGATCCGTCCGGCGATTTCGATACTGCGGATGGTTGCTTCGAGACGCTTGGCCAACAGGAAGAGATAGTCGTTTGTGGCTCGGCCACCGACAGCTCTGCGAGGCCCTTCGAGCCCGTGCAGGTCGACAAACGACACCGAGACGCTGAGGGCATCGGACTGCATCCGCAACACGGTCGAGGCAACATGCTGAGCGAACAGCAACCGGTTGGGTAGGCCGGTCACCTTGTCGAGACCGGGCTCGATCGGAGCTACCTCGACGGCTGCTTCGGCGACTTGCTTCTTGGGGGTCAACAGAAGCTGTGCGTCCGTAAAGCCCTCCTTCAGCGCAGGGGCCAACCACGGGCCGGGTACGGTCGGTACCGGCTGCGGCGACCCCACTCCGGACGGCTCGGCGAAGGAAGATGGTGCTTGCGGGTCCCGGGTGTAGTGAGGGGCTTCGGGCTCGGGAACCACCTGGGTCGTGAAGCCTGGAGCGGTCGGGGACGCTTCCGGTGCCGCTGCCTGTGTTGGGCTTGGCGAAGGTGGGTTCTCCGGGACGTTCCGGGTTTCAACCTCGGGTGTCGGCGGGGCCATCTGCTGCGGGGCCTGATCGTGGAGCGCGGTGCTGAACGGCGAGAATGCGCACAGGTATAAAAGGACTGATCCGTCCGGTCCCAGCAGAGGAGCGGCGGCCGCGTCGACGCGTCGTGTCGCGCCGTTCGGCAGTCGAACATCGACGAGAAGTCGCCAACCCTCCTTGCGGTAGTTGCCCTGGCCCGCCACCTGCTTGAAGTGTTCGAGGTCGGATTCATGGATTGTCGACAGGAACCCGTACCCGTGAGCGTCGCTGACCGCCTGTCCCGTGACCTCGGTCCAACGTTCGTTCATGAACGAGCACCGCCCCTGCTCATCAAGTATGAACATCGCCAGCGGGGACTTCCGGGCGTGTTCGATGCTGGCGGCAGGATCGTTGCGCAGGAAGGCCTCAAAGGCGTAGCGCGTCGACAGTTCGTAGCCGCTGAACATCACGCCCAGGAGCTTCCCGTCGTCCATCAGGGAGCTCAGCTGCACGCCGGTCTCAAAGCGTCCATGCCACGGACTCGGCCAACTCATGGCGAACATGGGTTGTTGGACCCCGGCCCTCACCTGCTGGAAGGCGTTGGCGAAACCCGGCCTCTGTTCGGCCGGGACCGCCGCAAGAACGGGTTGCTGCTCTAGCGTGGCCCGGGCGAAACCCATTACGTACTCCGGCGAACCGCCGACGTGGACGATGCGACCGTCGGAATCGAGAAGTAGCTGGACCTCACAGGCCGCTTCCAACAGACCGGCGAACGGGGCGACCCGTGGGTCAGGAGCAGGCGCTCGGGAGGCCTGACCTGATGTACCTGAGTCAGGATTCTGATTAGTTGACGCTAGATCCAATGCCACACGCAATGCATCGGCACGGAGTAGCCAAAGGTTTACCCGAAATCATGAATGATGCTGAGTTCACCCACGGTGCGGAGAATCAACCGACGAAAATCGCGAGAGACTGTATTCATGGAACGGTCAACCTTGAACGGAGTGGGGCGCCACGAGGAGTCCGCACTCCTTTTTGTTGCCGAAGACGGGGTGTTGCGGGATGAAAACTCCGCGGCGTTCGCCGCCCAGACGATGTTGGAGCCTGCCATCGGCTCTAAGCCTGACTCCATCGCCGGTGTCCGCACGGTTCGCGGCACCCGTCTGATAGTTGGCGTGGCGATCATCGTCTTGTTGACCGTTTTGTTCAACCTGGTGATGGCCGAACGCAACAAGTCGAACTTCAGCGAGCGATCTGCTGAAGTCGTGCTGATCAATGATCGATCCCTCACGAAACAGTCGTGGACGCCGGTGCCCGATGGTCTTGTCGCCCGGTTTGTATCGGTCGACAACAACGTGACCGACGTTGAACAAATTCGGCGGCTCATGAAGTTTCGCCGGACTGAGTACCTACGGGCCAACTACTCCGATCCCCAGTTCGGCAACAGTCAGATCGCCGGGCGCGCCGACCTGGAGTTCGGAACCGCAAACAAGAAACTGAATTGTCGGTACCGCGATGTCCCGGGTGGTGGCGAGTTGCGCTGGATCACGAACGACTCCGTGATGCTCGACTCGCTGAAAGACTGGTCCGAGGTCGTGGCTGCGCCCGCGGCAGGTTAAGAGTGTTCCGGCCGTGTATTGACCTTCACGAAGGTCGGGTAAAACAGATCGTGGGTGGGACCTTCGGCACGGGCGAAGCCGCTCCCCGAACGAACTTCGTATCGGAACACGATGCCGCGTGGTATGCGACGAAGTTCCGCGACGACGGCCTCACGGGCGGTCACGTAGTCCAGTTGGGTCCGGGAAACGACTCGGCCGCCCTTTCCGCACTGAACGCGTATCGACAGGGCCTTCAACTCGGCGGTGGTGTGACCGACGCCAACGCGCTGGAGTGGATCAACGCAGGGGCATCGCACGTCATCGTCACCTCGTGGCTGTTCCCCGACGCGACAATGGATCGGGCACGGGCCGAGTCCCTGGCTGGGGCTGTCGGTGCCGACCGTGTGGTCATTGATCTGAGTGCGCGTCTGGTCGACGGTCGCTATGTGGTGTTCGTCGATCGGTGGCGAAAAGCGACCGACACCGTCCTCAGTGCCGGGCTGTTCGCTGGTCTGGCTGACGTATGCGACGAGTTCCTGGTCCACGCCATCAACGTCGAAGGCTTGCAGCAGGGTATCGATCTCTCGCTCGTCGGGAAACTGTCCGAGTGGTGCACGAAACCGGTCACCTACGCAGGCGGTGCAAATTCGATCGACGATTTGATAAGTGTGCATTCCATAAGCGACGGACGCGTTGATCTCACGATCGGATCGGCCCTCGATCTCTTCGGTGGTATCGGCGTCACCTACGCCGATGCCGTCGCCTTCAATGCATCGATGTCGGACCCACGTTCATAGAAGCGCCGCGTAGCTCGACTGCAGGAGTTCTGCCCCGACCACTAGAGGAGGTCGGCAGCGGCCATCGACTTGGCCCAGCGGTAGTCGGCTTTGCCGCTCGGCGAACGCATCACCTTGTCGACAAACACGAACGCCTTGGGTAATTTGTACCGGGCCACGTGCTTTTCGGCTTCGGCGAGCAGTTCGGTCTCGCTTACACTTGCACCCGCAGCGAACTGCACTATGGCTACCACTTCGCTACCCCACTTCTCGCTCGGCCGTCCCGCGACCAGGCAGTCGTACACGGCCGGATGGGCGAGGAGCGCCCCTTCCACTTCTTCTGCGAAGATCTTCTCGCCGCCCGAGTTGATCGTGACCGAGTCGCGGCCGTGCAACTCCACGATCGGCAGACCGAACGACGCGTCGGATCCGGGAAGCAAGCGGGCGCGGTCGCCCGGAACCGAATACTTCACCCCGTTGATGATGGGAAACGTCTTCGCCGTCTTGGCCTCATCGCCGAGGTAGCCGAGGGGAAGTCGGCCGCTCTTGGCCAGCCAGCCAAGGCCGTCATGTCCGGGGGAAAGTTCTGCGGACATATCTTCGGCGAGCACATGGTTGCCAGGCGACGCGATGAAGGTTCCGGTCGAAACGGAGTCAGGTGAACCGGAACTGACCTGCGACATCTGCCCACCGGCCTCCGATGAGCCGATACCGTCGATGAGTATGAGATGTGGAATCGCAGCGAGGAAGCGGGCCTTCAAGGGTGCGCTCAAAACGGCCCCGCCGCTGAGAATAACCGCGAGCTTCGAGAGGTCGTAGGGATTCCCGGCTGCCGAAGCCCGTTCGATCTCGTCGACAATCGGTCGGCCGAATGCGTCGCCGACAATCTGGAGATACGAGACACCATGACGTTGCACGGTTCGGAGCAGATCAGGCGGATCAAGACGTTGCACATCATCTTGGATCACGACTACGCCACCCCGGTGCCATGCGCCGAACGCTATCCACTGCCCGGCCCCGTGCATGAAGGGAGCGGCCGGTAGTCCCACGAATGGCGCCGCCGCACCTGCGGAATCACACAGTTCTTCGAGGGACGACCATTCGGCGTTGGTCGCCTGGTTGCGTAGTCCCATGGCGGCAACGGCTATGTCGACGTTGCGCCAGAGCACGCCTTTCGGCATGCCGGTCGTGCCTCCTGTGTAGAGAATGTAGAGATCGTCGGGCGACCAGTCGCCGCCCATGACCTGGACCTCAGGCCGCTCGGGGCTCGCCGAGGCGAGCGCTTCTTCGTAGTCGACCGCGCCTGGGAGTAGCCCATGGCCGGACCCGTCGGCGACCTGCAGAAGGATCTCCAGTTTGGGGAGTTGGTCGCGGATCACCGTGAGTGTCGGCGCGAATGATTCGTGATACACGAGGACGCGGCAGTCGCTGTCGCTCAGGAGGTAAAGGAGCTCCTCGGCCACGTAGCGATAGTTCACGTTGAACGGAGCGACGCGGGCCTTGTACGCGCCGAGCATGCATTCGAGGTACTCGTTGCCGTTGTAGAGATAGATGCCGAGATGGTCCTGCCCGGACTCGTGATCATCGAGAAACTCCCGCCCCACCGGATTCGCAACGCCTCGACCAATGAGGTAGTTGGCCAGGCGACGCGTGCGGCCCGTGACCTCGCTCCAGGTCCACGTTCTGTCCCTCCAGATGATGCACGGACGGTCGGGAACAGCCGCTGCGAGCGCTTCGTGGACATGGGCTTTCGAGAAGTCAAACATCATCGTTGAGTCTTTCAGATGTGGCGTCGAGCCCCGAAGTCGGCGCCGGTCCCGGCGCCGGTGCACTACGTTCGCAGTGTGCAAGATCGTCATGAATTTGTGAGCTTTGAGGATCCAACCGAGGAACGTACGTGGGCCTTCGACGTCACCTTTCTTGCGAGCAACTGGCAGTGCATCTTTGGGGCCGGATGCCAGGGGGTCTACTCTGAGGAGGCGACCGACCTGGAGGAGGGCTGCTGCTCGCACGGCGCTCATCTGGTCGACCGGGCCGATCGCAAGAACCTGAGGGAACACACGCTCCGGCTCAGCGACGAGCAGTGGCAATTCCGGAAACTGGCCCTCAACGCGCAGGGCGGAGCCACGAAGACCACCGAGAAGAACGACGACGGTGTCCACGTCACCCGCACGGTCGAGGGCGCGTGTATCTTCCTGAATCGCCCGAGTTTCCCGGGTGGATCAGGCTGTGCGCTGCACCGTGCCGCTCTCGACGCGAACGAGCGTCCGCTCGATTGGAAGCCCGAAGTCTGTTGGCAGCTCCCACTTCGGCGCTTCGACGACAAAGACAGCTACGGCCACGTCACCAGCACGATCAGGGAGTGGAAGCGACGCGACTGGGGCGAGGGCGGAGCAGAGTTCCACTGGTGGTGCACCGACGCTCCCGATGCGTTTGTCGGCAAGACACCGGTCTGGGAATCGTCGAAGGACGAACTCATCGCAATGGTCGGGTCCGAGGTCTACGCTGAGCTGGCCAAATTCCTACGTGCACGTAGTAAAGAGTTGGCGAAGGGACTTGCCACGACCTTCCTTCCTCACCCCGCTCTCAAGAAGAAGCGCTAGCGCTAGCGGCTTGACCACTAGCCCGCGCGGCACTAGTGCCTCTTCGCGTAGGAGACTGCGACGCCGAGCGCTACCGCATCCCTTACCCGTGCGAGATGTCGAAGAAATCGACATCACACTCTCCTGCGCTTCAGTGCACTAGGTGTGCGCTCAGGAGGCTGCTTCGATCTCCCGGAGGCCCTGCTCCATTGTGAACCAGGCCAGGGTCGCACACTTGATGCGCACCGGAAACTTCACCACGCCGCGGAGCGCCTCGATGTCACCGAGTTTCACCTCGGGAGGTGCGGCATGGTCATCCTCGTCGGAGTCGTCGTCGGTCTCGGCCGAGTCTCCAGAGTCGTGGATGTTCATGAGCGACTTGAACGCACGAATGAGCTCGCGGGCCTGCTCGACCGTTTTGCCCTTCACGAGGGCCGACATCATCGAAGCCGAGGACTGACTGATCGAGCAACCCTGGCCGCCGATCTTGATGTCGTTGACGATTGCGTGGTCACCTGCCCCGTCGACCAGTAGGTAGACCGCAATCTCGTCGCCGCAAAGCGGGTTCATGCCCTCGGTCTTGTGGGCCGGTGGGGTTTCGAGTTCACCTTTGTTCCGCGGGTTGCGGTAGTGGTCGATGATGATTTCTCGGTACAGGTCTTCAAGTCCGGCCATCGTGCTCTCCAGGTTCCGGGGCTACAGCGTAGAAATCTTCGGGTTACAACACAAACATATCGGCGACATCGTCGAGCGCATCGGCAAGCAGATCCACATCCGCCTCATCGTTGTAGATGAAGAAGCTGGCTCGAACCGTCGCTCCCGCGCCAAGCACGCGCATCAGCGGCTTGGCGCAGTGGTGCCCCGCCCGCACGTAGACATTGCGCTGGTCGAGAACCTGGCTGATGTCGTGGGGATGAACCCCCCGGAATGCAAACGACAGCGTGGCGCCGCGGAGCTCCACGTTCGTCGAACCATGAATCGTGATTTCGTCGCCGAAGCGTTGGGTCAGCGTGTCGATCGCGTAGCGGGCGATCTGGATCTCGTGCTGACGCAGATTCGCCATGCCGAGGTCGCTCAGGTAATCAATTGCCGCACCGAGCCCGATCGCTTCCGTGATCGGTGGCGTGCCCGCTTCGAACTTGGCCGGCACCGGAGCGCACGTGAATCCGTCGAGTCGTACATCGGTGATCATCGAGCCACCGCCGAGGAAGGGAGGCATCGCGTCGAGCAGGTCGGGTCGACCCCAAAGGACTCCGAGCCCGGTTGGACCGCAGAGCTTGTGCGACGAGAACGCCATGAGATCGACGCCCAACGATGTCACGTCGGTAACGTTGTGGGGCACGAACTGGCACGCATCGACGATCGCTATAGCGCCGGCCGCGTGCGCCGCGTCGGTGAGGAGGCGGGTCGGTGTGATGGTGCCGAGCACGTTGGACATCGCGGTGAAGGAGAACGCCTTCGCCCCATCGAGCAGCCGATCGAGGTTGCTGAGATCGAGCAAGCCATCGGGAGTGAGACCCACCCAGCGGATCTCAATGCCGCGCTCCGCAGCCAGCATCTGCCACGGGACAATGTTGGCGTGATGCTCCATGTGAGTGAGCACGATCACGTCTCCCGCCTGCATGTTCGAGCGACCCCAGGAGTGCGCGACGAGGTTCATAGCCTCCGTTGCGTTTTTCGTGAACACGATCTCGTCGGCGCTTGACGCGCCGATGAAGCGGGCCACCTTCGCTCGAGCCCCCTCGAACAGATCCGTTGCGTCGGCGGCCATGCGGTATGCCGACCGGTTGATCGGGGAGTAGGACGTTTCCATGAAGTGCGACATCGCGTCGATGACCTGACGCGGCTTCTGGGTTGAGTTGGCCGAGTCGAGGAACGTGATCGGGAGGTCGTTGATCCGGCGCTCCAGGAAAGGAAAGTCGCGCTTGACGGCGGACACGTCGAGTCCGGCCGGGTGCTGACCCGGGGCCATGACCGCTGTTGATTCGGAACGTGCTGAAGTCGGAGTTCCTGTTGACGTTGTCATGCGGCCTTCCATGCGTCGTAGCCGGTGATCTCAAGCTTCTTGGCCAGGTCGGGTCCGCCGGACTCCACGATGCGACCGTCGATCATGATGTGCACGACGTCGGGTTCGATCAACTCGAGCAGTTTCTGGTAGTGGGTGATCATAAGTACGCCGAGCGAGGGCCGGGCGGTACGGACTTCATTTACCCCCTTCGCCACAACGCGAAGTGCGTCGATGTCGAGGCCGGAGTCGGTTTCGTCGAGGATGGCAAAGTCGGGCTCGAGGATCGCCATCTGCAGAATCTCGTTGCGCTTTTTCTCGCCACCGGAGAACCCTTCGTTGAGGTACCGGTTCGCAAAGTTGGGGTCCATGTTGAGTCGACCCATCCACTCCATGATCGAAAGCCGAAGTTCAAGGACCGAGAGGTCGATTCCTTTGCGGGCCGAGAGTGCTTGGCGAAGGAAGTTGATTACCGTGACCCCGGGGATTTCCTCGGGGTACTGGAACGCGAGAAAAATCCCTGACTTGGCCCGTTCATCGGTTGGAAGTTCGGTTATGTCGTCGCCCTTGTAGATAAGGGAGCCCGAATCGACCCGGTACTCCTCGTTGGCCAGGAGCGTATTTGCGAGCGTCGACTTGCCCGACCCGTTGGGCCCCATGATCGCGTGGATTTCACCCGGACAAATGGTGAGGTTAAGGCCCTTGAGGATCTCCTTGCGGGTGTCGCCTTCTTCGACGCTCACGTGAAGATCGTCGATCACGAGCAACGGGGGAGCGACGTTCGGGTTTGTTGCGGCAGCGAGATTTGACACGCCTCAAGTGTACTTTCTCCTATGGTCATAGGAGAAATACCGGGGCATCCTCGTAAATGAAGCGTTCCCCGACAAGGCTGTCACCGATGAAGTGGCGTCGGAAGCGGGTTCCGCTGGGGGATCAGACGATTCCGCGCCGGATCGGTACTGTGGTGGGAGCGTTTTACGACGTGGCCAGTTGGGGGTATCTGGCGCTCTTGGCGGTCGTGTCGGTCTCGCGGTTGTCCGACGGGTCGGTCCCGGTGCTGCTGCAACCGCTCCAGGCCGGCTTCCCGCTGTTGGGCGCCCCCGTTTGGCTCGTGCTCGTGATCAGTGGGGTTACCCGCCGGTGGTTGCAGGCTCCGTTGGCCCTCGTCCTGGCCGTCACCTTCTTAGCTGCGGTGGCACCCGCCCGACAGAACGTGGCCGAGCCGTACTGGGTCAGAGATTCGGCTCGCGTTCGGGTCGCTGCGGCCAACGTGTTCTTCAAGAACCCGAGTCCCGACGCGGCAGCGCAGGCCGTGATGGCCAGAGATGCCGACGTGATGGTCGTCACCGAGTTCACCGAAGCGTTCATTGCTGCGTTTGACCGGGCCGGGGCCCGCGAGCGTTACCCGTACAGCACGATCCGGGCACGTCTCGATCGCAACGGGGTCGTCGTGTTCTCGAAGATTCCGTTCGTGGAAACGCAGGTCCTGACCGATACCAAGATGCCCGTGGTCAAACTCTCGCTTCCGAGCGGCGAAGTTCTCTGGGTGGCCGCGGTGCATCCGTATCCGCCGTCAACCGAGGGCCAGGCCCAACAGTGGATCCGTAGCCTGCAGGACATCCGTCGGTTTGCGCTCAGCGAGGCGGGTGACGATCCGCTCGCTCTGGTCGGGGACTTCAACGGCACCCGCTGGCAACCGACATTCGGCAAGCTCCTCGCCGGTGCGATGATCGACGCACATGAAGCGCTCGGAAGAGGTCTCAGCCGTTCCTGGCCGGCCCACCGGTCGCTTCCGCCACTGGTGCGACTCGACCACGCACTGCTCAACGAGCGGGCATTTCCGGTAGCAATCGACGACTTCGTGATCCCGGGAAGTGACCACCTCGCATTCGAGGTGACGATTGCGGTGAAAGCCGCACTGGCCCCGGGCGTTACCCCCGGGAAGGACTCGATCGTCACGACGACCACGGGACCGCTGAAGAACGCGACGAACGCGAAGAACCGATGAACCGGTCCGACGATTGCCGCTGAGGTGTCACGTTGTCGTCTGGGCGACGGACCTAAAACGACAACGTGGCACCGGAGGCACGACTGTCCAAACGGGGCGGTCCTGCCCGCTTTTCAAACGGTGCGGTCCTGCCCGCCTCCACACGACTGCTCGATAGGCATCTAATCTCGCAGCCATGAACGCTCCGGAAAACCGACTAGGGGAAGACATTGCATGGGATCTGTCGCCTCTGACGAATACAGCCGATGTAGCCGACGGAGTGAATGCGCTGTTTGATCTCGCCGATTCGAAGGTCGAAGAACTGCAACGCCTTCGTGGACGACTTGCGACGCTCGGCCCGGCCGAGTTTGCCGACCTGATGCACCGGGCCGAAGAACTGCTGGCTCTCGTGTCGCGGGCCGGTACCCGGGCTGAACTTGAGTACGTGACGGACATGGCCGACGAAAAGCGCGGAGCCGTTGTCGCGGCCTCACGTGAACGTTCCACCCGGATCGGCACGCAGATGCTTTTTATCGACCTTGAGTGGGCGGCACTCCCCGACGACAGGGCTGCCACCATCATCGACCACCCTGATCTGGGCTTCTGCCGCCACCATCTGACCGTTCTTCGCGCGGCGCGACCGTACCTTCTCTCCGAACCGGAGGAGCGCGTGATGGCGGAGAAGGCGGTTACCGGCGTGTCGGCATGGACCCGACTGTTCGATGAACAGCTTTCTTTGGTCAAGGTGCCACTCGGTCCGGAAGGTGCGATCCCGCTAGACGCCGCGCTCAGCCGACTCCAGAGCCCTCAGGCCGATGTCCGGGAGGAGGCGGCCGAGGCGATCACGGAGGCGTTGGCTCCCGGTCTCCGTACGCGCGCATACATATACAACACCCTGCTCGCCGACAAATCCACCGACGACCGTATGCGGACATATCAAACCTGGGTTTCGAGCCGAAATCTCGCAAACCAGGCGAGTGACGAGTCGGTGAAGGCGCTCGTCGATGCCGTGACCTCGCGCAACGACATCCCGCAGCGTTGGTACCGCCTGAAGGCCGGTCTGATGGGAGTCGAACAGCTCAAATTCTGGGACCGAAACGCCATGCTGCGCATCGAACCCGCGACCTCGACCGACAGCGCCGGGAAATCCGACCTTGTGGCGTGGAGCGACGCAAAGGCAATAGTGCTCGATGCGTACAACTCCTTCTCGCCTGAACTCGGCAACGCGGCGAAGGAGTTCTTCGACAACGACTGGATCGATGCACCGGTCCGCTCAGCGAAGCAGGGCGGTGCCTTCTGTGCCCCCACGGTGCCGGGCGGCAATCCGTTCCTCCTGCTCAACTACTCGGGCACGCGGCAGGAAGTGCTCACCCTCGCCCACGAGATGGGCCATGGGATTCATTTTCTCCTGGCGGGCCGCCACCAGAGCATCTACGCGTACTCCATGCCGTTGACGGTGGCCGAGACGGCGTCGGTGTTCGGTGAAACCGTCACGTTCGGTCGGCTCCTCGATGCTGAGACCGACCCGTACAACCGGCTGTCGCTTCTTGCCGGCAACGTCGACGGCCAGATCGCCACCGTGTTCCGCCAGGTCGCCATGTGGCGGTTCGAAGATCTCTGCCACAACCAGCGTCGGACGGACGGCGAACTGAGCATCGAAATGATCGGCGCAAACTGGATGAAGACGCAGAACGAGCTCTTCGGTGGGACCATAGACGCCACTGGGTATGACTCCTGGTGGAGCTACATTTCGCACTTCATACACGTTCCGGGGTATGTCTACGCATACGCGTTCGGGCAACTTCTGGCCCTTTCCGTCTACCGGCGCTACGTCGAAGCCGGGCCGTCGTTCGTGCCCAGCTACGTCGAACTGCTGAAGGCCGGGGGCTCGCGCTCGCCGGAAGGCCTCGCGGCGATGGTGGGATGCGACCTGACAGATCCGAGCTTTTGGGCCGCGGGTCTCGACCTGGTTGATCAGACGCTCGTTGCAGCGGAAGAAGCTGCGGCGATCGTCGGTTCCCTGTAGGGACCGCCCGTCGGTAACGGGTCAACCCGTTACCCGGGCCACGCAGTCGATCTCGATCAACGCACCTCCGAGGAGGCTGGCCACGCCCACACACGTTCGCGCCGGGAGCTTCGGCC
>JANMZO010000244.1:0-2466 GCA_031383405.1 Acidimicrobiia bacterium | reverse complement strand
CGAGCCGAGCCAACTGGTTCGGCTCGTTGCCTTTCGCCTACAGAAGCCGTCGCACATGACCGACCCCGAAGCAATCCCCTCACTCGTCGAAGATCTGCGCGCGTACTATCGCGGCGAAGCCGCTTCGTACCATATGCCCGGCCACAAACAGCGTGGCGGCGTCCACCCCCTGTCACAGGAAGTTTTCGGCGACCGGATTCTTCTTGCCGACGTCAGCGAGATGGGCGGCTTCGATTACCTCCACGCGCCTGCAGGTTCGCTGCAACGAGCCCAGGCCCGCGCCGCCGAAGTGTTCGGGGCCGGCCGTACGTTCTTCCTCGTCAACGGATCCACCGGCGGCAACCTTTCCGCGATCACCGCGTATGCCGGTGACGGCGACCACGTCCTCATGCTCCGCGGCTCCCACCGCAGCGTCTACACGGGAACGGTTCTGGCCGGAGCCATTCCGCGCTACCTCCCGATGGTCCACGACGAGACGAACGACGGCTGGTTCCTCGCCGAACCGCCAACCCGGGCATCACTGCCCGACCGGTTGGCCGTCATTCACATCACCCGCCCGAACTACTACGGCATGGCCTGCGACCTGTCGCCCTATGTCGAGTTGGCCGGGCAGACCGGCGCGGTCCTGATCGTCGACGAAGCCCACGGCTCGCACTTCGGCTTCCACCCGGACCTTCCAGCCTCCGCGTTGCAAGAGGGGGCCGACATCGTCATCCAGTCAACGCACAAGACCCTAAGCGCGCTTACCCAGGCCTCGATGCTCCATATTCGGGCCGAATCGAAGGCTGACCCCTCCCGCATCGCCCGCAGCCTGGCCATGCTCCAGTCATCATCACCGAGCGTGCTGCTTAGCATGTCGCTCGACCTCGCCGCCGAACACCTCCGCGGTGAAGGTCGCAACGACATCGCCCGGGCCGTTCGCCTCAGCCAGCGAGCCGCCGTCGAACTTGCTTCGATCGACGGGATCAGGCTTCTGGTGACCGCAGGCGGCGACCCGACCAAGTTGGTGATCGACGTCAGCCGGATCGGTCATTCAGGCTTCTCGGCCGCCCAATGGCTGCGCGACCACGAGCGTGTCCATGTCGAGTTGGCCGACCTGAAGCGAATAGTCTGTTCGCTTACCGTCGGCGACACCGATGAGACCTGCGACATCCTTATCAGTGCCGTATCCAACCTGGCTAAGGCCGCAACCGGCGAATCGGCCACCGGTCATGTCTCGCAGGTGTCGAAGGCCTCGAAGGTCGCGCAGGTCACGCTTCCCCCAATTCCGCCCAGTCCCCTGACCCCACGGGCTGCGCTCAACCGGGCCACCGAATCGGTCGCCACCTCGGATGCCGCTGGTCGCACGTGCGCCGAGTACGTGATTCCCTACCCACCCGGAATCCCGCTCGTCGTGCCGGGAGAGACCCTGACCCGCGAAGTCCTGACCGCCCTTCAAGGCTTTCAGCAGGCCGGAAGCAGAATCGTCGGCCCCAACGATCCGTCGGTCGCCACGATCCTCGTGATCCCGGAGTAAGCGGTCCGAACGCCGGTAGCCGTTCGCTGCTCCGGGTGATCAACCACAGGTTCCGTGTCGAAATCGGCAGCGGAGCCACCCGATCCGGCAAAAACCGCTACCGGGCCGCGAGCGTCAGCAGTTTGGCCAGCCGGTGATCATCCGCTCCGAGGTACAGAGCCAACACACCGACGACCCGTTCGACGTCGAGAGACTTGGCGTCGCACATTTCTTCGAGGTCGGCCCAGTCCTTCGTCCGGTCGAAGAACACTTTGAACACCGCCAGATCCGTGCAACCGAGAAACGGCACTCGCGCACCCGCGAAGTCGTGCAGCCGGACCCTCGTTGATGCCGCCTCGTGAAAGTCGGTGGTATTCATGAACACGTCGACGGGTGTCTTGTGCCACCACAGTCGCGACTGTCCATCCCGTTCGAGCTCCTTACGGTTCGCGACCGTGGCCGAAACTTCGTCGGGCAGAGCCGCCAGCACTACATCGAGCTTGTCGACCGCGGCGAAGATATTGACGTCGATGTCGATCGTGCCGCGTGCACGTTTCGAACACCATGCGAGTGCGAGCGCCCCGCCAAACGCGTGGGGTACCTGGGCTGCATCGAGGCTTCGATGTACGGAAACGATTTTCTCGACGAGCGTGGTCACCGGCGGCCGAAGACCGGACAGTTGAGCTTGCGGGAATGCCGGGCCGGGAATTGTTCGGCCAGAGCGAGGACTTCCTGCAGTTCCTCGGATCGCTCCTGGTCATCGATGCTCGGGTCAGCGACCAATGTGCCCTCGACGTGGAAGCCACCCGCGTGAACGATCCGGGCGAACGTATCGACCGACGGAGCCTTTCGGCCTGCCTCATAATCGAGGATGGTGGAATGTGACGTGCCGGCCCGGGCCGCCAACTCACGGAGCGACGTGCGCGAACGCTTCCGTACAGCGCGGAGGCCGATTTTCGTATCCATGCTCG
>JANMZO010000243.1:0-2771 GCA_031383405.1 Acidimicrobiia bacterium | reverse complement strand
CGGCGACCAAATTCCCACAATTGACGACGCCCGCCTCGTAGGGACAGGCCATCACCGTCGCGGGCTCCAGCGGTGTGTCGTCCTGATTGACGACACGCACTTCTGCGCGTACCGCCTTATCTTTCTGTGCATTAGAACTGGCGTCGACCGGGCCGGCGGCGAGGAACGCGGCAGGCAGCACAATGAACATTGCGACCGACGTTCGAACGGCGGTGGTCCATCCAGGATTCAGTGTCGCGGCGATCGCCGCACGTAGGCGCTTCATGGGATACCTCTCTCGTTCGGCGACCGCGAGATGTCGATTGCCGTAGTTGCATGAGACATCGCTGGCCGGACGAGAACAATGGGCGCGCACACAGATTCTCCTGTGCGTCCCGAACGAACTACATCGTCGGCAAAACCAGGTGATCCTGTGCACCCGCCCATGGTGGCGGCTGTCGCCGTTTGCTTTCATGAACCTCGTGCGATCAACTCCACATGCCACGGAGATGGACAGAAGGGCGGCGCAAGGTTCGTGCCAGGCTCGCACCGCGCTACGACCACTTCGTTCTATGAAAGAATGGCAGCGCTCGCGAATGGACACGAAGTCGAGCGGGCAGATTTGGGGAGGTGTGATGCCGTCCGTCGAGCTGTGGAATGGGCGGGTGCGTGACCGCGTTGTGACGCTCGTCGAGTCGACGTACACGATCGGTTCCGATCCCGAGTCCGCGGACATCGCCTTGATCGACGGGACCGTGTCGAGAGTGCATGCCAGCCTCGAACGCGTGGGCGGTACGTGGCTAGTCCGTGATCTCGGCTCCCGCAACGGCACCCGGCTCAACGGGGATCGACTCAATGGCCAAAGTCGGCTTCGTGACGGCGAGGAGATTTTCATCGGACGGACCCGGCTCGTCTTTCGCGATGGCGCAGCGACGCGCCGTCCGGCGACGGATGCCCTCGAAGGGCCGCCCACGAACCTGACCCGTACCGAGAGAACCGTTCTGGTCGAGCTCTGCCGTCCGCTCGTGGCGCACAACACCTTTCAGCCGCCGTCCTCCGTACTTGAGATTGCGGAACGTCTCTTCATCGGGAGGAATGCGGTGCAAGCCCACCTCGCCAACCTCTACGACAAGTTCGGTATCTATGGTGACGGCGGCGGCAACCGGCGAGTGGTCCTCGCCAACGAGGCGATGAAGCGCGGTGCCGTCACGCTCGCCGACCTCAAGCATCCTTCTCAACACGACGGAGGTCGACGTGGATGATCGGGAACTGCTGGGCTCTCGTTACGAGGTGCTTCGTACGGTGAGCGACGGCCGTCGCGCCTGCGTGCTCCAGGCGCTTGACCATGTCCACGACCGCAACGTCGCACTGAAGGTGTTTCCGGTCGGCGACGTCGACCGCGACGAGCTCCTCGCCGAGGCGCGAGTGCTGATGAGCATCGACCCCCACCCTGGCTTGCCGGTGGTGCGGGGAGATTTCTTCACCGACGATGGTGATCGCTACGTCCTGGTGATGAATTGGATCGATGGCAGGGACCTGCAGGAGGTGCTCGAGGACGAGGGCGAACCGGGGCTGCTTCTAGAGGAAGTGATCGACGACCTGGCGCAGGTAGCAGCCGCGCTCGACCACTTGCATGCGCACGAACCGCCGATCGTGCACGGTGACGTGAAGCCCAGCAATATCGTCCGCACGGCCTCTGGTCGCGTCGTGCTGGTCGACTTCGACATTGCCGGGGCGCGCGCCGACCCGGCTCGCTTGGGAACGGTTGGGTTCGTCGCGCCCGAGGTGGCGGCGGGGGAGAAGCCCGGGCCGGCGGCCGACGTCTTCGGCCTCGCAGCTACCGCTATCACGTTGTTGAACGGCCGGTCGCCCTCGGAGGCAGTGCCGAATTATCCCGGCATTGATCCGGCACAGCAGGGTCAGCTTGCACGCGTTCTCCGTGCCGCGCTGTCGACCGACCCGTCCAAGCGGCCTCGGACGGCAGGAAAGCTCGTCCAGAACATGCGCGGTTCGGGGCGCGCCGAGCAGCCGTCGGGCGTCGTCGCCCTGCTCGCCACGGAGGTAGCCGACACTGGTCGACTGTGGGAAGACAACCCCGACGAGATGCGTGCAGCCATGACCAGGCTCCGCGATGTTAGGGACGAGGCCGTCCAGCGTGGCGGGGGGCGCGTCGTCACATCGATGAATGAGGGTGACCGCACCATCGCCGTATTTCGCGAGGCGTCGGCCGCCGCGCTGACCGCACTTGATCTGCATGACGGGCTTGCCCGCGAACGGCTACCGCTTGGAATCGATGTGCGTCTCCGCGCGGCGATCGCTGTGGGTGAGGCCACACTGGTCGACGGGGTCTACTCTGGCGCAGTCGTGGACCACGTGCTGCGGCTTCGCTCGTCGGCCGGGCCAGGCACGACCATCACGTCAGAGCCGACCGCCGAACTGCTCCTCGGGCTGGTAGGCCGCAAGATGAGCATCGTGCCATTGGGAAAGGTCGTGACCCCTACTCTGCCCCACGGGCCGCTGATCTTCGCGCTCACCCGGACGGGTGCGGAGGGCACCGCAACGATCCAGTCGCAACCCATTGCCGCTCCCGTCGTTCCTGCGGCTACCGATACGGTGCTGCGTCGCCCTCTCGTCGTGGAATCGCTCCAACACCCAACGACCATGGCAGCGCTGACGGTCGCCGGATTGGCCGCGATCTTCCGGGTTGTGCTGTCACCAGAGATCGGTCTCGACTGGGCGGGTGTCGTCGCCATCGTGATCGGCTCACTGGCGTTGCTCGCATCGATGGCGTC
>JANMZO010000235.1:0-2136 GCA_031383405.1 Acidimicrobiia bacterium | reverse complement strand
GTCGATGTGGCCGATGGCTGACTTGATCCCTACCGGACGGCCGGTGGCGTGGGCGTAGCCGCGACCGATCGCGTGGATCGACAGCACCGCGGCGTCGACCGTGCCGACCACGGTGTTCGCCAGCGACAGCACGCGGCGGGCATGAAGGTCATCCGCGAAGATCGACTCGATCGTCGCGGCTACCTGCAGCGGTTCTTCACGAAGCTCGACATCGAACGGCGGCGCATCATGCCGGTCGAACCGACGGTCGATGTCCGAAATTCCCGATCGAGCGCGATTTTTTCCGGAACGGTCTCGGTCACTTTACGCGGCGAAAACGAGGGGATCCCTCAGGGTCCAACTGACTCACGGGCTTGACGCACCACAGAACTATCGACCTCGGTGCCGCCATCGCGGCCACGAGCCTACCCCCGTTTCATCCGACGGGATTCGGGCATCGCCCGGTGCGGAACTGACTCGGGTTCCAGCGCTCGATGGCCATCGTCCCGCAGGGGATCACGTACCGAGCGCGCTGTCGATCGGCCGCCCGTAAGCGATCGATTTTGCTGAGGCGGCGAACTGATCGGTGCTCTAGCTCACGCGTCCGGGTCGAATGGATCGCGAGGTGCGACGGCGCTCGGATTCGTCTTGTCCTTGGACTCGGTCTGTTGTTGGCGTGCAAACTCTTGCCATCGCTCACCCGAGCTGCCCATTGTCGACTGCAGCCTGCTGAAGATTGCATCGAGGGTGTCCTCGCTGCCTGCCGGGTCGAGCGCTCGATAATTGAGGTGGCGCAGGAGATCCTCGAGTGTGTGGCCCATGCTGCGTTCGTGAATCCACAACTCGCGCGGCTTGCGAAGCGCCTCGAACGCGACCAGGACCGTCAAGATCGCCGAGATGCTGACGATCATCAGGTTGAACAGCCACTGAAGCGAGGTGAACGCGAGCGCGAGCGCTGCAAGAGCACCTGAGAGCGCGGTCAGGATGATCGCGGGATATCGAAGGTATCGGTACATCCGCTTGTGCTTCGAAGACTGACTGTCGAAGATATCGCGCGTGCGGCGAAGCTCCATCCGCAGGAACGCGACCTTGCGTTGGTACCGGTCGACCAAGATCTGCTCAGCCTCGTCGAGCACGCCACGCTGTTCTTCGAAGTCGAGTCGAGCGCGCGCCTTCTGGTATGCCAGCCATTCGATCTGACGTTTCTCGCTCGATCTGCCTTCATGATCGCTTCGAACGAGGAGGAACGACACCTCGACCGTTTCCGTCGCGACCCTGAAGGCTACCGGCTTCAGCTCCGCGACGACGGTCCCTTGAACCCCGGATTCCTCCATCAACTCGCGCAGGGCGGCGACCGAGACGCTCTCGGAGCGCTCGATGTGACCTTTCGGCAAGACCCATTCACCGCCTTTCGACGAGCTGACGAGCAAGTACTCACGCGCCCCGGCGGGCTCTCGGAATGCCACGGCCCCGGCATGTGTTGTCCCCATGGCGGCAATCCTCCGAGATCAGGACGTCAGATAGACCCAGTAGTCTCCCGACGCGACCGTGCCGATCTGAACCACGTGGCCGCCCGCAGCGACGTTGGGGCACTTTCCTTTGGTTGGATGACCGTTGAAGAACATCCCCGAGCACCCGACACACCATTTCCAGTCCGGCTGGAAGTGCGGGTCGGCCAGGACGGTCTGAAAAGGCATCGTGTAGTTCGCGGAGGCGCTGCCGTCGTGGCTGCCGCCCTGCGGACACGCCGTGTGCGGTACGTTGCTGAAGAACAAGCCTTCGCACTTCTGACACCACCTCCACGCCGGCTGCCCCGGGGCGTCGGGGGAGTCGAGGACGAGCACGTAATTCCCGCCGGTGATCGCGTGAGTCCCCCCGGCCGGGCAGACGCCTTTGGTTGCGTTCTGCCCGAAATACAATCCCGAGCACCTCTCACAGTGTGTCCACCCCTCTTGAAGCTTCGGCACTTCGTGAACGCGAGGAGGTGCCGAAGGTGGCTGAGGAAGAACGGCAGTCGGTATGAAGATTCCCGGGAAAGGCCACGTCATGCTCAAGTACACACCGTGCCCCTTGTCCACCGCCCCCATGAGTGAAAAATACAACTTGACCGCCTCGATGACCAGCTTTGCCCAGGTGTCGCCGTTTCCATTGGTCCCG
>JANMZO010000231.1:0-2994 GCA_031383405.1 Acidimicrobiia bacterium | reverse complement strand
CCAAGCGGGACGACATCGACGGGGGTACTGGTCCGACTTCTCGTCAATCGCGCCACGTGGTCGGAGGGAGCGATGAGTCGGACCGACGCACTCATCCAGAAACGGTTCGATGCCTCCATTGCGCGGTGGCGGTCACCAGGGTGGCTAATGGCGTCGTGGATGACCGTCACCACCGGAACCCCGGTTCGCCGCAGCGCTGGCCAGGCGAGAGGGCTGACCGGGTTAACCATCGTCTGCAGAATGACGTCTGGGCGATGAAGTCGAACGAACTCGGTGATGGACAACTTCCCTAAACCGATGGTTCGGGCCAGACCTCGGCGAGTGTGGACGGCCGCCGCCACGGTTCCCGGGACGGCCTGCGAGAGTCGACCGAGGGTACTGAGTTCAGACGACACGTGGGCACTGACCACCACGTCCGTTCGTTGCGCCAGGGCCTCGGCCAGTGCCGCGGTGTAGTGCGCCCCGCCGCCACGCCGACCCCAGTACCAAACGGCAACTCGCATCCCTCCATCCTCGCCGTCGGTAGCGTGGCGTGCGTGAACACGGCGTCAGTCCTCGTCGTCGTAGTCCGGCTCGGGACAGAACCGATCGATACGTCGATCACCGATGCCGTCGATGCACTTCGATCGACTGCCGAAGATGTGCGAGGCGTCGTGGCGCAGAACCTACGTGGACACGGGAGCAGCGTCGGTTCCGCTCCGGAAGGTTGGGCGCTCGACACCCAGCCGGGGAACATGGGTTACGCGGTCGCGGTGAACAGCGCGGTCCGCTATCACGCGCCGATCGATGCGTTGGTGGTGGTCCTGACGGCCGACGCCCGCCCCGAGCGGTTCGCTCTTGCCGAACTCGTCGATGCCCTTGCTCCGTCGATAGTGGTCGGCCCAGCGTTGCGAGTCGATGGTGCCTGGTGGCTGGGCGGGCGTTGGAATGACCGGTGGGGCTGGGCCCGCCACCATGTTTCGTCCACGAGACCGGGCCGATCGACCCCGTTCGAGGTGGATTGGATCGACGGGGCGTGCATCGCCTTCTCGCGTCCGACGTTCGACGCGGTGGGCGGATTCGACGAAGGCACGTTCCTCTACGGCGAAGACGTGCAGTTCTGCCTCGCCCACCGATCAGCGGGCGGAACGGTCGTCGTCGTGCCTTCGGCTGTCGTTGAGCAGGCAAGCGGGATGATCGGACGGGCTGGTGCCCACGGATACCTCGTCATCCGGAACGAGATCCGCGCCGGCATTGCCGTCGGGAAGTTTCGGGCACCACTCGTCGTCACCGGCTTGGTGCGCTCGCTTCTCGAAGTGGTCCGGGTGCTCACCGGGCCCGAACGCCGGCATCACCTCTGGCAGGCGTTCGGCATGGTGTGGGGCGCCGTCGACGGCGCCCGGGGTCGGACAGGCCGCCCGCCCGACCAACTAGCCCGCCACGCTGGTATCCCGTAGCGGAGTGCTAGCGGAAGTACCCGATGACGTCGACGATGAAGTGCGTCGATGCACCGCCGCTCACGCACCGCACGTCGATCGTGCGTGTTGCGCTGACGGCAGCGATCGTGGTCAGCGCGATGCTCTGGTTCGCCGTCGACCAGTTGATCGTGGAACTTCCCGATGGTGTGGCGCCGCCAGCAACAACCGAGAGGAATCCAGCATTTACTGTCTGGGTGATCGTCAGGTTGAAGAGGGCACCTGTCGCCCCGATACCAACAGCGGCCGAATTCGTCGAGCCGTCCCAGCCGAGTGCAAGGCTGACCGACCGTGGGCCCGCTCCTGTTGCAAGCGGACCATTCGCTCCTGATGCGGCCGGGTCAAGCGGGTTCGCTGGTCGCGAATCGTAGGCACGTTTCGGGCTTGGTAAGAGGTGAAGTTGTCCGGCAGTGTCAGGACCGCTCAGTCGCCGCCAGACAGGCGGAATGATTGGTGCGCTGACGTTTCCGACGATGCACGCCCAGAGGCTCCCGACTCCATCGAGGATGATGTCACCCGCCCTGTAGACGCGATACTTACCCGAACCCGGCGGGTCGAGTTCGTCAATGGGCGGCGGACCAACGGGCGTGTGGGCGTCAAACCCAAGGCGGCCTTTACCGCCGGCAGAAAGGGCATAGCCCGACGTCGACTCACCGCGCACGCCGTAACCGGGTGAGATACCGAGCAGGCCAACACCTGCGAAACCCACGCCTTTTCCTACGGCACCGTCGCCCGATGCAGGGTTCTCGACCGATCCCCCGGTCGCTGTCGACTCGAACGTCACGACTGGCTCGGGCGCGCCCGATGCGACATAGCCGCGCTGGAGCCGGGTTGCGCTTGAGGACTGGTTGGTTATGCTTCCGACCACGAGGTTCGCACCGTCGGCTGCAACCGCCGCGGTCGGTCGGAACACCAGCGAACCGGCCGCCGCTGCACCGGCCAACTTGAGGAATCCCCGCCGAGCGGTCGCGGCTTCCGTCACCTCCGCATTGGAGTCAAACGGTGCGACATAGGCGACAGGCGGTGTTTCGAACGAGTCAGCGTCGTGTCGAGACATCGAACCCACACTCCGCTGCGGAAGCAATTCCGTGACCAGCGATTCCAAGCGCGCCAACCGTTGGGCGAGAGCCTCAAGCTGTTCCGCCTGGTGTGATGCTCCTTCGTCATTCATCGGCCATCCTGGTTCGCTCGCCGAGAAACTTTAGCGCGGGTCGTCCGCTTGAACCGCTGACCGCTCGCTACTCTCGGCCCTTCCCTTGCCGGAAGCCGAGAGAAGATGGTCGAGCATGTCTGAGACAGCTGGATGTACTCGGCCGTCAGGTTGGTGACGCGAGTCGGCTGGTGGGTGTTTGCCTGCGAGGGCGCTGTGGCGCCGGTCATCCTGTGGTCGCTCTCCTTGCGGACGCGCGGCGAAGCAGCCATCGCAGGTGCCCTCCTCGGTCTCGCCGTTGCGCTCAAGCTCTCGAACGAATGGGACACACACCATGGCCACGAGCGTCGGCGCCATGCAGCTGCGCACTCTGCAGACCATCGACGGTCT
>JANMZO010000183.1:0-20345 GCA_031383405.1 Acidimicrobiia bacterium | reverse complement strand
ACGCACCCCCTCCGGGGAAGCCATGCGGACCGAGATACGGCCGACAGCATCGCTGCGGTCGA
Organism: Acidimicrobiia bacterium; assembly: GCA_031383405.1. GTDB lineage: Bacteria > Actinomycetota > Acidimicrobiia > Acidimicrobiales > JANYDT01 > JANMZO01. Next base: position 20,283 of record JANMZO010000183.1, on the reverse strand, counting down.
GAAGATGGGTGACGACACAGTCGTCACAAACCGACGTGTTCACCATCCGACAATCGCCGCACGAAATCCGCAATGGCTCAGCGACGGATTCGGTTGCAACGACGGATTCGGTTGCAACGGCGACGGCCGCCGACCCCGAGGTCGACTCGGCCGCGAAGTCATTCGCGTCGTTGGCCTCGTTGGCCTCGTTGGCCTCGTTGGCCTCGTTGGCCTCGTTGGCCTCGTTGGCGAAATTGGTGGAAGCGGGCTCGGGGAAGCGCATCTGGAGGATCATGGGGCTGACAGTAACGGTGGGGGTATGACACTCAGGATGGTGCCGGACGCTTTTTGGGAGCTTTGGGGATGGTTGTTGCGGCACTCACGCCGAAACCATCCCCAAAGACCCGGGCAGTCGGAGTCGCCCGCGTTGGTTGCTAACCGCTCCCGGCCAGCGCTGCGAATGCCTGGTTGGGAACGACGTTCACTCCAAGACCCAATGCCCCGTCAACGACACGCATATCGTTCGACACGACCACAATCGGCGCCGACACCGGTGCCTTTGCAGCCATCGCCAACACCACATCGTCGGCCTCCACGCCCGCCTCTGTGTACACGACGCGGACCTTTGCACTCCCACCCGGTTTCAACGTGCTCCCACTGTGGGCACCATCGAACACCAGATGAATCGTTGCGCCGGTTCTCTGGGAAATCAGGCCGGCCATAGCCACCAGTCGGGCCCGAAGGTCGCCCGGACCAACCGTGGGCCACCGCCATTTCGCTACGTTGTACGCGTCGACGAGCACCAGCACATCGGTCGTGCGAAACAAAGCCGAAGCCGCCTCGGGCGTGTCGTCGAATACGCCCGGAGGTAGAGCGATCGGCTTGCGTCGCGTTCGTGTCGCGTGACGAGCAACTTGACCAACAGCTTTGGTGGCAGCTCTTGTTGGGGCGTTCGTGGTGGCGGTGGTCGCGACTCCGGGGGCAGCGGTGACTCTCGGACCGGTAGCTCCAGATCCACCGGTCGGGGCTTTGACGGCGACCCCCGACGGGACCGTGGGGCCCGACTCACCCGGACTCCGACGTTCCGTTTCGAACCGAGCCGTGGCTTCTCGCTGAAACAGGTGGAGCGATCGCAACTCCGACCCGAGCCGTTGAACAGCGTCGAGAGCTTGCGTGGCGGCGGTGTCAAACGCGTCGCGATGAAGCAAAGCCTCCTCAGCCGACTCGGCCCTACCCGACATGGTCAACAGTTCAGACGAGAGTCGGCCGACCAACGCGGTCGCCTCACGTGCATCGCCGGCGGCCTCCAGGTGCGCCCGTTCGGCCGACGAGAGCGCTTCATGAAGTTCCGTCGCCTCAACGGCGAGCCCGGTGCGCAGTCGCCGCTCTTCCGCCAATTGGGTATGGGCCACTACCAATTCGACCCGTACCCGAGCGAGGTCGGTCTCCGACCGGGCGAGCGCAGACTGCAGCCCGGCCAGCTTCTTCTCCAACCGGCCGACCCTCTTTGCGGCCCCTTCGTTCGAGGCATCGCCCATAGCGTCGATCACGACGTCGCGAAACGTCGATTCCCATCCCTCCGGCCTCCGAACGTAGAGCGACCCGGCCTGGCCAACCAGTTCATCGGTCGCAACCGTGGCCACCCGGGCCCGGAACATAGGGTCCTCGTCGAGCACGCGTCGGGCTGCTCGGAACGCAGCCGCCGGTACTTTCGCCGTGAACTGAACGAAGGGGCGCAGCGCCAGGGGTGGCTCAAGGGATGGAACCACCCGGGTCCCCGTCTGGGCGACCACGACAGTCAACTCGAGGAGTGTGGCAAGTAACTTGGCCTCCACGGCGGCGACGTCGCCGACTGCTCCGGATCGATGTCGTTCGGCGGCCACCCCCTCACGATAGGCCAGGCAACCAACCGGGCCGACCCTGGTGAGGGAACTATCACACTCATGCGAATATACGTTCGACTAACATATGTTCGATGTCTGCGTCGGCCATGCGCCCCGAACGAACCCGCCGCCGTGTCGCGGGCCAGACTACGGGTCGTGCCGCCCCGGCGAAGCCCAACGCAACAATCAACGCAACAACCACCCGCCCGGCAACCAAACAGGCCAAACGACGGATGCCCAACGGACCTCGGCAGCAGTCGTTCGACGATCTCGGCCTACCCCTGTCCATGGTCACGTTCTGCGTGATCGACATCGAGACGACCGGGTGTTCGCCGGCATCATGCGGCATCACCGAGGTCGCCGCCGCCCGCTACCAGGGTGGTGAGTGTACCGGTACGTTTCAGACCCTCGTCAACCCGGGAACAGCTATTCCTCCGGAGATCGTGTACCTCACCGGTATCACGCAGTCGATGGTGCTCCCGGCACCACGGATCGAGAATATCCTGCGAGCTCTCCTCGACTTCGTTCGCGACGCCGTGATTGTCGGGCACAACGTACGTTTCGATCTGAGCTTTCTCAACGGTGCGTTGGCGGCAAACCACTACCCCACGTTCACGAACCGGGTCGTCGACACGTGCCGACTCGCCCGTCGACTCGTGCGGCCCGAAGTACCCAATTGCAGACTTGGCACCCTCTCGGCACATTTCGGCTTCGCCAACCAGCCGACCCACCGCGCTCTCGACGACGTACGAGCGACGGCCGATCTCCTGCACCTCCTGCTGGAGCGGGCATCGGGTTTCGGGGTCCTCGGCCTCGACGATCTCCTTGAACTTCCGGCGATCAACCGGCATCCCCAGGCCTCGAAGCTGCACCTGACCAACAATCTGCCCCGCAGTCCCGGTGTTTACCTGTTCCGAGACGCCGCCGGAACGGTGCTCTACGTCGGCAAGGCCACCAACCTTCGAGCCCGCGTCCGTTCCTACTTTTCCTCCGACGATCGCCGAAAGATCGGATCCCTGCTTCAAGTGGTCGACCGCATCGATCACGTTCCGTGCGAGCTCCCGATCCAGGCCGCCGTGTTGGAGATCCGGCTCATTCAGCGCGAGATGCCGCGGTTCAACCGGCAGGCCAAGCTTTGGACAAATTACGCGTACCTACGAATTGTGGGTGATGGGCCGGCGGCAAAGATCACATCGTGCCGCGATGTCGGAGGTTTAGCCGAAGCCGAATACGTCGGGCCGTTCTCCTCGTTGCTCATGGCGCGTGCGGCCGCGTTGGCGCTGAAGGAGTCGTTACGGTTCGGTGATCGCGGTTCGAGTTGGGTCCATCTACTCCGGGAGGATCCGACCGCGTTGCTGCGTCCGCTAGCCGATCGTATGCATTCTCTCGCCGCCGAAGAACGATTCGAGGAAGCGTCAGCTCTGCGCGACCGGGCCGGAGTGCTGGCGCGGGCCATCGATCGGCAACGCAAGATCGGCCGGTTGCGCCAGACGGATTGGCTCGAACTGCGGTTCCGGAGCAACGAAGCCGAAACATACATGCTTCGGATGGACAGGGGTCGTCTGCGCTTCACCGAGGGGCGCTTCCCCACGCCACCGGGAAATCCATTCCACATCGAGCGGCAGTTCGTCGACGAACTGTGGTGCATCGCCCAGTGGATCGAAAAGGCGACGACAAAGGTGACCGTCGTGAGCACATCGGCCGCGTTGTCGTGGCCGGCGTTCCGCCTTCCCCGCTTCGAGCCGGTCAGGCCCATCAGACCCGAGACCAACCACCTCGGCTCCGCCAACGGCGCCGCCATAGAGCCGGGTCACGACACAACGCGAAACTCTTTCGACGTGCGCACCAGGCCCTCCAGGGCCAGCGCCGCCGCACCACTGTCGATTGATCGTTCGGCCAGAACGAGGCCGTCACGGAGGTCGGAAGCCACCCCGGCCACGACAAGACCGGCCGCGGCATTGACAACAACGATGTCGCGATGGGCACCTCGCTCAGCATCGAGTACGCGTCGGAGATAGGTCGCGTTCTGTTCGGCGGTTCCACCAACGAACTGTTCGGTAGTGGCACGAGCGATCCCGTAGTCGAGCGGATCGACGATGAATTCGGTGATCTCCCCATCGCGAAGTTCGAGCACCGCGGTGGTTGTCGTCGTCGTAATCTCATCGAGATGGTCGCCGCCGTGGACGACCCAGGCGTGCGTCGCACCGGTCGTGGCAAGAACTTCGGCCATACGACGGGCCATCGCCGGATCGGATACGCCGACCATCTGCCGCTTGATGTTCCCGGGGTTCGCCAACGGGCCGAGTACGTTGAACAGCGTCGCAACCCCCAACTCGCGTCGGACGGGCGCCGCGTGACGCATCGCCGGGTGAAACCGGGGGGCCAGGCAGAACCCGATTCCTGCGGCATCCACACACGCCGCCACCCCTGCGGGGGTGATGTCGAGCGATACTCCGAGCGCTTCGAGGACATCAGCCGACCCACTCAGTGAACTCGAGGCCCGCCCGCCGTGCTTGCACACGAGGCCCCCGGCCCCCGCAACCACGAATGCCGCAGTCGTCGAGATGTTGATCGAGTGGCTCCGGTCACCGCCCGTGCCGCAGGTGCAGATGGCCCGCCGGCGGACGTCGTCGGTCAATGGCACATCGACGGAAAACTCGCGCATGGCCGCCAACGCGCTCGCCAACTCGGCGGACGTCTCGCCCTTTGTTCGCATGCCGATCGCGAATGCGGCAATCTGGACCGGCGTGGCATTGCCACGTAGGATCTCCGATACCGCCCCCCGCATCAACAAGTCATCGAGGGCCGTCGAGCTCGAAATCGAAGATAGAACCGAGGTCCAACCACCGAGGTCGGCAAAGAGCGTTTCAGGGGTCGCGGAAGCAGCCATTTCCCGACGCTAGTGCAGCGAGGGCGACGTAGTAGGGCAGTATTTTGTCACTGTTTTCGCAGCTCACAGGATCTTTTGGGGCGATCAGGGTTGGCCCCGGAATTCGAACGGCCACGCCTCATCGCTGAGCTATTTGCAGCTATCGCGGGCGGGCTTGGCCAAGAAACGTGCCGCACCGTCTAGGACCCATCCAAGGTGATCACCAAGGAGAGGCTCGTAGAAACGGCAACGGCGCGTCGTTGTTCCGGTATGGATGTCCTCGGTAGTGTTGCCGCTTTGGGGTGGAACTCAAGCCGGTCCGAACCCCCACGCTTCGGACCGATCGCGTTGACCGACCCGACTTATGCGCTCTTGCGACGCTGACGAATAATACGGCGGCGTTCCTTTTCGGTTGCTCCACCCCAGACGCCGTCGCGCTCACGGGCGACAATGGCGTACTCTAGACACTGGAGCCGAACTGGGCACTCACCACAGATTGACTTTGCCTCATCGGCATCCTCGTCCGACACCGGGTAGAAAACCTCGGGGTCGATACCTTTGCAGCGAGCGTGTGTGCGCCATGCAAGAGATTTCATTACTTCACATCCTTATTCGGGTCTCGGAAGAGCCGGTGTGGTGGCGGTCCGAGGATTGGGGGCCGAAGAGTATGGACCGCAAAAACCGCCGCTGTCCAGTGCTCTGGGAGGATTTCTTCTGACGTATCGTTCAGTTGAGGAAATCTTGTCACCAGAAACCCACGCAACGAGAGATTTCTTCGGCTGACTCGAAACTATTACGGAGATCATGCGTCTCTCTCGTGAGAAAAGTATGAAGACCTCATGATCACAACAACGGAGCCCCTCCAGGAATTCCAGGCTGCTTCACCTAAGTGATTTCACTTGAGCCGGCCGAGACCAGCCGGACCGGCCGACCAGCACGAATACCGCTCACCGGCTGGCGCGTCACCCGGCAAGATCGAGCGACAACTCTTGGCGAGCGGTTTCGCCGAGTTCGGTCTCTTCTCGGTAGTTGGGATGGGTCACGACGAGGCGAACCGGACCGGCCCTGAAGGCTTCGATGTGCTCGGCACCGATCGGAAAGCTGATGTAGTGCACGGCTGCGGTCATTTCCTGACGCGTGAGTTGGGCTTCGTGAGCAGCGTCAGGGACACACCGGGCGACGGTCTGATGAGAACCTTCGCCGATTTGAAACTCGATACTGCGCTCTATGCCCACCAGTTTCGGGAACCATTCGCGCATCTGATCGCTCGTTGTGCACTCGATGAACAAGGTCGCGCTCAGACTTCCCGGTTCAGGGATAAGGGCGTTGTAGACGTCAAGTTCGGCTTGGATGCCTTCGTCGGTGACAAGTTTCTCGACCCTGGCCATTTCCTGAATCTGGAAGCGCATCGTGAAGCGGTTCTCGAAGTTAAACGACATGACCGTGCCCACGTGCACACGTCGCCTCTCTTTAAGGTCGATCATGTCGGCGCGCAACTGGTCCCGCTCGCGCTCGTAGGCGCGAACGTCGCTTATGTCGCTCAACATCAGCTTCGTCGTGCGACCGGGTTGCGTCGATGCTGAGGACGCGGTTGGGTTTCCGGTCATGATCAAGCTCCTTCAGAGATGCCGTAGGCCCGAGCCATGAACGACAGGGGGTGTATCGGAACGCTTCCGGTTTCCTCCGTTATGGCACCGTTGGCCAGATGGCAGTCGCCGGTGACGACTTCGGAGTTGGCGGCTTTGACAGCTTCACCAAGCGGCTTGGCGACTTTCTTCGCGATCTCGTAGTTGTCTTCGCGATATCCCCAGGTTCCGTCGATGCCCGAACACTTGGCGACCAGCGTGATCTTCGTTCCGGTCAGCTTCATGAGGTCACGGCTCTTGAGACCGGCCTGCTGAGCCTGAAGGTGACACGCGGCGTGGTAGGTCGTGGTGGCCGGCACGGATCCGGTGAATTCGGTGTCGAGTGACGTGCCTTCGCCTTTGTGAAGCTTGATCAGATACTCCGAGGAGTCGTAGGTGTGAGCGCCGATCAACTCAGCGTCTTTCTGCTCTGGTTCACCTTTGAAGTAGGCCGGGTAGTCCTTCTTCAGGACATAACCGCACGTGGGCTGTGGAACCACGATGTCGTGCCCGGCCTTGACCGCCCGGGCCAGCGGACCGACGTTCTTGCGGGCCGTTTCGCGAAAGTTCTCAAAGTCGCCGGAATGCAGCCACGGAGCGCCGCAGCAGCCGATGCCTTCGGGGAGCGAACACGAGACGTTGTTACGTTCGTACACGGCCACGAGATCCCGGCCGATGGCGGGTGCCTGGTATTCGACCAGGCAGGTCGGGAACACGGCCACCTTGGCCTGATGATTGCCGAGAATCGGCGCCGATCGCTTCTTGAACCACGTCGAGAAGCGGACCTTCGCGTACGGTGGAAGCAGGCGCTGGCTGGCCACGCCAAGGGTCTTCGACATCAGATTCCGAATTGGAGATCCGGGTGTTCCTATCGACTTGTTTACGATAGCCGACGTGGCGGATCCGACCCTACCGAGCAGATCGGTGTGTCCGAAGATCTGGTCCGTCAGGGACCGTCCGTCGTGCTTTTTCCGGATTGCTGACGCTCGCAGCATGAGCCTCGGAAAATCGAGCTGCCATTCATGGCCCTGGCTCGGGGTGTACGGACATCGAACGTCGCACATCTTGCACTGGAAGCACTCGTCGACAATCCTGTCCTGCTCGGCCGGCGTCATGAGATGCGCATTCTGGTCGGGCTTTTCGTCGACGATCGCAAACAGCGTCGGGAAACTGGTGCAAAGGCTGAAACACAAACGACAGCCGTGGCACAGGTCGTACACCCGGTTCATTTCGTGGCGTAAGTCGACTTCATCGAAGTACAGCGGGTGGGTTGGATCGTAGGTGATGGTCACGGCGTAACTCCCTTGGTGAGAGGTTTTGGTTCGACGAACGGGGAGGGCCGGGTGCGAACTGCGAAAGGTCATGATCAGGTGAACCGGGGCGGTCACCTGTACAGGGAAACTCGGCTCGACCGGGATGTTGCGCCGACGGGGATTTGCTCAGACGGGGATTTGCTCAGACGGGGAGTCCACGCGAACGGCCATGCTGCGGATCCAACCGCAGGGGTGAAAAGCAGGGGCTGCGCACGCGGGTGCGCAGCCCCTCATCAGCACAGCTGGAAACTAGCTCCAGTGCCCGCGGACGTCGTGAGGACGCAAATTCGTTGGCTAATTTCCGCTCAGTCTTTTTGTCCCTTGCGGTGACGTCGTGCTGACGTGAATATCGGTGGCCGTTTTCGGATCAGTGGACCGGAGCGGAAGTACGTTGAGTGTCGAGGAAGAGGGACAACCCGGTTTACAGGCAGGTCTGGCGCGTCCGACGCTCAGGACACTTCTGCAAAGGTGCGCTAGAAAGCGTCGAGCCCACTCTGGAAACGACCGGCGTGGCTTTTCTCCGCTCGCGCGAGGGTCTCGAACCAGTCCGCAATTTCGGCGAATCCTTCTTCACGGGCCGACTTCGCGAACCCGGGGTACATCTCGGTGTACTCGTAGGTTTCGCCGGCGACCGACGCCTTCAGATTGTCTTCGGTGCTTCCGATCGCGAGGCCGGTGGCCGGGTCGCCCGAACCGAGCGTGGCCAGGTACTCGAGGTGGCCGTGGGCATGGCCGGTCTCGCCGTCGGCGACGTTCTTGAAGAGCCCGGCAACGTCGGGGTAGCCCTCGATGTCGGCCTTCTGGGCGAAGTACAGGTAACGACGGTTGGCCTGGCTCTCGCCGGCAAACGCGTGCTGGAGGTTGGCCTCGGTCTTTGTTCCTTTGAGGGACATGGTGACTCCTTGTTAGGTTTTCATTTGGATGGGTTGGTGCAGGAACTGTTTGAAACGGGCTGGGTTGTCACGGACCGAGTTGTCCCCCGGACCTGGTGCTGCAGGTTGCCTCGCCGTGCATTCGGTCCGCAGCGCGGACCACCTCCCACCACGGGATTACGGGACTACTGATTACGGGACTACTGACTACGGGACTACTGACTCGCGAGCGGATTCGGCGGCTCGTTTGCAGCGGATACAGACCCCCCGAAACACCACCTCCACCGCATCGATCGAGAAACCGTGCCGCTTGGAGCGGGCCACCCCGATTCCCGAGGCGTCGATATCGACGTCGGTGACACCACCGCAGGTTCGACACACCAGGTGGTGGTGGTCATCGACGTTGGGATCGAAGCGCAGTGCGCCTCCCCCGACTTCGATCGCCTGAATTTCACCTAGATCACGAAGGTCGTTCAACACCTGATAGACGGTCTTCAACGAAATCGTGGGCATCGTCTGCAGTGCGGTCATGTACACGGATTCAGCGGTCGGATGGAGCGTGTTGTTCTGAAGGATCCGAAACACCAGCTCGCGTTGCGGGGTGACCTTCCGACCCTGATCCCGGAATCTGCTGATCAGCTCACCGGTGTTTCTCATAACTGTGAGTCTCGCACAACTTCCGCCTAATCAACAACTCTTGTTAGTCACCAATACTTTACGCATCGACCCCCCTGACGACAGTTGCCCGAAAAACCGGTGACCATCGACCGCTCCCCACTACGTCTCGACGTTAGTTCAGCAGAGCTCGCAACATCTGCCAGGCTGGTGGCATGGCTGCTTTTCCTGCACGAGATGCACGCCCTCCACTTCGAGAGTTGCCGGGCCTTCTTCGCCTTGCGATCCGCGTCGCTGCATCGAGACTCGGCGGACCGAGAACCGCGGCAACGATGTGCGTCGTCGTTAGCCCCGAGGGACTCGTGGCCTTCGTGAGGGCGAGCTACCGCAACGGCTGGTCGATGCCAGGCGGCTACGCCGAGTCCGGTGAGGATCCAGTGGCGGCGTGTGCGCGTGAGGTCCGGGAGGAGACCGGTCTCGTGCTCAGTACCTCGCCGCGCCTGATCGCGACCCGCGAGTTCAGCCATCGACGGGACCACTTCTTCATTGCCTTGGCAGATCCGGCCGAGGGTTTGCCTCCCACAACCGGTTGGGAAATAGCGGATTTCATGTGGTCAACCTGGGAGAACCGTCCGCCACTCGACGACGCGTGCCGCTATCTCAGCGGCGCTCTCGATTCGGGAGTGGAGTCGGCTATCGCCACCGAACTCGCGATGGTTCGCTGACCAGATCCGGCTCTACGCAGAACGCGACACGATAGGACCATGAACCCCAACTCGACACTTTCCCGAACGGCCGTTATCGGAGGCGCGGTGACCGCCCTCATCATGGTCAGCCTGGGACTCGCAGGTGCGCTCGTGATGCGGGCGCTCCTCCATTGGACGAAAGCGACCGCGTCGACCGTAGCGTCGGCCGCAGCGATCGCCGGGTTTGTCCTGGGCGGGTTTCGGGCCGGACTCCTCGAGGTCCGCGCCCCGCTCACCAACGGAGCGGCGGCCGCAGCCGTCGCCGGGCTGATCGCATCCGTCGGGCAACGGCTCCTGTTCGGAAAATCCATCAACCCCTTGGGGATTGCCGTCGCGATCGTGTTTGCTGCCTGCTGCGGTGTTTTCGGCGGCTTTGTATCCAACACCGCGGCCCGCCAGCGGGGTCTGAAGTAGCGGTTCGCTGGCCAGAAAACCCGGTTGGCTAACCTTCGGCGACGTAGGCTCACGCGCCATGGGGCACTTGGTCATCGATGTCGGAACCAGCAGCATCCGAGTGGCGGTGGTCGAACCCGACGCATCCCTCCGAGCCGAGCGCCGCGAGCCCTTCCTCCCCTCAACGCCATTTCCGGGTGGACTGGAGTTCGACGCCGCCGCCATGGCCGCCGCGGTGCTTCGGATGTGCACTGAGGTTCTCTCGGAAGTCGGCACCATCACCAGCGTCGGCATTGCCAATCAACGAGCGTCGACGATCGTTTGGGACCGAATCTCCGGGGTGCCGGTGGCCCCGGGACTCGGCTGGCAGGATCTGCGAACCATCGGCACGTGCCTGATGCTCCAGCCCCAGGGTTTCCAGGTCCCGCCAAACGCGTCGGCGACGAAGGTCGCCCATATCCTGGACCAGGTGGATCCTGACCGATCCCGTGACCTCTGTTTCGGAACCATTGATACGTGGATCGCATGGACGCTCACCCGTGGCGAAGCCCACATCACCGACACCACCAACGCCGCAGTGACGGGCCTGATCGCCGTCGGCACCGAAGGCGACCTGTTCTGGAATGCGGCGCTGCTCGACGTCCTTCGCATACCGATGTCTGTCATGCCCCGGATTGTGTCCTCGTCCGGGGACCTCGCGGTAGCGACCGCGCTGCCTGGTCACCCTGCGCTCACCGCCCTGGTCGGCGACCAGCAGGGTTCGCTGATCGGGCAGGCCTGCGTGTATCCCGGCAACACGAAGATCACGTTCGGGACCGGTGCAATGCTCGACATGTGCACAGGTCCCGTGCCCCCGGGCCCGGCCGCCGGGCGGTTGCCCAACGGCTGCTTCCCGATCGCAGCGTGGAGTCGGGGCGACCGGACCACATGGGGTATGGAGGCGGCCATGCTCACCGCAGGTTCGGCGGTCGAGTGGCTCCGCGACGATCTGCAGATTCTCACAACGGCGGCGGAGTCAGAAGTGGTCGCGGGTCGATGCTCCGATACTGGAGACGTATGGTTCGTTCCCGCCCTACTTGGGCTGGGCACCCCCCACTGGGATTACGGGGCGAGAGGAACACTGACCGGCATGACGCGCGGTACCGGGCGTCCGGAAATTGTCCGAGCCGTTCTGGAAGGGGTGGCCCACCGTGCCGTCGACCTGGTCGAAGCGGCGCAAAGCGACAGTGGGCTCAGCATCTCTACGCTACGAATCGACGGTGGGATGAGCGTAAACCGGGTCTTCGCTCAGGCGCTCGCCAACGCGTCCCAACGTCGCGTAGAGATCTCGCCCGTCCTGGAGGCTACGGCGGTTGGGGCCGGATTCCTTGCCGGCTTGGCGACCGGGACCTGGGGATCGGTCGACGACATCGGAGCAACCTGGAAGCCGGTGGCGGCGGTCGAGCCGTCAACGAACGTGAGCAATCGTGACCGTTGGAGCGACGCGGTCGAACGCAGCAAGGCCTGGTATCCCGACCTCAGCGCCATCAATTTCTGATGCGCATTCGAGCCGGGGTGAATCTCAGGCCCGTACGACAGCGACCTGAACAGTGTGCCAGCCCGTCGCGCCGTCAGGGGCAACACCTGTTCGTTCTTCGATCTGCAACGCACTCGTTGCGTCAGTGGCTCGCACGCTGATTGAGTGGGTACCTGCCGTTGCGTCCCACGCCAGCTTCCACTGTCGCCACGTGTCGATCCCACCATCGGCTGCCAGTTCAGCCACCTGCCACGGCTCGTCGTCGACTTGGACTTCGACCTTGCTGATACCAACATGCTGGGCCCATGCAATTCCGGCAATCGCCTGGCGACCCTCGCGGACCTGCCCGGTGCTGCGTCCGGGCACATCGATCCGCGAGCACGTCTTGATCGGGCCGAGGGCCGACCAGCCCCGGGGGATCCAATAGCCCTCGTCGGCTTCGAAGGTCGTGAGGGTAATCCGCTTCAGCCACTTCACCGCGGATACGTATCCGTAGATTCCCGGGACAACGAGCCGGACAGGATACCCGTGGGAGAACGGCAGGGGTTCGCCATTCATCCCGAAAGCCAGCAGAGCTTCGCGCCCGTCGAGGGCCAGTTCGACGGGAAACCCTGCGGTGAAATCGTCGACGGATCGGGCGAATACCTGATTGGCCCCGCTCTTCACGCCCGCCTCGCGCAGAACATCTGCGAGTCGGACACCGAGCCATCTGGCGTTGCCGACAAGGTCACCGCCGATCTCATTGGATACACACATCAACGTGCAGTCGTGTTCAACCACTTCGCGCTTGAGTAGGTCGTCCAGAGTGAAGTTGAGTGGACGATCGACCATGCCGTCGATGGTGAGCGACCAGGACCGGACATCGATACGGGGAACGACGAGTGCCGTGTCAATCCGGTAGAAGTTCTTGTTCGGCACGAAGAAGGGCGTGATCCCTGGAACATCAACCTGAGCGGCTCCGGCCACCGGAAAGCGCACGGCGGTCGCGGCCGGTGGAGTCGAAGCACCGGGCAGCGTTGATGACGGCCCGGGGGACAACGGGGAGGCCGGGCTCGGGAGCTTCACTTCGTTGCGAAGGGTCGCAGCTTCTTCGTTGCCCTGAAGTCGGCGACCGAGCGCTGCCGTTGCGATCGACGCGAGGGCGGTACCGCTCCCAAGTACGACGAATTGCCGACGATCGACCCGCATCCCTCCCTGCGGCCGGTTTTCTCCGATCACGGCGTCGATTACTTTCCCGGGCGGAGTTGTCGGTGCCAGCTTCTGTTGGGCCGCATACGGGCGTCGGACCAACCCGTACAACGCGGCGAGCGTCACCAGTCCGGCTCCGACGACGGGGATAACGTCGCGTCCCCGACCCAACCGGCCGGTAACGGCGAACACGCTGCCGACCGCGACAAAAAGGCCAACTCCGACGATCGCAATTCGCATCGACGCTGCCGATCCCATTCCGACCAGGACCGCACCGAGTCCGACGATGACCACGATTCCAATGAGCAGCGCGGCCTTGTCGTGCGTTCCGAACAGGTTGATCGCCGACTTCTTCACCCCGGCCGGCACGCCGTCGACCACCCGGTCACCGACCGAGATGACCGGTGACCGCACCCCGTCGAACAGTCCGGCGAGTAGTTCACCGACCGCCAAACCAAGCCCGGCTGACAGAAGGCCGGCTAGCCCTCGAAATGGTTTTTCGGTGTTCACGCCACTGAGTTTCGCCGACTCGCGTCGGCTCACGCACGAAATCCTGAGAACTGTCCACAGTTCTCAGGAAGCGGTGCAGCCGGTCGACAGTCGTCGACCACGCCTTCACCGTGAAAGAATGGAAAGCGACGGTGAGTTGGCCGGGTAGTCGCGGTTGCCGGCGGAAACGTCGACAGTCGAGGAAAGTCGGGGCTCCACAGGGCAGAGTGCTGGCTAACGGCCAGTCGAGGTGACTCGCAGGAAAGTGCAACAGAAAGCAGACCCCCGATGAGCGGTGAGCGCGAGTTCGCTGAAACAGGGAAGGGTGAAACGGTGCGGTAAGAGCGCACCAGCGGTCCAGGTGACTGGGTCGGCTAGGGAAACCCCACTCGGAGCAAGGTCAAGTGGAGACATGGGCGGCTCGTCCGTGTCGGTCACGGTTCACCGTGACCGACACATCTCCAGGTGGACTGCTGAGATGGATGGCTACCGGCTCGCGCTGCCAAGCGCGAGTTACAGAACCCCGCTTATGCGCCAACTCACCGTCACACTTCCCAGCCGTTCGCCGGGTCGCCCCAGCCGGATGTCTCCGCCTGCTTCCATGGGACCTGCGGGTGCGTCAGCGGCGCAACTCCTGGGGACGTTCGATCCACTTCGGTTCGGGAAGCGCAATCGGGGCGAAGAGCAGATCGATCGCGCCCGTCGCACCGGCCGCCGACCGAAGTAGTTCGCCGTGCGACGCTCTCACGAATCCCTCTTCGACCGCTGTCGAAGTCATGCTGATGAGGCCGTCCCAGTATCCACAAACGTTGACGAGCGCGATGGGTTTCCGTTGAATACCGAGCTGGGTCCATGTCAGAACTTCGCACAGTTCATCGAGCGTGCCGAATCCGCCGGGAAGAGCGAGAAACGCGTCGGCCAGATCAGCCATGCGGGATTTGCGTTCATGCATGGTCGATACAACTTCAAGCGATGTCAGCCCGCTGTGGCCGACCTCGGCGTCGAGGAGCGCGCTCGTTATGATCCCATGGACCACTCCCCCATTTTCGAGTGATCCGTTGGCCACGGCCCCCATCAGGCCGACATGTCCTCCGCCGTATACGAGCTCCAGGCCCCGTTCGGCCAGTATTCGCCCGGTATCTGCGGCGGCTGAAAGATACTCGGCCCGAACGCCCGCCGAAGAGCCACAGTACACAGCGACCCGCCGAATGTCCGGTGCCTGATGTGGTTCGTGAGGTTCGCCGGTGGTTGACACGCGGTCGAAGTTAGTGCACCAGTGCACCACGGGCGGTCTTCGGGGACCAACCGAAACCTCGATCAGGAGGTTCCACGGAAGGTCACAGGCACAATTCTCCTCAAGCTCCGAGGCGAGGGCACGCACGAAGGCGACTGCCCACGACATCCGAGGCAGGGAACGCACAGGAACGCGCAGGCACGCGCACGGGAACGCCATGGAGGACATTCGGAGACTCGGTGGGGACCCCGAGGCAGGACCTACCGGCGACCGGCCCCCAACGCAAGCGCAGAACTGTCAACGGCTGTCAACGGCGATGCCGTTGTTGAGGGAGCCGGCCTGTCGAAAGAAATCGAGAGCGACGAGCGGCGTTCCCCAGACCAAAGGACCGCCAGAGCGCAACTCCAATCAGCAGCGCCAACCCTTCTTCGACAAGACCGACAACGGGACCATGCGTCAGGAACGGGATGCGACCATGAAACCTGAAACCCTTCACGGGCCACCAGAACGCGTCGGTCGCCGCCCAGGATGCGTCGAGTACCTGATGGGCGAATACGCCGATTGGAACAGCCAGCCAACGTTTCCGGACGGCCCGACGGCCGACTGTCGCCATGACGACAGCGAAAAGCAGCGCAACGGCGACGATGACGCTGTGCATTGGACCGATGCCGCGTCGAACCGCGCCATCGATCAGATCAGGCAGGACGGAGCCCAACGCAACCAGCCGGTAATCCATCTGCTCGTCACGGAACACCAGATACACGCCGACCACACTCAGGACCACGAACCAAAAGAACACGACTTCTCCAGTGCTGACTCAGGGAACGTCGACCGCGCCGTCGGGACTCACCGGATGAGAATCGCACCGCATGCGTCGCAGAACGCGAGGTCCGTCTCCGGAACCTTTCGCAATTGATCGAGGTGAACAGCCGACAGCTTCAACCGACACGACATGCACGTGCCGTGTTCCAAGCGAGCCGCTCCGACACCGTTGTTCCTCGTTCGTAGGCTGTCATAGGTTTTCATGGTCACGATGTCGATGGAGGCTGCAAGCCCCACGCGCCGCTCGGTGAGCTCCGATGTCTCCCGGTCGATCCTCACGATCGCTTCTGCGATGGCTACCTGACATTGCGCTGCATCGGCGTCGAGTTCCGTTCGCTGGGCGTCGGCGGTGGCGAGTTGGGCGTCGATGGGTTCACGTTCCATGAGAACGCCGAGTTCGACGTCTTCGAGTTCGCTTCGATGGCGCTTCAGTGACGCAATATCGGCCTCGAGGGCCTGCAACTCACGAGAGGCCGTAACCGTTCCTCCGTAGAGCTGCTTGCTGGCCGTCTCGATCTTGGCATCGATGTCGTGTATCTGACGTTCAAGATCGTTCTGCCGGCGGTCCAGGTCGACGCGAAGGGTAAGCGCCGGAGCGTTGGACGTGTCGAGAACATCCACCTTTCGCCGGACCACGTTGAGTTGTTCGTTCTCCGGAAGGTGCGAACGCCGGTAACGGAGCTGGGAAAGTGCCGTATCGAGTTGCTGCAGATCGAGAAGCGAATCGAATGAGCCCATAGGAAGAGAAGCTACTTCACGAACGTCGGCGTCTACCCATGCGGGCTTTGAGACCTGCTCTGTTTCGGAACGCCCATCGCGGCCGCGTTGATTCGAACCGGGGGTTCCGGCGCTGGGCCCGGATCAGGAGTGACATCCGGAACGGGGGCGACCGTCGGTGCCTGCGGGTCTTCCCCTACCGTCGAATCCGCTGCACCCGTGTCTGACACCGTGTCTTGCGCCTGCGCGATCGTCGTGGCGGTCTTCTTCTTCTTCGGGTACCCACCGAGAATTTCTGTGCAGGTTCGGCCGCCCTTCTTCCGGCTCCTGACCGTCGTCGGTGTTTTCGATTTCGAGTCATTGGCGTTTGCGGTAGCAACCGACTCCTGTAACGAAATGCCGACACTGAACCCTCGGGAACCCACCGCCAGAGCGGCCGTACGCACCGGTTTCCCGGTCGTCGAGGAAGGCCCTTTGGTGTTTGAGGTCGTGCCCGCGATGCCGGCACCCGAGTCAGCCGCCGACTTCGGGCTTGTCGTAGTCCGAACGTAGTTGGTCGCCCTTAATTCGATAGATGTTGTGGTCGTGGTCGAGGAGGTCACGGGCGAGGACGAGGACGAGGGCGAGGGCGAGGGCACCAGCTTGCCGTTCTTGCCGCGAACCACGTTGATGGCGATGCAGTCGCCCTTGGGGTAGGCCTTTTCGTCGGGTTCCGTGAACGGGATCGCGATGCTTCCGGCCATCGCTTCGGTCATGAATGCGTGCCAGATCCGCGCCGGATAGGTGCCTCCGTAGACCCTGATGCCACCCACGTTCCTCATCGCCACCTTCTTGTCGGGCGCCCCCATCCAAACTGCGGTCGACAACGTGTTCGTGAACCCCACGAACCAGGCGTCTTCATAGTTGTTCGTGGTCCCGGTCTTGCCGGCGGCCTCGTAGCCGTCGAGGCGCGCTGCGGTTCCGGTGCCACCGGTTATGACCCGGCGCATCGCAGCCGTGACGGTCCGGGCGATCTCCACGTCAATGACGCGCTTCGTCGACGCCTTGGTTGCGAACAACGTTTTACCGTCACGATCTTTGACCTCGGATATAAAGTACGGCACCCGTTGCAGTCCCTCCGCTGCGAGGGTGGCATAGGCGCCTGCCATATCGAGCGGATGCACTTCCTCGACCCCGAGCGCCATGGCCGGAACGAGATCGATGTTGGTGGTGATACCCATACGTTTGGCGACGCCGGCGACCTTGTCGTAGCCCACGACGTACGCGAGTCGGGCGAACGCGCAATTACTCGACGCGACCAACTGATCCGGGATCGTGGCAACCTTGCCGCTGCCGGGTTCGGCGTTCGACGGCTCGAAGGGGTCAGGTGTTCCCCCCGGGTTCGGAATCTGACAGGGTTCGAGCCCACTGATCGACGAACGCGGAGAGATGCCGGCTTCGAGCGCCGCCGTGTAGATGAACGGCTTCCATGACGATCCCGGCTGACGCTTGCCCTGCGTAGCGAGATCGTATTTGTCGGTTGCGAACCCGCGTCCGCCGACCAAGGCCCGCACTGCGCCCGAAGTGACATCAACCGAAACCAACGCTGCGGTGAAGTCGGGTTCGTTTTCGGGCAACGTCTCGACCACCGCCCGCTCGGCCTCAGCCTGCAATATCGGGTCAAAGGTGGTGGAGATCTTGAGCCCCCCGTTGAAGACGGCGTTGTAGCGGTCCTTGGCATTCTCCCCCAGCCGGATGTCGTCGAGCAGCGACTGCTTCACGTTCTCGATGAAGTAGGTATCGGGTTGGGCGAGCCGATCAGCCGGGCGGGGCATCGGGCTCTTCTTCAGCTGATCGGCCTCGACCTGCGTGAGGTGCTTTCGGGCGACCAGGCGGTCAAGTACCGTGCTGCGCCGCTGTCGTGAACGCTCCCGGAAGCGAAGGGGGTCGTATCCGGTCGGGTTGCGAATCATGCCGGCCAAAAAGGCGCCCTGCACGACCGTGAGCTTGTCGACGGTGGTATTGAAGTACCGCTCCGCAGCTGCTTCCAGACCGTATGCCCCTTCGCCCAGGTACACGAGGTTGAGGTACCGGCCGAGTATCTCGGCCTTGGTGTATTCCTTTTCGATCTGCAGAGCCAGACGTGCTTCGGTGACTTTGCGGTTGAGGTCCTGCTTCGGCGTCAACAGCGTCAGCTTCACCAACTGCTGCGTAATGGTTGAGCCACCCTGAGCCACGCCACCGGCCTCGACATTCGCTGCCACCGCTCGAATTGTCGAGCGGAGGTTGACTCCTTTGTGGAAATAGAAATCCGCATCTTCGGTATCGAGCACCGCATTGATGACATGATTCGGCACGCGGGCGAGATCGACCGGGCTACGGTTCTGTTCGCTTCTCAGCACCGCAATCGTGCGCCCGTAGCGGTCGACGACTATGGAGCGCTCATTGAGCGGATCGAGCGCGCCCACCTTTTCCACATCAAAAGCTACGGCGTGTTTGGCCTCCGGTAGCTGGGAGAAAAACAACGCCAGGCAAGCGGCGATAGCGCCGGCCCCGATGGCGCCGCCAAAAACGAGCGTGATCATCCGAGCGGCCTTTTGTCCGGCCCAGCGGAGCAGACGACGACCTGGCGACCGTTGCCTGCGTGCACTTCCCCGTGGCGGGGTTTGCTCAGCGCGCGTACTGCTCACGGGAGAATCGTAGCGGTGCGCGGATGTCCAACCCCGCACCGTCGGAGCTTCAATTCATTCAGCTGAGGTCGACCGACCGACAGCGGGGTGCAGGTGTCGTAACGTTTCCGGTCGTGCGAGCTCTTACGACCGTGTTGTTGTCCATTCCCAGCCCGTCTCGCAACACCATTCACCTCGGCCCGCTCAAGTTCAACGCGTATGGGATGTGCATAGCCGCCGGAGTGTTTGCCGCGGTGTGGCTGGCCGGTCGGCGATGGGTCCTCCGGGGTGGGTCAACCGACGATATGCCGGCGATCGCTATGTGGGCCGTGCCCGCTGGCGTGGTCGGTGCCCGTCTATACCACGTGGCCACCGATTGGAAGGATTACCGCGGCCGGTGGGGCGACACCGTGAAGATCTGGGATGGTGGCCTCGGGATCTGGGGTGGGGTTGCCCTCGGTGTTCTGGTCGGGCTTGTCATCGGTCGCAAACGTGGACTCCGGCCGGGCGGGCTGCTGGAGTCTGTCGCACCCGCCATACCCCTCGCTCAAGCCATGGGTCGGGTCGGCAACTGGTTCAACATCGAGCTGTTCGGAGGGCCCTCGCGGTTACCGTGGGCCCTCGAGGTACCCTTGCGCAAGCGGCCCGAGGTGTACAGAAACTTCACCACGTTTCATCCGACATTTCTGTATGAACTGCTGTGGAATCTCGTCGTGGTTGGTTTCGTTCTCCTGGTCGAGAAGCGGTTTGGTCGACGGTTGAAGGCTGGCCGGTTGTTCGCGGTCTACGTTGCCGCGTACACGTTCGGTCGGTTTTGGATCGAGCGCGTCCGGGTTGACAAGGCCTACCGCCTCATCGGTCTTCGGATCAACGAACTCGTCGCCGGGACGGTTTTCCTGATTGCACTGGCGGTCATCGCGACCGGCTTCCGATCGGCAACCGAGACCGCGGCCGCGGACACCGCTCCAGACTTCGACCCAGAAACCAACCCGACCCGGCGGGAACTTGAGCCAGAAAGCGATGCACCCGGGAACGAAGTAACCGTCGGGACAGAAACCGTCGGGACAGAAACGGCCGGTCAAACGGTGGCAAATCCCGCCCAATAACCGATCGGGCCGTTCGCGCTCGTAATCGGTTCTCCGGACACCAACTCGCATGTCGCGGTCTTGGGGATGGCGTTGGGGGCTTCTGGCGTAACCCCTCCCAGTGAGATTACCCATCCCGGACCGTTGCGGTTGACGTGCGCCTCGGAGCTGAAGCTCCAGCCGCCGTTCGCACCGCTCACTATGTCGATTTCCTGACCGGTCGCGTTGTTTTTGATCTTGACGTTGGCGCCAGGGATCCTCATCGCGAACCACGGCGGCGAGGGCCACG
>JANMZO010000154.1:0-3011 GCA_031383405.1 Acidimicrobiia bacterium | reverse complement strand
CGATTCCGGGTCATAAGGCACGCACGTCGCGATCGTCAACCCATACCAAGCCGACACATCAACCATCGTGCGGTTCCGGACCGCGACCCCAGCCACATGACGATCCGTGACCGTGCGTTCGTTATCAGTCAACGCATACGTAGAGAACCGTCAACCTGGCCCGAGGAGCGCCCACCCGCGCGGATACGCACAAAGCAAGCAACGACATGGGGAAAGACATGGCCGCACACGGGGAACTTGCATGACCGTTCACGGGGAAAACCCGTGACCGCCTACGGGGAGAATCTCACGTCCGCTGACAGGTCAGGGCACTAGCTCCAAGGGCTCGATGGCGCGCAGCGGGTCAGACATCTGTCGGGTCAGACATCTGGTGCGACGCTCCCAAGTGGTTGAGGGCTGTCGTGATGGCCGCGTCCGCATGAAGGGAGGATGGGAGCCACCATGGATGCGGCCTGGGTGGCGACGATGAACCGCGGGGTGCACCTACATAAATCACTTAAAGTAGTTTGGTCTTCCAAATGAGGACTGTTAGTGGTATAAATAGTCACTGTGCGAATGGATATTCAGAAGTGAACTCTGAGAGCGTTCGACGCAGTCGATCGAGTGGGTTTCGACGATTGGTACCAGTCTGTCTGCTCCTGCTCCTGCTCGTAGCCACGCCGCAGCTGCTCGTCGCCGGCACCGCGCCAGCGGACGCTGCCACGACGGCCACGCTGGCGCCCGGCTTCACCGACTCGGTGGCGATCTCGGGCCTGGGCTACCCGGCTGAGTTTGCGTTCGCCCCCGACGGCAGGGTCTTCGTCGCCGAGCGCACCGGGAGGATCGAGGTGTTCGACAACCTGGCCGATACGACGCCCACCCGCTTCGCTGATCTGTCCACCCAGGTCTACAACCAGTATGACCGCGGTCTGCTCGGCATCACGGTCGACCCCGGTTGGCCGGCCCGGCCCTACGTCTACGTAATCTACGCATACGACGGCGATCCCGGCGGGCCCTCACCCAAGTGGGGCAAGCCGCCGTCGCTTTGGGACGACTGCCCGGCCACCACGAGCGGGTGTGTGATTTCCAACCGGCTCAGTAGGCTGACAGCCAGCGGCGACCGCATGGCATCCGAACAGGTGCTGGTCGAAGGCTGGTGCCAGCAGTTCGCCAGCCACAGCGCCGGAGCAGTCAAGTTCGGACCCGACGGCGCGCTGTACGCGACCGCGGGTGAAGGCGCCAGCTACACCTACGCCGACTACGGCCAGACCGGGAACGCCTGCGCCGACCCGCCCTCGCCTGCCGACACCAACCTCACGTCACCTACTGCCCAGGGCGGAGCACTGCGGGCGCAGTCGCCGCGCCGTCCAGCCGCACAGCCCACCGTGTTGGGCGGCACGCTGATTCGGGTCGACCCCGATACCGGCCAGGGCCTGCCGGGCAACCCGATGTACTCCAGCACCGACGCCAACCGGCGGCGCATCGTCGCCTACGGGATGCGGAACCCGTTCCGCTTCAACTTCCGGCCGGGGACGAACGAGGCCTGGATCGGCGACGTGGGCGCCGGCAGCTACGAGGAGATCGACCGGGTCCCCGCGACCTCGGCTACCGCGGCCAACTTCGGTTGGCCCTGTTACGAGGGGACCCTCAAGCACTCGGGCTTCGATAACTTGAACCTCGACTCGTGCGAGTCGCTCTACGCAGACGGGACGCACACCCCGCCCCACTACCAGTACCAGCACCAGGCCCCGGTGGCATCCGGCGACGGCTGCGCCGATTCGAAGGGCTCCACGGTGACCGGCGTATCCTTCTACTCCGGGACCTCGTACCCGTCGCAGTATCAGGGCGCCCTCTTCTTTGCCGACTACGCCCGCGGTTGCATCTGGTACCTGCCCAACGGCGCCGGCGGCCTGCCCGATCCAACGCAGGCCCAGGCCTTCGCAACCGGCATCCCCGGCCCCGTCGCGCTCGAGACCGGTCCCGGCGGTGACCTGTTCTACGTCGACCTGCTCGGCGGCTCGATCCACCGCATCACCTATTCCGCGGGCAATTCGGCCCCCGTGGCGGTCGCGACCGCAACACCTGCCGCGGGCCCGCTCCCGTTGACCGTCACGTTCTCCGCAGCGGGTTCGACCGATCCCGACGGTGATCCGATGACGTACTCGTGGGACCTCAACGGCGACGGCACCTACGGCGACTCCTCCGCCATCTCCCCGACCTTCACCTACACGGCCGCAGGCGTGACGAATGTCGGTCTGCGGGTCACCGACAGCAAGGGCGCGACCCGCTCCACCAGCGTCTCCGTCTCCGCCGACAACACGCCGCCCGTACCGACGTTCACCACGCCGAGCAGCGCTTTGCAGTGGAAGGTGGGCGACCGGATCAACTTCGCAGGGACGGCCGTCGACAGCCAGGACGGAGCCCTCCCCGCGGCCCGACTCAAGTGGACGCTCCTGCTCCGGCACTGCACAACGGCGTGTCACACCCATCAGGTCTACGAGTGGATCGGCGTGAGCTCGGGTTCCTTCGATGCACCCGACCACGAGTACCCGTCGTACCTTCAACTCGTGCTTACGGCCACCGACTCCGGCGGCCTCACCGCCACGACAAGCGTGGACCTCAACCCTGCCACGGCCCAGGTGTCGGTGCAGTCGAACCCGCCCGGGCTGAGCTTGGATGTGGCCGGAGCCTCGGTGACGACCCCGCACACTTCGACCGTGATCGCCCAGTCGGTCGTCGGGTTGACCGCGCCCAGCCCCCAGACGCTTAGCGGGGTGAACTACACGTTCAGCAACTGGAGTGACGGTGGCGCGCCAGCCCGCGATGTGACAGCCCCTGCCAGCGGCTCGATCACCTACACCGCCAACTACACCGCTGCGACGGTGGTCTCGGGCCCGGGCGATTCGTTTGACTCTGGTGGTTTGAACACGGCCTTGTGGGCGGTGTCGTCCAACGGGTCGAGTGTGGCGGTTGTGAACCAGGGTTTGGAGATCAGCCATGCGGCGGGTTCGTGGACGTCGGCTTACACCGAT
>JANMZO010000142.1:0-12426 GCA_031383405.1 Acidimicrobiia bacterium | reverse complement strand
AGCGGCCAGGTGGCCAGGCGCCACACCTGACCGCGAACGATGTCAGGTGGATAGAACGCCAACCAGCGCAGCAACGACTTGTCGAGGGCATAGAAAAAAAACGACAGCACGCTCAACGCCGCGACAAACGTCGTTGTAGTGACGTCGACCGTTCCGACCCGGAACCAGGGGTCGGCCGGGCCCCGTCGCTTCGGCCACACGATGGAAAACTGACCAGCCATGACCTTGACACTACTTTGAGTCCGACCTGAACATGTGCTTGCCCCAGGGGCTGGGTCGACTGGGCCCGACCCGGACCCTTGAGTAGGGTGAGGGTATGAGCCAACTCACATTCGACAACATCAAAGAACACGTCGGCGAGCACCTCGGGTACTCGAGCTACCACGAGGTCACCCAGCCTCAGGTCCAACTGTTTGCCGATGCCACCGGAGACCACCAGTGGATACATCTCGATGTCGAGCGGGCCAAAGCCGGTCCGTTCGGTGGTCCGATCGCCCATGGCTACCTCACCCTGTCCCTCGCGCCGGTCCTGCTCGGCGAGGTACTGAAAGTCGACGGCGTGAAGATGGGGGTCAACTACGGAGCGAACAAGGTTCGTTTCCCGTCACCCGTGCCGGTTGGCTCAAAGATCCGTGTCGGCGCCAAATTGGTCAGTGTCGAAGACGTCGGTGGTGGTATCCAGGTCGCAGTGGAAGCCACGTTCGAATGCGAAGGTGCCGCCAAACCCAGTTGCGTGGCCGAACTGCTCTTCCGCTATTACAACTGAGCTTCCGCTGGGACAAAACTGAACAGCCCCGGTGCACTCGGGTGGGCCCAAGGAAGAACAGGCGGTCAGCCACCCCTGGTGACGCCTTTTCGTGGCGACGGGGATACCAGGCTGCTACAACACACCATCAGCCGCGACGGTCAGGAACAGGGCATATGCAGCTGGCGTCAGCTTCACGACCGCCTGCTTCTTCACTTTCGCGTTCGTGCCTGCGACGACGACCGAGGTGATGGCCGACGGAGGAATGCTCCGGGCCGCCTGGGCCAGCACCAGCAGGTCCCTCAGCGGCAGATTCGTGTTGACCGACTGTTTCATCGCCGCGATCCAAGGAACGAGACCCTTTGAGTCTGATGTCGATTCCCGGAGTCGAGCCAGCGCGCTCAGGAGAAACCTGCCCTGGTTGGCGGACCGGCCAAAGTCACCGTTGGCGACGTCGTGGCGGTCACGATTGAACGCGAGCGCCGCCGGGCCGTTCATGGAGAACCATCCCCGCTCGAAGCGCGCTCCGGAGAACCGGTCGTTCATCGCTGGATCGACGAGCACGTTCACGCCACCCACTGCATCGACCAGATCACTGAAACCGGCGAATCCGGTGACGACGTAGTTCGTAACCGGGATCTTCGTCAGCGACCGAATCGTGTTCACCATCAATTCCGGGCCACCCCAGGCCAGAGCGGACGTGAGCTTGGCCGATCCGTGCCCGGCGATGGGAACAAACGAATCACGGGGAAAGCCGATGAGCGTGCCCCTCTGCATGACCGGGTTGATCAAAAGCAGATGCACGCTATCCCCCCGGCTACGCACCACGGTCTCCCCCGGCCGGGCGTCGGAACCGATGATCAGCAGCGAAAAGAGGCCGTCACTGAGCGGTAGGCGGGACAGCGCATCTGTTGTGCTCGTGGCGCTGTCCATCCCCGCGACCGGGGAGGCCCCGAACAAAAACGGCGTACCGCCTTTGGCCGGGCGCCCGTTGGGTTGCATCTGACCGGCCGTCGATTTCCTGGCCGCCACCTTCGTTCCTACACTTGCGTTCCCGGGCGCCGCAGCAAACAAGAAAACGGCTACCGAGGCGACGGCCAGTGAGGCAACCGCCGTTCGTCCGACAGCCCTCACCCGGGAGCGGCGTCGTGGGCCGAACTCAGTTCCGGGGAAGGAGCGCTGCGTCGACAATTGGGGGCAGGTCATGGTCGTAGTGTCGTCGATCCGGGTGAGAGTCATATGAGGGGAAGGTTCGAGTATCACCGGTCTGTTTCTGCCCTCTACGATGCACCGGTGACCATTCTGAATGTTAAGGGGCTCGACCCGTGGATCGTGCGACCGGGCGAACGTTTCTCGCTTCGAAGCAAGGACCCGAGCGGCACTCCGCACTCCCCCGGACCGGGTGACCGGTCAAAGACGGAGAAAGCTACCGCGGCTCTCAAAGCCAAACTTGCCGGGCAGCACTCACTCGTTCAGGCCAACGAGGACCGGTCCGTACTGGTCGTTCTCCAGGCCATGGATGCGGGCGGCAAAGACGGAGCCGTCAAAGGACTCTACGGGGGGTTGAACCCGGCGGGCGCCGAGGTCGTGAGCTTCGGCGTGCCCTCGGAGGAGGAACGGGCCCACGATGTCCTGTGGCGAATACACAAACGGCTCCCGGCCAAGGGCCGCGTCGGCATATTCAACCGGTCGCACTACGAAGATGTTCTCGCCGTTCGCGTTCGCAAGATCGCGCCACCGGCCGTTTGGCGTCCGCGCTTTCAGTATTTCAACGACTTTGAGTCCGCCCTGAGCGCTTCGGGCACCGTTGTCGTGAAGTTCATGCTTCACATCTCGCTCGAAGAACAGCGTCAGCGTCTACAGGACCGCGTCAACCGCCCCGACAAGCAGTGGAAATTTCGGATGGGCGACCTCGAAGACCGGGCTCTTTGGTCCACCTATCAGACGGCCTATCAGGAGATGCTCACGAAAACATCGACTGCGACCGCTCCGTGGTTCGTCATTCCAGCCGATAAGAAGTGGTACCGAGACTTCGCCGTCCTGACGATTCTGACCACGGTCCTCGACGGGTTGAAGATGGAATACCCGGCGCAACCCGACCTCACCGGCCTCCTCATCGAATAGCGCCGCTGCACACCGAACAAGCCCAGGGAACGGTCGGCTACTTGTTCCTTACCGGGCCGGCCACAACGATGTCGGCCCGGTCGAAGTAGATCTCAAACCGGCCGCCCGGCGCGGTGAGCGACGCAACGAGTGCCCGACCTTCATCGTCCATTGTCATACGGTCGGCCACGATCCACGAGACCCTGGCCGGATCCGGATTCGGTGTTGGCTTGACCGGGTCGTAGTTGCCCCAGTACGACGGTTTGAAGGGGTTCGGCCAGTCGTACACATCTCTGCGTTGATCGAGGTGGGTCAACAAGAAGTACGTAGCGGCCACGCCGACATTCTTGGGCACCATGTCAACCGCCGCCTGCTGGGCAGCGGAGCGCGCACTAGGCGTCGACCAGGTTCCGTTCTTCGACGCTTTGCTGAGCGGCGACGGTGAATAATTGATGTTGGTGATCAGCGAGGCCACAAATACTGCGATCACAAGCCGTTTCAGCCACGTCCGGTACCGCGAAACCCGGGCGACTCCGTGCAGTGTGGCGATCCACATCGGTCCGACGAGCACCGCCGCATACTGGTACTTGATTTCCCTGGCATAGGTGTTGTCGGTGAGCAGGTTCGACGCAAGCGAGGGCAACATCATGAGGCAGTGCAGAGGACTTAGCGCAAACACGAAAAGCGTTGGCAGACCCAGGTCGCGGAGGTAACGGAGCCGGTCGGGCTTGATGACGGTCGAAACCACCAGGCCGGGATCGGTGACGGCGGTCCGGACGATGCTGCCCGCGCTACCCCCGAACGTTCCGAAGAACGTCTTGAAAAAATACGGAGGGCGGCCGTCGTTGAAGGCGGGGATAATCACCTTCGTGGCGATCAGAAACCAGCTGACTCCCGCGAAGATCGTGAAGACGGCCGGCATGACGTCGGCCCGACGTTCTCTGTTCGTAAAAAAGTCGGTCCACAGGGAGCGGCGATGCTCGATGAGCAGCACCACGCCGAGCATCGTCACGGCCAGGGCCATTTCCTCACGGGTCGCCAGCACCAGGACTACAGCGACCCCGTATGCCCTCCACCGCTTGTTGAGGGCGAACCACCAGGCCCAGACGAACGCTGTCCCGGAGAAAGCCTCGGGGTGCCAGTGTGACTGATTGATCCACTGTATGACCGGACTGAGCAGATACGCGAGCGCCAACGCGCACGCCATCATCGCGGTCGCCGTCGCGGTCTCGGTCTCGGGTCCGGCGCGTGAACCGTCAAGGACAGCGCCCCTGAGACCGCTCGCGCTCGGGCGCCCGCGACCAGCGCTGACGACGAGCGTCAGGGGTCGGGCCAGGATCTTGCGTCCGATCAGGTACACGGGCCACGCACCGGCTGCGAACACCAGTGTCTGGATCACGAGGAACGCCGGGGCTCCCCCGCCTAGCCAGGACACCGGGACCAGGAGGTACAGAATCAGGTTGACGTGGTGGCCATGAACGTGGAGCCCACGAACCGTCATGAACGGATTGCCTTCGTGGCCCAGGGCCCAGACGGCCTGATCGTAAATCCCGGTGTCGAAGGAGTACGTGGCGAAGGCCCGGTGGTTTTGGATGTGGGCCCACGAAAAAACCATCGAGAACAGCAGCATCCCTGCGAGAACCAGCAGTGCGGGGAAGGGGTCGCGAAATACCCGCTCGACGAAGCGGCCGACCGCAGCGAAGACCGGCTCCGGCTTTCCCGGCCTGGTTCGGACGGTGGTCCCGTCGCCCGTCGGATCCGCCACCATGCCGCCGTCACCACCGGTATGGGGGTCCGGAGTCGGGTCGATGTCGCGGTCCGATTCGGCGTCCGGGAAGTGACCGGTTCGGCCAACGCACTCCGGTCGGTCAAGGTCGCCGGCCCGGTCAACACCCGTCATTGCGACAGTTTCGCCGATGTCATGCAACCGACGCGGGAAACAGCGACCGGGTGACAACCTGCGGGGGACGACGACGCGACCGTACCTGCCAGCCAAGACGGGGCAGGTTCGCGACAACCTGCTTGAGTTCTTTCG
Organism: Acidimicrobiia bacterium; assembly: GCA_031383405.1. GTDB lineage: Bacteria > Actinomycetota > Acidimicrobiia > Acidimicrobiales > JANYDT01 > JANMZO01. Next base: position 7,543 of record JANMZO010000142.1, on the reverse strand, counting down.
CGGAGAGCTTGGAAGATCCGCCTGCGCGCGGCCCGAACACGATCGGGTGCTCCCGAATCACAAACCCGGCGGCCGATGCGAGGCCGATGATCGCGGCCTCAATGCATTCAGCCTCGTCGTACGTCGCCATCACGACTTCTATCCGCATCCGTAATCACCTCGTTACCGGCGTGGGTGTAAGCGCAGCCTGTACTCGCATACCAAAAAATACCTCTACAGATACCTAACAATAGCTATATCGACACCACACAAAAGGGTCTTGAGGTCCGTCAACGCTTGCTGGACAGAACCTGTCGACATACAACGCTCAGAGCGTTCTCAACAGCGAATGCAACGTGTCGTTGAGAGTCACCGTATTGGCAGCGACGGTCTTGCCGAGGCGCACGACAACCGCGTTGTGGGATGGGAGCACGATAATGCGCTGGCCCTCGTAGCCGTTACAGGAAAACGCATTGAACTCGGGGAGCAACCACCAGTGGGCCCCGTACCCGTACGCTTCGGTTTCAGGAACGGGCACCGCAGTACGGGCATGGTCGACCCACCCGGTCGGGAGAATCCTTTCCCCGTTCACGCAGCCTTCGTTGAGATACAGCAGCCCGAACCGGGCGAAATCACGGGCCGTGGCGTAGACGAACGACGAGCCGACAAACGTGCCGACCTCATCGAACTTCGCCACGGCCGACGTCATGCCGACGGGTCCGAACAACCGAGACGCCAGGTAGTTCGCCATACCTGCCCGGCCACCGCCGATCCGGTCGCCGGCAATTCGGCAAAGGATGTTCGTGGTCCCCGATGAATAGTTCCAAAACGTGCCAGGCTCGTGGTCGAGCGGGAGGCTCGCAGCAAAGGCGGCCCTGTCCGCCTTTCCGCGACCGGACAACATCGCAATGCAGTCGGAAACCCCGGCGTCGACGTAGTCTTCGGCAAACCTCAGGCCGGACCGCATGTTGAGCAGGTGCTGAATGGTGATGTTTCGCCGTTCGTCGTGTTGCCATGCCTCGACTGGTGCAGGTTCGTCGACGTCGACCAGACCATCGAGCGTGAGGAGTCCGTACAGCGCGTGGGTCATGCTCTTGGCCATGGACCAGGAGATGAACGTCTGGTCAACACCTGCGCCGGGTCCGTACCCTTCTGCGATGATCGCTCCGTCCTTGACGATCGCGAGCGCCAGGGTGAGCTCGAGTTCTGGCGGTTGGCTGAGGAAATAGCCAACCCGTTCGCGAACAGCAGCGCCTGCGTGCCCAAGTTCGACGGGGAACGGAACGTTGTTCAACATCGTGGGCCGTTACACCAATTCAATGAGGTCGAGCATCTTCTCGTCGTAATGCAGAAGCTGGCCCTCAGGCATCATCAGGACACCGGTGGGAGCCAACTGGGCCACGAACTCCGTGTCATGGCTGACAATGATGATGGTGCCCTTGTAGTTCTGGAGCGCAGCGAGCACCGCCTCTCGCGAGGGCGGGTCGAGGTTGTTCGTTGGTTCGTCGAGAAGCAGAACGTTGGACTTGCCGATCATCAGGCGGGCCAGTGACAACTTCGTCTTCTCACCACCGCTGAGGGTTCCAGCCTCCTGATCGGCGACGTCACCGACCATACCGAAGTGGGCCAGTATTCCACGGAGCGTCGGGTCCTGAACCGTCGGGTCCATCTCGCGAAGCAGCGAGATCACCGACCGCGTCGGCGTGATGTCTTCGTGTTCCTGGGCGTAGAAGCCGAGTTTCACGTTGGCCCCGAGCTTGACCGTTCCGGCATCAGGGGTGTGCACCCCCGCCAACGCTCGCAACAGTGTGGTTTTGCCGGCACCGTTCAGCCCGAGCACGAGAAACACGTCGCCGCGCGCCACGTCGAAGTTCACATCGGCGAAGATCACGTCGTCGCCGAACGCCTTGGCCAGTCCATTGACGGTCAGCGCGCGATCGCCGGCGCGCGCCGGCTCCGGGAAGCGCACACGCATGACACGGCGCTTCACCTGCATGACCTCGGGGCCGCGCTTTTTCTTCATGTGTTCCATACGCATGAGCAGGTTTTTACGCTTCTGCACATGGGTTTCGTTGGCGCCCCGGAACTTGTCCATGGTCTTTTCGAGGCGGGCGATCTCCTTGCCGAAGTTGGCCGACTCGCGGGCCCGCAACGACTCACGTTCTTCGCGCTGCTTCAGAAATTGGGTGTACGTACCCTTGTACTGCTCGATCCGGGCCGCTTCGAGCGCCAGAACACGGTCGATGGCCGAATCCATCAACTCGATGTCGTGGCTCACCACCAGCACGGTCGACTTGCACTTCTTCAGGAACTCCATAACCCAACGCTTGGCCTCAACGTCGAGGTGGTTGGTGGGTTCGTCGAGGATCATCAGATCGCCACCCGCCAAAAGCAGGCGAGCCAGTTCCAGACGCCGACGCTGACCGCCCGAAAGTGTACCGACCGCTCGGAGGAGGGTCTCGTCGTCGAGTCCGACACCCGCTGCGATGCGCTCGGCTTCCGACTCGACCTGATAGCCGCCGAGCGTGCGATAGCGCTCCTCGAGGTTCGTGAACTTCCGGACCGCCTTGTCGAGCGCGTCGTCGGCCCCCGGGGTCCCCGTCCCCATATCGATGCCGGCCTTTTCGATCCGGGCCTGCCACTCCTTCAATTGCTCGGCCATGTCGGTGAGCGGGCTCGCGCTGAGGAGATGATCGAACGCCATGCGGTCGGCCTCCTCGGTCTTGGCCGACACGTCCTGTTGCAGCCACACGAAGTAGTCGGGCCTATTCACCGAGCCGCCCGAAGGATGGCGTTCTCCGGCCAGTGTCTTGAGCAGCGTGGTCTTGCCTGCGCCGTTTGGCCCGACCAGTGCCACCTTCTCGCCGTCTTGGAGGCGGAAGGACGCGCCCTCGAGCAGGACGCGATGGCCCAGGTCGATGCGGAGGTCGGCTACTTCTAACACAGCGGTAGAGGTTAGGGCACGGCAGCCGACGCTCCGGACCAAATGCATATGAACGCTCCGACGCGACTGCGGTTGCGGCGCCGAGACTGGGTGCAATGCCCTTCGACTGCCTGGAAGCCAACCGGATTGGTAGCCAATAGGGGTTTCACACCCCGGGGGTCCTACCACTACCGGCCCAAGCGCTTCTAGCATGACTGTGTGTCTCCTTCTACATCAACCGGTCCCACGCGAGACGCCATCGATCTCAGCCAGGGCCTCCCGACCGGCGACGCGAAGGCCAAAGCTGTGCGGGCGATGTTCGACACGATCAGCCCCCGTTACGACCTGGTGAACCGGGTCATGACGTTTCGCATGGACGTCGGTTGGCGAAAGCGAACCGTCAAGGCGCTCGGCCTCCCATCGGGTTCGCGAGTTCTCGATCTGGCCGCCGGCACCGGCGACCTCTGTCGCGACCTGGCCAAGACCGGGTTTGTTCCGATCGGGATGGATCTGAGCTTCGGCATGTTGTCCCACGCGAAGACCGAAGCTCCGTTGGTCCAGTGCGACGCCCTTCGACTCCCGGTCGCCGACGGCGCGGTCGACGGTGTGACGTGCGGTTTCGCGCTACGCAATTTTGCTGACCTCGACCAGTTCTTCGCCGAGATCGGACGCGTTACCCGTCCCGGCGGGCGTGTGGCTCTGCTCGACGCGTCGACACCACCGAACCGGCTGATGAAGTTCGGGCACGGGATCTACTTCGGCAGGGTGGTGCCTCTCATCGGTGGCCTGTTGAGCGACCCGACCGCGTACCGGTACCTGCCGAAATCGCTCGCCTACCTCCCGGAGCCTCCGGTCATGCTCACGATGTTGCAAAGCCACGGATTTTCCGGAGTGCAACGCGATCTTCTGGCTGGTGGAATCGCCCAGTTGATCGTCGGCACCAAAGCGGGGACCCTATGACCGAGGCGCGGCCCGTTCTCAACGAAACGATCGGGGCGGCCGCAAGGCTCCGGTCCGTCACCCGTCGGCTCAGCCCGGCCGACGCTCAACGCCTCGACCTCTTGGCATTCTGCGGTGACGACGGCCTCCTTTTCACCCACGACGGTGTCGGGTTGGCCGCCCGGGGCGTCTCCCTCACTATTCCGATGCCCGAGGGAACTCGGGCCGTCGATCACGTGGAAACCGTGCTGCGCTCCATAACGGTCGATGACGCGTTGATGCGCGCCGGCTCCGGGCCGGTGGCGTTCGCTGCCCTCCCCTACCTTCCGGGCGAGCCGGGCACCATGACCGTGCCGGAGATCATCGTCGCCAAGTCAAGCGACGGCTCGGCCTGGTACACCCGTATCACGTCGATCGACACCGACGCGAACGATCTGACGGACAACGAACCGGTGGAGTTCGTCGCCCCGCGGATCTCGCGGTGGTCGCCCCACGGGTTCGACCTGCATTCGAGCGTCACCCACGAGCAGTGGTGCGACAAGATTGGCGCGGCCGTCGAACGGATCAAGGCCGGCGAACTTGAAAAGGTCGTGCTCGCCCGTAGCGTCGACGTGATCGCCACCGACGACTTCGTGATCGGCGACATACTGTCCCGCCTTCACGCGTTGTTTCCGAGCTGCATGGTGTTCTCCGTCCATGGCTTTATCGGGGCGAGCCCGGAACTACTTGTCTCGCGGAAAGGCTCCGCGGTGCGAGCACATCCTCTCGCAGGAACAATCGCGCGTTCCGGTGACTCCGAGACCGATGCCAAGCTCGCCGCCAACCTGCTCGCCTCATCCAAGGACCGTTGGGAGCATTCCCTTGTCCTCGGGACGTTTCAGGAACTCCTCGGGCCGCTGTGCGACGAACTCGACATCCCGTCGACGCCCTCGATCATGGCGCTACGAAACGTGTCGCACCTCGGTACGTTGATCACCGGTTCGCTCCGCGCCCGCGACGTAGCCGATGCGAAAGCCCCGTCGGCGCTGCAGTTGGCTGGGCTTCTCAACCCAACAGCGGCCGTCGGCGGCGTGCCGACCGACATTGCCCTGGCCGTTCAGCAGGAGCTTGAACCCGAACCGAGGGGAACCTATGCCGGACCCGTCGGTTGGGTCGACGCGGCCGGCAATGGCGAGTGGGCCGTCGGGCTGCGCTCGGCTCGCATAGCGGGCAACCGGGCACGGATGTTCGCGGGTGGCGGGATCGTCGCCGATTCGGAACCGGTTTCCGAACTCGTCGAGACCCAACTCAAGCTCCAGGCGCTCCTCGCAGCGGTCGTCCGCCCCTGAAGGCCGCCGCCAACGGCCTTATCCGACGCCGAGAACTCTTTCGACCCCGACCACAACGGCCGCATTGAGCATTTCGAGCACCTTCACTGTCTCCCGACGGTCCGTCCGCACGACAATGACAACGACTCCGGGTTCACGCTCCGACTTCGTCAGCGCAGAACGAAGTGCACGTAGTGATTTCGGCTCAAAGGTGCGAAGTCGGTGTGCTTTGCACAACGCAACGATATCCACGTTCTGCGGTGTTCCGTAGAGCGTTTCGAACCGGGAGCGCTCCACGCTAATCGCCTGCGGAAGAAACTCGAAAATGCCCCCGCCTGCGTTGTCCACGACGACAAACGTGCAGTGGACGCGTCCTTGGCCGGCGAGCACCAACGCTCCCGCGTCGTGAAGAAACGCGAGGTCACCGATCACGGCGAAGGTCGGTCCACGCTCTGCTGCCGCTACGCCGAGAGCCGTCGAAACGACACCGTCGATCCCGTTGGCGCCGCGGTTCGCATGAATGTGCACACCGCGGCGGCCCACCGAGAACCACTCCGCATGACGGATGGGCATGGACGACGAGATCACCAACTCGCTTCCGTTCGGTAGGTACCCGATCAACGCGCGTATCCAAGCCGGTTCGGACAGGTCATGCGGGACCGCCGAGGTACTGTCGAGTTGACCACGCAACACCGACCGCGATGCTGCGTCGGCCTTTGCCCAACGGGCCAGCCATGACGGGTCGCCCGCTGGGAGTGTGTCGGCCAGGGCCTGAGCCACGAAAGTCGGGTCAGCGTGCACCGTCACCTGCGACGTCCGGTTCGGGTCGAGCCAAGAATGGTGCGGGTCGACCAGCACATCGTCGCCGATACCGGCCAACCACTGGTTCAGCACCTTTGACGCCCACGGGGCACCGAATCGGAGGGCGACATCAGGCCGGAGCGCCTCAGCCGCCCCGGGCGATCGCAAGATCGCGTCGATGTGATCGACGGTGACTGTTCGCCCGGAGTTGGTCTCGTTCGTCCCGGTCCCCCGGGCCCCCGATCGCAGATCGGCGACGAGCGGCCAACCGACCGCCGTTGCGAGTCGACGCAGGGCGTCCGGGTCGCCACTACCTGCGCCGGCCACAATCACGCCGCGACGCCCGGCCAGTCGCAACCAGAGACTTGATGCCACCGAATCAGCCACCGCCCGGTCGGCCGCCGGAAGCGGCAAGGTCGCGTGCCAAGGCCGACCCTTGGCCCGTGCGACGGGAAGCCGCCGGACCCGACCGACGAGTGGCTCACGGAACGCCAGGTTGAGTTGGACCGGTCCCGGTCCGCTCGCTCCCGATGTGGCCGCCAGGAACACGCGCGACGCGAGCGACCGCCACGTCGACGCCGTAGCGGAGTCGGCCACACCCGGTTCGAAATAGTCGCGAGCCGATCGCCCGAACAGCCGGTTCTGATCGACTGTTTGCGGCGCGCCGATTCCGTGCAACTCGGGCGGACGGTCGGCGGTGACAACGATCATCGGAACCCGGTCGAGATGCCCTTCAGCGACGGCCGGATGGAACTCGACCGCTGCTGTCCCACTCGTGCAAAGCAGGACGGCCGGGATGCCCGTCGCCCGGGCGAGACCCAGGGCGAAAAATGCTCCGCTTCGCTCGTCGAGCACCACGTGGGTCGTCAATCGCGACTCGTCAGCTATTGCGAGCGCCATCGGGGTCGAACGCGATCCAGGACATACCACGGCATGCGTGACACCGGCCCGGCACCACTCATCGAGAAGGGTCGCACAGAACGTTGCCTGGACATCGGACAGGGTCATTCCAAGATGATGCCCCGTCCCGGACCCAAACCGTGAACACGAATCACCATCGGTGGGTCTTAGTGTCCGCCTCAGGTTAGATGTGATGTTTATGGCGAGCGCTGGGCGTCATTCGGGAGGACGCAGAAGGCAGCGCCTGCTTTACCCAACCGCAACGCCGAGGACGAACTGAAGGGCGTTCAGAGCCGTCAGAAACGCGCAGACTATCCTGAGGCGGACCCCTAGTGTGGCAGCGTGAATGCCCGCCCCCTCTGGATGAATGTCAACGGATCCACTGCGCACGACCGACAGCGGGTTGTTCTTCTTCATGGGTTCACCCAGACCTCGCAGTCCTGGCTACCCCTCGCGGAGCAGTTGGTTCGACAGGGTGATCTCGAAACAATTCTCTTCGACCTTCCTGGCCACGGCCGCTCGTCGCACGTCGAGTCCGACCTCCAACAGACCGCCCATTCCGTCGCTGTGGCCGGCCGGGCCACCTACGTCGGTTACTCGATGGGAGCCCGCCTCGCACTCCACGTTGCACTAGCGCGTCCCGAACTCGTCGAACGACTGGTTTTGATCAGCGGAACCGCCGGGCTCGACACCG
>JANMZO010000118.1:0-4552 GCA_031383405.1 Acidimicrobiia bacterium | reverse complement strand
GCCTCGACGACCCCGTACTCGGCCAGCAGTCCCGTCAACCAGGGCGGCCGGGCGACGGCGACGACCGCGACCGCCGTCTCGAGGGCCGAGCCCTCAACGGCGAGGCGGACGAAACGGGCGGCATAGTCGGGCGGCCGGATGTCACTCGCGAGTTCGATCAGCGCAAAGGGATCCGGGGTGGCCTGCGCGTAGGCGGCTCCCGGCCCGATGCCCTCAAGCGACTGTGAACCGGGCTCGGCTCCTCCTCCCCGGATTCCGGGGCCGTCGTCGATGATGAGGCCTTTAATGTCCGACGCCCGGGCTCCGCCGAGCAGCAATCCGACGTATCCCCCGAGGCCGCGGCCGTAGATCGTGAGCGGACCGAGTACCGCGAAGGCGGCGTCGGCGTCGGACATCAGCAACTCGCACGTGTAGCCACCTCCGGCCGGGACCGAAGAGCCACCGTGACCGGTGAAGTCAAGGGCCCAGATCCCACCGGGCCAACCCGCCAGATCGTCGGGAATCTTCGACGGCGACTGCTCGCCGAGTCCGTGAAGCATCAACAGCGGATGGCCCGAGCCGGTTGCCGGGCGAAGTTCATGCAGCGCCAGATCGACACGGGCGTTGCGGATCATCTGTGTAGTCGAAAGGGTGGTTCCCGCAGTGTTGGTCATGACAGGAACTCCAGCACCTTGGCGGCAACGATCCCGGGTTGCTCGATGTGGATGAAATGGCCTACGCCGTGCATCAGTTCGAGTCGGCCGCCCCGGGGGATGTGCGACTGCACCTCAGTGGCTACGGCGTCCCAACCCATCGCCTCCTGCTCCATGGCCAAGAAACCGAGGAACGGCATGCTGAGGCCGGGCAGTCCACCGATGGACCACTCCGGCCGCCACGGGCCGAACCCGCCCATGCGGAGCATCGGATCAATCTTCCACCGCCAGCCGTCGTCGCTTCGAAACGCTCCCGCGGTCACCAGGTAGCAGAGCCATTCGTGGGTGAGTCGGGGGTTCATCGTAGCCCGGCGTCTGGCCAGTTCTTCCAGCGTTCCCGGCTTCCGGGAGTTCTGCGCCGCCTTGCGGCGATGGTCAAGCCACCCGCTCAGATCCTTGCTCAGCATCTTCGACCGTTCATGGTCGGCGACATCCGGGGCCCGTTGTTTCGAGGGCATGCCGTCGATGTTGATGAGATGGGAGATCCGGTGCGGCAGTGCCTCGGCCAGCCGCAGCGAAAGCGCACCACCCTTCGAGTGACCGAGCATCGGCAGGGACCGGTTGGTCACCGAATCGATCACGGCGACCGCGTCACGGAGATCGGCGGCCCAACTGGTGAACGGCGCCCATTCGGAGTCGCCGTGGCTGCGGTGATCCCACGACACGACCCGCCACCCGCCGGCCGCGAGCAGCGGCGCGAACAGGTCGAAGGTCCGGGCGAAGTCGAACCCCCCGTGGGCGAGCAGCAGAGGAGGGTCCGACTCGTCGCCCCACTCATGAACGGCGATCCGGAGCCCGTCGACCAGAACGTCGCGGTTGCGGTGCGGTGCCTGCGCTCCGGGGAAGACCACGTCTTCCCCCTCAATGCGGGCGCCCTTCGAGAGTTCGACCAGGTTGTACGACGACGGGACCGAGACCGGGCCCAGCGGGCTCAGCAGCGTGTTCATCCGACCAACTCGGCCCGGTTGGGCACGTTGGTGTCGCCCTCTCCCGCACGGCCGCCGGTGATCCGCACCTTCCGCCCGATTCCTTCGGATTCAGTAAGCGCGCGTACTTCTTCATCAGTACACATACCGTTAGCCACCGTTCTACTGCCGTCGGCCAACCGGGCGATGATGAACGTGCGGGTTGGCTTGCCGTCTCGACCGTATTCGACCGAATACGTTTCGATGACGCCGTCGCCGCTCGTTTCGTCGACCAGTTGGGGCCCGGTCGTCAGTGCCTCGGGCAGCTTCACCTTGTGCCCCGTTCCGTCGCTTGCCGCGATCCGGTCGGCATCGTTGGAGAGCACACAGTATGCGTGCTTTGTAACCGACATGCCGAGACCCGTTATCAGCCCGACCTTCTCATGTGAATTGGCTCGCAAGCGCTCGGTGACGGCAGCGAGGCCGTGCATGGCGTAGCTGTTGCCCGGGCCTCCGGCATACGCGAGGCCGCCGGTGGCCGTGACTCCACGCGGATCATCGGTGGCCACGCCGAGTTCCTTCAGCGCCAGCTCCACCGCCGATGGAAAACAGCTGTACAGGTCGAACACATCGACATCATCCACCGCGAGTCCGGCGTGCTCGAACGCGGCCTTCGACGCGGCGGCGATGGCGGGCGACGACACGAAGTCGATTCGTTCGGTCGACGACCACGCATCGACGGCCGACCCACCGCCGAGAAAGGCGATCTGGCTGTTCTTCGGTATTCCCCGCCGGTCGGCTTCGTCGGAGCTCATCAGAACGACCGCAGCCGACAGGTCGACCTCCATGATGGCGTTCATCCGCTTCGGATACGGAAAGCACACCCATCGGTTCTCCGGCGTCGGGTTGGCAATGTCGGCCGCGGAATACGGGGTCTGAAACCAGGCGTAGGGATTGTTGGCCGCAACGGCGGCATTGCGGGCCATGAACTCACCGAGGAACTGCTGGTGTTCGGCCACGGTCCGTTTGGCCTCGGCCCGGAGGGCATTCTCGAACAGCGGGTAGCACTGGATCGGGGCCACGATGCCGTGTCGTGATTCGATTTGATTGGCCAAAGGGCGTTGACCTTTGAGGAAATCGCGACGCCCCGTGGTCGGGGTCCAGTCGAGCTCCACGTGTTCCTTGATTGCCCGTCGGCGGCCGTACACGCACTCGGATCCGGCCAGAAGCGCGACCTCGGCCTCACCCGCGACGATCCGGTTCGCGATGTCGATCAGCAGATCACCCGGGGAGTTGCCGCCGGGAGGCACCGTGAGCCCGGTGGCCAACGGGTTCACCCCGGCCAGTTCGCCGACGCGGGTGCACAGTTCGGTGTAGTTCCAGGCAATTGGATCGACGCAGCCGAGCAGCGTGGCGGAGTCGAAGATGTCGTCGGCCGACGCGTCGCCCTGGGCTTTGGTATCGGCCACCGCCCGTCGCATCGCTTCGGCCATCATGGCCGCCGGCTCCCAAGGCTCGAATGGGCCGTCGATCTTGGGATTACGCCGGTACTGCCCCACGCCGACGATGACAGCTCTACGACTCGACATCATGCACTCCTACGTTCGTTCCGGCCCGAAGGAAAGAGGCGGGTCCGGCAAACGGCTACCGAGGCTACCGGTTTGAACACAAACCTCCAACTGTTGTGGGCGGGTCCAAACCGGCTGGAACCCGGGGCCTCGGGCGGGCTCGACTGTCGGAACGGACCGGTTCGCAATAGCATCTGCGTCCATGAGCTCCTCAAGCACCGTTGGCGTCTCCATCCAGGGTCACGTCGTAATCGTCGAAATCCAGCAGGGCCCGCACAACTTCGCGAACGTGCAGGTCATGAACGACCTGGCCGACGCCATCGAAGGGGCCACGGCCGACGGGGCGCGGGCCGCGGTCATCTGCTCCGAGGGTAAATCCTTCTGCGCCGGAGCGCAGTTCTCCGGGCAGGAAGGTACCCGGGCGAACAACTTCGGCAGCTTCGTGCAGACCGACAACGCAAGCCCGATCGGTCCGTTCTACGAGTCGGCAGTACGCATGTTCAACGTCACGATCCCCATGGTTGCGGCCGTTCACGGCCCCGCCGTTGGCGCCGGGTTCGGCCTGGCCACCGCCGCCGACCTCCGGGTGATCTGCGCCGAGGCGTTCATGGCAACGAACTTCGTGCGCCTCGGCATCCATCCCGGCTTCGGCATCTCGCTCACCCTGCCCGAACTGATCGGCCCGGCCCGCGCCGCCGATGTTCTCCTTACGGGCCGTCGTATCTACGGCGAAGAGGCCTTCCAACTCGGCCTGGCCAATCGGCTCGTCGCCCAGGACCAGGTCCGGGCGACCGCTATCGCCCTCGCCACGGAAATCGCGGGCGCCGCTCCCCTCGCCGTCGCCGCCACCCGGGCCACCCTGCGCTCCAACCTCGCCGCCCGGGTCCGCACCATGCTCCTCCACGAGCGTCAGACCCAGGACCGGCTCGCCAAGACCGCCGATGCGGAGGAAGGCATCGCCTCGATGCTCACCCGCCGCGAGCCGGTCTTCACCGGCAAGTAGCCCGACCGGCACGTGCCGGTGTGGGTGCGTTTTCGTGCTTTCCCGGTACAAAAGTGCACCCACACCGGCCCCGGAGGAGGGATTGACTTCCTTTAGCGATTTCCGCGTACCAGTATGAGTGGCATGTCCGCCGCTTCATCGACCTCGCTTTCCACCGACCTCCGCCTCGGCCTCACGGCCGACATGGTCGACCAGACGTCCTACGACAACGCGGTGACGCGCTTCGCCGAGCGAAAGATCGCGCTTCCCACGTTTGCCCAGATGATCGACCCGACGCTGTCGCCGAAGGATGCAGTCGCCCAGCTCAACGGAGTCGACCCCGACGCTGCCGATGCCCGCAACCTGTGGCGGGTGAACTGGTTCAATGCCACCTTGGCCGTCCCA
>JANMZO010000097.1:0-21833 GCA_031383405.1 Acidimicrobiia bacterium | reverse complement strand
CGTTCGCGTACAACCGGTTCCGGGAGTCCGGTGCGTACCTGTTCGACGGGTACGCGAACGGGCCGGCATGGCTCGCCGCGAACACCCACGCGTTACGTAGCGAAGGTCATGCGCGTAAGGAACATGCCGTCCTGCTGGATGTGTTGGCCTCGTTCGGTGAATCGTTCCACCACAACCGCATCGGGTACACCCACATCAAAACATTGGCTGCCGTTGTGACCGATGAACGACGCATATTGGCGGTCCGAGACGAACACGTCCTGTTGGAAGCCGCGGAAGCACTCAGTGCGTCAGAGTTCAAAACCGTTATCCGACGGTGGGTATCACTATGCGACGATGAACTATCCGATCCTTCACGACCCGACATCCACGCCGCACGTCGACGGGTGACGCTCACGGTGCTCCCCGACGGCACATGGAAACTAGACGGGATCCTTGAACCGTTAGCCGGGGAAACCCTCGCCGCAGCGCTCACCGCGGTGATGCCCCCGAAACCGTTACCTGACGATGAACGTACCATCACCCAGAAACGACACGACGCACTCAGTGACATCGCGAACGAGATACTCGGCAACGACGGCCTGTCCGGGGTGCATGGCTCCCGGCCGAATGTCACGGTGACCATCAACGCCGAGAACGGGAACACCACGACCGTCTCAGGAACCGTGCTCCCGAAATGGGTTCGCGACGCAATGAGTTGCGACGCAACGTTCACGGCCGTGTTCCTATCCGGGAAAGGAGTCCCGTTCGATGCTGGCACACCAATCACCGGTATTCCCGTACGGAACCGGAGGGCCGTGCTCGTCCGGGACCGGCACTGCCGGTACCGGGGATGTAGCCATCCGCCACGCTGGTGCGACATTCACCACTTGAAACACCATGAAGACGGTGGAGATCATCGGATCAGCAACCTTGTGCTTTTGTGCAGGTTCCACCATCGACTCGTCCATCGCCACGGCCTGAAACTCACCATGGCCGCCGACGACGTGACCCTACTCATCGAATGGCCCAACGGCATCATCCTCCACAGCCCACCAACCACCCAACTCGCCCTCGCCGGTTAGACACCGCACAACAACATCCCGCGCACCCGACCGCAAGATCCGGCCAACGAACAAACACGTCCCCACCAGACCCGTGGCACGTAGCCAGCCAGCGCTAGCGAACTATTCCGATGGGGTGTCGGCGTGGAGCGAACCGTAGCGATCAGTAACGCGAACGGTCACGGACCGGGTCCGTCCGGCAGAGGACACAGTGCAAGTCACCTTGCTGTTCGCCGGTAGGACCTGAAACGTGACTTCTCCGCATCTGGCCTTGGCTGCGGTTCCGACCGCTTCCTCGGCGGCGGCCTCGATAGACCTGGTTCCGACGACCGGGAAGGTGGGCTCCGCGTCGAACGATCCGACACCGTTCGGCTTGACCAGGTACGCGACACTCGTTGTGCCGAGGGTGACGAGGCATTGAACAACCTTGGTGGTCAGCGGACTTCCGCTCGGGCATACCGGGTTTCCGAGTTTGACCCGGAGCCGGCTGGCGTCGTAGAGAGCGGCGGTTCGGGTCGCGGCAACAAGCTTCTTCGGGTCGAGCGAGGGACCGAGTTTGATCGTACGCGGCACGGTAGCGGCCGACGCGACCTTCGTGGAGGACTTTCTTGCGCCGAGTGTCTGGAGCCGTTCCGAAGCTGAGGCCCTTGGCATGGGAGTGCACATCGCGCTGCCAATCGCGCCGCCAATCGTCGTCAGGCTCGCCACGGCAAGGATGCCTGTCGCTTCCCACCGGTTGCGTCGCATGCGTGCTGCGAAACGATGGCCCATGGAATCAGTCTACGGTCGAACCGCGCCCCTTGGGCGTTGCGGGTGTGGCGAAACCACTACCGTGAGATGGCTCCGATTCACATTTCAACACGAGCGGCTCTCCTGTGGCCATCGGAGCTAACGTGAGTACGTGCGCAACGTGCGGGTGATCCCCTGTTTAGACGTCGACAACGGGCGGGTGGTCAAGGGGATCAATTTCGTCGGTATCCGCGACGCGGGTGACCCGGTTGAGTTGGCGGCCCGCTATGACCTCGAAGGCGCGGATGAGTTGGTGTTCCTCGATATCACCGCTACGTCCGATGACCGGGAGACGATGCGAGACGTCGTCGAACGGACAGCTGAGTCGGTGTTCATTCCGCTTACGGTCGGTGGCGGCATCCGGACGGTTGAAGATGCCCGGGCCATGTTCCGGGCGGGGGCCGACAAGGTGAGCATCAACTCGGCCGCCGTGTACCGCCCCGACCTCATCAACGAGTTGTCGGTTGAGTTCGGAGCGCAGGCGGTCGTGGTGTCCATTGACGCTCGGATGTCAGCCGAGGCTGGGCATTATGAGGTGTACACCCACGGCGGGCGCACCCCAACCGGGATCGACGCCGTGATCTGGGCGACGGAGGCGGAAGCACGGGGAGCCGGCGAAATCATGCTCACGTCGATGGACCGCGACGGTACCCGCGACGGCTTCGAGTTGGCCCTGACCCGGGCCATCGTCGACGCGACGACAATCCCCGTCATTGCCAGCGGGGGAGTCGGCACCCTTGACCACCTGGTCGCCGGAGCCGAGATCGGCGGGGCGGATGCGGTACTCGCGGCCAGCATCTTTCACTTCGGCGAGTTCACTATTGCCCAGGCCAAACAGCACCTCCACGATCATGGAATCGACGTGCGGCCCGTTTGAATCAGTGGCCCGACGGAGGTGGGGCTGCCGGGCTTGTAGCCTTGTCGTTGTGAACACTTCCCAGGACAAGAAGCTTGCGGTCACGATGCTCGCTGATCGGGTGCTCGTCCAGATCCCGGGCACCGACGGCGAGCGGATTTCCAAGGGCGGTCTGCTGATTCCCGCCACGGCTCAGGTGTCGCGGCGTTTGACATGGGCTGAGGTCGTTGCCGTCGGCCCCAGTGTGCGCTTGATCCAGCCCGGTGACCGGGTGCTGTTCAACCCGGAAGACCGGTACGAGGTTGAAGTCAGCGGCGACGACTACCTGCTTCTGCGTGAGCGCGATATCCATGGCGTTGCCGCTGACCGCAACGACGGGGCCACCGGTCTTTACCTGTAACGGAAGTCAACGGGATCGCACGGCGCCTTACGCAAAAGGCGCGGCTTGGCAGTCGGGCCCGCCTACGCTAGCCAGGTGTTCACCGCCGTCCCGATCGTCCCCTCCGAGTCCGAGTTAGCGGTGGTCCGCTACAACGAGCACGGGCTTGTCGCGGCAATCGTGCAGGAGGCCACCTCGGGCCGTGTCCTCATGATGGCGTGGATGAACTCCGAGACACTGGCCCAGTCGCTGGCTGAGGGGCGCACCGTCTTCTGGAGCAGGTCGCGGCAGGAAGTGTGGCGTAAGGGCGACACATCGGGAGACCGCCAGTTCATACGCAGCGCTTCGTATGACTGCGATGGCGATACGTTGCTGTTCAAGGTCGATCAGGAAGGGCGCGGCGCCTGCCACACCGGTGAGTACAGCTGCTTCTTCCGTGCCTTCGGGTCCGGCGTTGTCGAGGTGGGGACCGCATCATGAGCCAGACCAAATCCAGCGCGGCAAACGGTTTGCGCGGAATCAAACCGGAGGTGGATGCATTTCTCGATTTGGCACGTACACATACGGTTGTGCCGATCTACCGCGAAATGATGGCCGATCTGGAGACACCCGTCGCCGCGTTCGCGAAGTTGGTCGGCGAAGGATCCGGTTTCCTTCTCGAGTCGGTGGAGCACGGCGGTCAGTGGGGTCGCTTCTCGTTCATCGGCCGTAACCCGTTGGCGACCATTACCGCGACCCGGGATTCCACGGGATCGGTATCGCTGAAGGTCGACGGTACGATCCCCGATGACGTGCGTCTCGAGTCCGGAGTGCTCTGCGCGTTGGAGGACCTGCTCACGGCTTATCACGCGCCGGAACATCACGGGCTGCCCCCGTTGACCGGAGGTCTGGTCGGATACCTCGGGTTCGACGTCGTGCGCGAGATCGAGCGGCTCCCGAACATTCAGGCGAACCAGACCGGCTTTCCTGATTCTGTTATCAACGTCGTTGGTTCGGTGGCCGCCTTCGACCACTGGAAGCACCGGGTGTTTCTGATCGACAACGTTCTTGTGACCGGTGACCCCGAGGTCGATCGGTCGGCCTACGACTCCGCCGTTGAGCGGATCAATGAAATGTCCGACGATCTTGGCCAGCCGCTGCCGTACGCGCTGGCCCTGCCCCCTGATCCTGCCGATCCGCGCCCGGAGACGACATGTTCCATGGGGCATGGCGAGTACCAGCTCGCGGTGCAGACGGCCAAGGAACACATCCTGGCCGGCGATATCTTCCAGGTCGTTCTCTCCCAGCGGTTCGACCTCGACCTGGAGGCGAACCCCTACGACGTGTACCGCGTTCTGCGCCTCGTGAACCCGAGCCCGTACATGTACCTGATCCAGTCGCCCGAGGTGACCGTGATCGGTTCTTCGCCCGAACCGATGGTGCAGTTGCTCGACCGTAGGGTGATCTCCCGCCCGATCGCGGGGACCCGACGCCGGGGAGCCACGGAGGAGGAAGACCGGCGACTTGGCGGTGAGCTTCGGGAGCATCCGAAGGAAGTGGCGGAGCACATCATGCTGGTCGACCTGGCCCGCAACGATGTCGGTCGCGTGGTGAAGTTCGGGACGTGCACCGTCGAGGAGCTCATGACGCTGGAACACTATTCCCACGTGATGCATCTGACGTCGCAGGTATCCGGCGAACTGCGCGACGGGCTCGGCCCTATCGACGTGCTGCGCGCGACGTTCCCCGCCGGCACGGTTTCGGGGGCACCGAAGGTTCGGGCGATGGAGATCATCGACGACCTGGAGCCGGCCCGCCGCGGCCCCTACGCCGGCGTGGTGGGGTACTTTGACTTCGCCGGAAACCTCGACACCGCCATTGCCATCCGCACCATGTTCGTGCGGCCCGACGGTCGGGCATCGGTCCAGTCCGGGGCCGGGATCGTGGCCGATTCTGACCCGGCGGCTGAAGATGAGGAGTGCTTCTTCAAATCGGCTGCGCTGCTCGCCGCGGTGCCGGCCGCCCGTCGTATGAGGCAGTCACGGTCATGAGTGTGGCGGTGCTGTACGGGGCCGAAGGGGTGCGGGCGCTTACGAACTCGGTTGGTGCGGTGATGATGGCACGCGATGTGCTCGTGGCCGAGGGACCCGACACGTTGAAGTTCCTGCAGAGTCAGGTGAGCCAGGATCTGGGCAGTCTCGAGGTCGGCGCATCGACCTGGTCATTTCTACTTCAGCCGACCGGAAAGCTCGTTGGTTTCTTGCGGGTCACGCGAGTCGCCCCCGATACCTACCGTCTCGATGCGGATCCGGGTGCAGGGGCAGGAATTGAGAGCGCGCTCCGGCGCTTCCTCATCCGTACCAAGTGCGTTATCTCCCTGACGGAGTCATCCCCGATGTGGGCGGTTCGTGGTCCAGACACGCTGGTGCACGGCGCCCCCGAAGGCTCGGTGCGTGGGCTGGCGGCGCTCCCGGGGTTCGATTTGTTCAGCGACGAGTTACTCTTCGACGCACCCACTGTCGACTCGTTGTGCTTTGAGTATGTCCGCATATCTTCTGGTATTCCTATGTGGCCATACGAACTCAACGAGTCGACAATTCCCAACGCGACAGGCCTCGTGGGCTTGGCCGTGAGCTTTTCGAAGGGCTGCTACGTGGGGCAGGAGTTGGTCGAACGCATCGACAGTCGTGGAGCGATGACGCCGCGGGTTCTGCGCCGTGTCCGGTTCGACGAAGTGGCACACGGCGCTTTGGAGGACCTCGTACCCGGGGCCGAACTCTTCAGCGGTGGCGCAGTCCGAGGGGTTCTGACGAGCGCATGTGGAGAGCCGGCGAGATCCGGTGGAGGCCCGATGGCAGTCGCTGCGATGGCGTACGTTCATCGCGATATCGGGCCTGGCTCGTCGGTTGAGTGCGCCGGGGTGAGGGGCATAGTTTCAGCTCTGGGGGAGTGGTGAGGTTTCGCCGCACATCGAGTCTCGCCGCTGCTGTTTCGGTTCTCGCCGCAATGACCGGGGCGTGCACCGGTGAAGTCACGGTGACGTACCCGGTCGTCCCATCGACGCTGGCGCTCGGGTCCACGACCACCTCAACTGTCGGGATCGACCGCACGGCGGTCTCCCTTCCCTCCTTCGACATCAGCGGCACCACGACGACGATCGGGTTTCGCCCGAGTTCGGCATCGCTCGAAGGCATCGTGCGCGGTCCCGATGGCCCGGTGGCAGGGGCGAGGGTCCGCATTGAGCGCCTTGTCGGTTCGCAGTCCGCGTCGACGATCGTTGACGCCGACGACGCCGGCCACTACGAACTCAAGGCGGTCGAGCTGGGCCGGGTGCGGGTGCGTGCGTGGCACGCTCCGGATCTCGCCATGGTCGTCGACGATGTCTTTTTCGCCGAAGCCAAAGCGACGCACGACCTCGAGTTGCAGGCTTATGGACGCACCGACGTGGGGTGGGCCCTGGCCCCCTCGACCCCGATACTGGGCCAGAAGGTGAACATTGCCGTGCAGGTGTCGTCACGGGTCGTTGACGAACAGGGCATGATTTCCGTAAAGCCTCTGAGCGGTGTGGGCGTTTCAGTGTTTCCGCAGGGAGGATTGGTCCCGATCGAGGTCGGTGAGCAGCTCACCAAGGGCGACGGAAGGGCGATCTTCACGCTGCGCTGCGATGCGACGGGGTCGTCGTCGCTCGATGTGCGTCTCGCTACCGGTGGACAGGCGTTTATTTCGCCACCCCCATGCGTCAGTCCGATAGTGACCGACCAACCTACCGACGCCACATTTCCTGGAAACCTGGACCCGTCGGCTGCGTCGACGGTCGTTCCGGTTGGGGTGGTCACGACGGTACCTCAGGTACCAAACTCCAAAGGCCCGGGTGTGACTGTGGTGCCCGTTCCCGTCGTATCTCAGCCGTAGGAGTCATGGGATAGCGCGTTCGGACCTTCCGGAGCGTCCCACGACGCAGATGCTGATCTGTGGACCCGGTCGGGCGATTCGAAGACCTGTATCTGAACCGGAAAGCCGGGTCCGACGCGAGACAGCCACCCGGCCTGGGCCGGGTGGCTGCATACAAACTGTGCATGGGCCTGAACGGTGAGTACGACTGGGTTACGAAAGTCACGAGACCCGGAGATCGCAGGATTCACGTTCACTGCGGATTGTCGAGAGCCCCCACAACCAATTGCACGTCCGCTTCAGCGCACTACAGACCGATGGCAGGATCGATGAACTCGTTGGTGGCGAGTTGGTCGGCCTTCAGATCCTTCGGCACGTTGGCGATTCCGGCGGTGATCATCTGATCAATGCCTTCCTGCACCCGGTCCATGTCGAAGTTACCGAGCGTCGCATCCGGGCCGTTCGAAATGAGGCCGATGTCCTTCATCGTCTTGACGGCATAGTCGGCTTCACCGGCCGAATACACGACCTCCTTCAACTGGTCGAGCATGTCGACGATCTTCTTGTTCGCGGCTGCCGGGTTGTTCAGGTAGTCGACCGTTGACTGCTGCACCATCGGGACGAACTTCTTCAGGCACGGCCGCAGCTTGTCGAGATCGGCCGAACGGATTCCGAGCGGCTGCGAGTAGAACCGAACGCCCGCGTCGTAAACGAGCTGGTACGCCACTTCCTTCCCCCACTCGGGCAGGTTCTTGTACTCGTAGGGTTCTGCCGAAGCAAAGCCCTGCTGGGCGATCTTTCCGGCCGACGCCACGAACCGGGCGGGTGTTCCGTCAAATGATCCGTCCCATGACGCCTTCGGAACTACACCCTGTTTGCTGAGGATCTCCTGCCAGGGTCCACCGGGGAACACGTTGATCTTTACACCCGCCTTGCCGAGATCGGCGATCGTCTTCACGTCGGGATAGGTCGCCGGGTCCCACATCACGATCTGTGGGTTCTTGTCGAACGGTGCGACCACCGACAGGGTAGGCAACTTGGCGTAGTCGTTTGCCGCCGAGTCGTGGCTGGTGAATCCGAAGGTGATGGTGGTGTCGGTGTACATCTGGGCGGTTACCGGAGCGAAACCGATGGCTGGCCCTCCGGAGCGGATCTCAATCTGAACCCCGGTGTCGGAACCGTCGTGGGCTATGAGTGGCCCGGAGATCGTCTTCTTCTTGGTGTCGACAGTGAACTTGTCGCCGAGCAACTGGAACAGCGGACCGCGTTCGGCCGAAGGGTACCAGTCGGTCTGAACGGCGATCGTGGCCGGGCACACGTCCTTCAATGCGCCTGCCATCGAGGCACCCACCGCCGCAGCCGGTGCCGCGGTGGTCTCGGCCGCCGCTGCGGCGGTGGTCTCGGCGGCGACAGTCTCCACGGCAGCCACGGCGGTGGTCTCGGCTGTTGCTGCAGTCGTATCCGTGGAGTCGGATTTCTTGTCGCTCCCGCAACCGGCAAGCAGGAGGCCGACGATGACCGGAAGGGCCGCTCGGCGTAATAGATGGTTTGTCTTCATGGCTCCCTTTGGAACTCGTGGTCGGATCGAGCTCGGTAGGAGAGTATTCCACACAGGAATACAGAATTCATGTCAGAACTATTACAACTGCGTTCTCGGGTGCTGCTTTACCGCTTTCCCCGGTGTGACGTGACGATGCGGGACGACGTCGACGTCTTCGCTCACGAGTATCAACAGGAGGCGTGCGGGCCTTTTGAGCACGCGGTACCGCTGGCTCACTCCACCGCTTGACGACACGCTGTCGCCTTCCGTGAGCGTCAGGCGGGTTTGGTCGAACTCGAACTCGTACTCACCGCTCAGGACGACGCACACGGAATCATTGCGGTGCACGTAGGGAACAAGGGCAAAGTCCATGGGCCCGCTGTCGAACTCGACGACTCGCAGCTGCCCGGAGCGCCGGGTCAGAGCCTGGCCCATGCCTTCGTCGTTCTCGTACGCCGGAAGCTTCGGACGTTCGCCTTTGCGAACCACGTCAACGGTCGCCGGGGCGTCAGAGCCGGCGAGTAGGCCCACTGCGCTGGTGCCGAGCGCCCGGGCAACCCGGTCGAGGGCACCCATGCTCAGGCGGCCCAGGCCGCGCTCAACCTTGCTGAGGAATGGTTGCGACAGATCTGCCGTCGTGGCGAGCTCCGACATCGTGATCCCGAGCTCGACCCGCCGATTTCGTATCGAACGTCCAATGTCTTCCGTCAGCTGATCAGCTGTGTTCCCGGCGGCGGCAGCCTTCCGGCCGTTCCGATTTTGGCCTCTCGGCACGGCTTTGGTGATCGGCCTCGGGGCGGCGAGCTTGGCCGCCGACCTCCCTCGATTGGCTTTGGTTCGTGGCGGTTCCTCCTGTTTCGCGGCGACAAGCTTTTTCGGGACGCGAGTGGATGCCGCGGTCGTCGCTGCGGGAGGTTTGCGGGTGACGGTCACGACAAGCAAGCTTGGTGAGTATTCCTCTGTGGAATACTTGGGAGATTATGGAATTGCATCGACCTGACCCTATCCGCCTGACGAATGCCGATCCACAGGGTCGACTCGTGCTTCGGGGAGGCCTTCTGGCCGGAGGCGAATCCGCTGATGTGGCGGTTGACCGGGGATCGGGCCTCATCTCAGACGTCGGGTTCGTTGCCGCGCGGGAAGGCGATGTCGATGAAGACTGCCGGGGCAAGGTGATTCTTCCGGCCGGAGTGGAGGCCCACGCTCATCTTGACAAAGCGTTTCTCTCCGCTGACACGCCGGTGCCGGCGGATCTCGATGCCGGCGTGGCTGAGTGGTTCGCCCGGGTCGGCGACCTCACACACGAGAGTTTCGTCGAACGGGCCACGCAAACCATCGAGGCGCTGGTCGTCCACGGCACCACAACAATCCGGACGCACGTCGACATCGCCTCGTTGCACGGACTCCGAGGTGTCCACGCGTTGATCGAGGTGCGCGACCGCATCCATGCGCGAGGGCTGGCCGACATTGAGTTGGTCGGGCTGGCCGCACCGCTCGGTGGGTCGTCCGGTGAGCCGGTTCGCCGGTTGCTCGCCGCAGCGATCGATGCAGGTATCGATGTCGTCGGTGCGAGCCCTGACATCGCAGACGACCCCGTCGGTGCAACCACTGATGTGGTGAACGCCGCCGTGCGATCGGGCCTGCCTATGGACGTGCACACCGACCAGACGGTCGATCCAGCGCTGTTTTATCTTCCGGAGTTGATCCGGCAGGTGCGATCGCACGGTCTCACCGGAGTGGTGGCGAGTCATTGCGTGAGCCTCGCGTCTCAGCCGATCGACGTGCAACGGCGGATAGCCGATGAACTCGCCGAGGCCGGTATAGCGGTGTTCACCATGCCCCTGTCGAGTCTGTTCCTGTTCGGGTGGGAGAAATTGGAGTGTCCACCACGTGGGGTCACCGCGATCAACACCTTGCGCGACGCCGGTGTGATCGTGGCCGCCGGGGCCGACAATGTGCAGGACCCGTTCTTCCCGTATGGTCGGTGCGATCCGTTCGAGACAGCCGGTGTCCTGGCGTTGGTGGCGCACCTCACGGCCGATCAGGCCTGGGACATGGTGAGCGGTGCTGCCCGTCAAGCTCTGGGCCGAGAGTCGGTCAGTGTCTCGGTTGGGAGTCGGGCCGACCTCGTCGCGATCGAAGGAACGAACCTGACGAATGCGCTATCGATGGCCAGCGAGGAAAGGACCGTGCTGCACCGAGGTCGGATCGTCGCACGAACGTCGACAAAACGGTCGTTACTGGCCTGAGTGTGCCGTTATTTCGAGCCGCGTCTCGAGTTGGTCGCGGGGAGTATCGCGTTGATCCGCCTCGCCGTTCGACCGTAGCCGGGCCCGGTATCTGGTCGGCGTTGGATCGGGTACATTCGCTAATGCAGAGACGAAACCCCACGGGCCGAGGTTCAGGCCCTTGAGATATTGAGGTGGTCTATGCGAAAGTACCTTGCGATCGTTATTTCGATCACTGTTCTTTTCACAGCGATCATCGGAACAGGTCCGGCACCGGCCGTGAGCGGCAATATCGCGGCCCTGGCGACAGTAACAGCGTCGTCGGAGACAGTATCGTCTGGGCAAACCGCCCGAAAGGCCGTCGACGGATCGGCAGATGGCTATCCGGGTGACGCCACAAGGGAATGGGCGACCGAAAATCAAGGGGTCGGGGCCTGGCTGAAGCTGGTTTGGGATACCCCCTACGTGGTGGACCGGGTTGTACTGAATGACCGTCCGAATCTCAACGATCAGGTTTTGGCCGCGACTCTCACGTTCAGCGATGGGAGCAGCGTCCGGTTGGGCAACCTCACCAACGACGGCACCGACGTCGTGGTCGACTTCGCCACCCGAACCACGACTAGTGTCACGTTCACCGTGACCAATAGGATCGGAAGCAGCACGGGTCTTGCGGAAATACAGGTGATCGGGGATCTGCCCGATCCGACACCGACGACCATTCCGGCCCAGAATGTCTCACCATCTGCCCCCTCTTTCGCGCATCCGAGCTCGGACGGTTTGACGTTTCATCCCGCCGATCTCCACATGGAAACAATTCCGAATTTCATCGATCCGAACCCGGCTGACTCTCACATCTGCTCAGATTATGAAATCTGGACAGTGGCTCCGGTCGAACGGATCTGGTCGGAGTCCTGTGCAACCGGACCGCATCGCTACCACACGCACCTGGGCGACGGAACATTCGAGAATTCGAACGTCGGACGCACCGCGCTCGCTTTCAGCACCGACTACCGGCTCCGGGCCCGCTTTAAGGACAGCAGCGGAGAAGTAGCGACTGAATGGAGCGATTGGGGCGAACGTCTGTTCAAGACGGCCGACGCGCCAGTCCCCGGAGGTGCAGAGTCGTGGACGGTGACGCAGTCCGGTTATGTGGTCGAACGTGTAGCGACGGGGTTCGAACTCGCGGTGAACATGGCATTCGTTCCGAATCCGGGACCGAACCCCGACGACGTGTACTTCTACGTGACCGAGTTGTACGGGCGAATCAAGGCCGTGACCCGCAACGGCACGGTTTCGGACTACTACTCGGGCGCGCTTAGCGTCACACCATCGGGCGTCTTTCCGGGTTCCGGTGAGCAGGGACTGGCCGGTATCGTCGTCGATCCGCTGAGCGGCGATGTGTTCGCGAGCATGCTCTACGACCCGAACGGAGCTGAGCCGGGTCCCAACTACCCCAAGGTCGTTCGCTACAGCAGTCATAGCAACGGGCGGGTGGCCGACACGGCGACGACGATCCTCGACATGGTGGGCGAAGACATGTACGAGTCCCATCAGATCTCGGATTTGTCGATCGGACCAGACGGCAAGTTGTACGTACACATGGGCGATGGTTTATTCACGGCGACTGCGCAGGATCTGAATTCCCTTCGGGGAAAAATCCTGCGGGTCAACCTGGACGGGACTCCGGCAGTCGACAACCCGTTCTACAACGCCGCCAATGGAATCGGGCCCCGCGACTACGTTTTTGCCTACGGCCTCCGAAACCCCTTTGGAGGCGCGTGGAGGGCATCGAACGGCTCGCATTATTCGGTTGAAAATGGTCCAAGCGTTGACCGGTTGGCAAAGATCGACAGCGGTCGTAACTACCTGTGGGACGGCACCGACGCAAGCATGCTCAACGGAGCGCTCTACAACTGGATTCCAGCGAAGGCCCCTGTCGACATCGCCTTCGTTGAGTCGGCCACGTTCAGTGGAAGCGGATTTCCCGCTGGCAAGATGGATCATGCGTTCGTGACCGAGTCCGGGCCGACATGGGCGACCGGCCCGGTGGGCGCGTACGGTAAGCGGATCACCGAGTTCGCTTTTGATGTAACGGGTGCTCTGGCGACCGGCTATCCGAAGCCCCTCATCGAGTACACGGGTACCGGCAAGGCGACGGTGTCCGGCATCGCCGCCGGACCCGACGGGTTGTACTTCACCGATCTTTACGCCGATCAATCCTTCACCACACCGGTCGCCCGCGGTGCCAGCGTCTACCGGATCCGCGCGATCGGAGGCCCGGAAAATCTCCCGCCGACGGCCAATGCCGGCGCTGACCAAACTGTGGAAGCGAATTCGACCGTAGTGCTTTCCGGGAATGGAACCGACCCGGAATCCGGTCCGCTGGCATTTCGATGGACACAGGTTGCCGGCCCCGTCGTTACGCTCACCGGCGATTTGCTCGGATCACCAAGCTTCGTCGGGCCGGATCTGGCCGAGCAGACCATCTTCGCATTCCGCTTGACCGTCTCGGACGCACAGGGCGCAAGCTCATCCGATGAGGTGCAAGTCACAATCGAACCGTCAACGGCGATACCGAGTTCTTCTAGCTCGAGTTCGACTACAAGTTCGTCGACAAGTTCGCCGACAAGTTCGTCGACAAGTTCGTCGTCTACTTCGTCGGTTCCGTCGAACTCATCTTCGGTGCCGGAATCGGAAGTTTCGAGCTCGTCGAGTTCGACTCTCCCGTCAAGTTCGTCAACTTCATCAAGTCTGGTGGTTCCCGAAACCGAAGTTTCCACGTCGTCGAGTTCGACTTCGGTGCCGGTAACGGAAGTATCGAGTTCTTCGACTTCGAGTTCGTCGTCTACTTCGTTGGTTCCGTCGAGTTCGTCGTCATCGTCGTCGAGTTCGACTGTGCCGGTAGGTGTTTCGTCATCGTCGTCGAGTTCGGTGGTTCCGGTGGTTGTGGTGAATGTTGCGGGTTTGGCGGTGGTGTCGGCGTCGTCGGAGAGTGTTGGTACGGGGCAGCGGGCGGTGAAGGCGGTTGATGGTGTGGCGGATGGGTATCCGCGTGATTATTTGCGGGAGTGGGCGTCGTTGGGGCAGGGGGTTGGTGCGTGGTTGCGTTTGGTGTGGGGTGGGGGTTTTGTGGTGGATCGTGTGGTGTTGTTTGATCGGCCGAATTTGGCTGATCGGGTTTTGGGTGCGTCGTTGACGTTTAGTGATGGGTCTGTGGTGGTTGTTGGTGCGTTGCCGAATGATGGTTCGGGGTTGTCGGTGGTGTTTTCGCCTCGGGTTACGTCGAGTGTGTTGTTGACGGTTACGGGTTCGTCGGGGCCGAATGTCGGGTTGGCGGAGATTGAGGTGTACGGCACACCAGCCACGCCCTGAAAGGCCGACCCGTTGTCATCAGATCTGCGGAAGTCGAATCGTGAACGACGTGCCGTCGGACGAAGTACGGGTTTCGATTGTCGCCCCCATGAGGTCGAGGAGTTCCTTCACGATGGTAAGTCCCAGGCCGGTGCCGATCTTCCGGGTCGGCATGCGGTCTGAGGTGAACAGCCGCTCGAAAATGTGGGGAAGGTCTTCGTGGGAGATACCGGGCCCGTCGTCGGCAATCGTGAGCTGAATCATCGGGATTGAGCCGCTCTGCGACGCGCTGTCACGATGGAGCGAGATGCTGACCGCAGCCTCTGCGAACTTCATCGCATTATCGATGAGGTTGGCGATGACCTGCGCCATACGCTCCGGATCGACCTCGGCGAATAGGCCCTCGTCAGCATCGAGCTCGAGGGTCAGCCCGTGGCGTTTAGCCTGGGGAAGGAATCCGTCGGCCGCGTCGGTGACAAGATCCGACAGGTCCGTTCGCTTCATACTCAGGGTGAACCGCTGAGCTTCCAGCCGGGCGAGTGTCAGCAGGTCACCCACCAGACGCTCCAGGCGCCGGGCTTCCGAGGCAATGACCGTCGCGGCTCGTTGATGGTCGGGGGCAATGCCTTCGCTGATCGCTTCGGCGAAGCCCCGAATTGACGTCAGCGGGGTACGAAGGTCGTGTGACACCGAGAGGAGAAACTGCTGCTCCTGTTTCTGGGCCCGGTCGAGAGAATCGGCCATTACATCGAGTGAGCGCATGAGTTCACCAATCTCGTCGTTTCGCATGGCCGCTCGGCTCTCGTCGCCCACACGAACCGACAGGTCACCTTCGGCGATGCGACGGTACGCGTCAGTGGTGGCGGCGAGCGGGCGAACCATGCGGCGTGCCAGAACCGTGGCGGCGGCCACCGCCAAAACCAGCGCGATGAGCATGGCGAAGAAGATAACGCGCACGGCCTGGCGGGCATCGCCGGCTATGTCGGTGACGAGCACGAGTGTCTGGACTTCGCCGTTATCGGTCGACGAACGCACGGCGGCGTACGCCCGATTGCCAACGGTGCCGACGAGTTTCTTTCCGTCAGCGAGCAACTGCAGATCCTTCGGGCCGATCTTGCGGGTTACGGCCAGAGGAGTTCCTCCCGCCGAGAGGGGTTCTCCGCCCGGTGTCTCGAACTGGAACGCGGCGCGAAGACCGTTTATCGCTTCGGGCGAAGTGGGGGCCACATCAGGTCGCGGGAAGGTCCAAACTGAAGCGGATTCCAACCCGAGTGCCCGCTGAAAACTGATAAGTGTGCGTAAGTCCTTGGCGCCGCCGCCACTCACCAGGTTCTCTGCATAGGTGCTGAGATTTCTTTGGCTGCGATTGACGGCGTCGCGCCGAATGCCGATGAACGTCGCCAGAGCGGCCACCACGAGCGCGCTCATAACTGTGCTTACGATTACGAGAATCAGCCGTCTGCGCAAGGTCCCACCTCAGACCAGGGTATCTGCAGCGCGACGAGAGGCAATGGGCGGCCAGATCAGTTGAGGCGGTAGCCGACGCCGAAGACGGTTTTGAGCGGGAACGCATCACCGAGCTTTTTGCGCAACTGCCGAACATGCACGTCGACGGTCCGTTCGTCGCCGTACCAGCCGACGCCCCAAACGCCGTCGAGGAGTTGCTGGCGGCTCAGCACCAGCCCCTGATTTCCGGCGAAATGCGCCAACAGGTCGAACTCGCGCGTGGCCAGAGCGATGACCTCGCCGTTGACCCGTGCCTCGCGTCGGGCCATGTCTACTTCGACCTCACCCGCAACGAGGGTCTCGGGTCGGGTCTCTTTCACAACGACCGGCTCCATCCGGCGAAGGATGGCCTTCACCCGCGCTACGAGCTCACGAGGGGAGAAGGGCTTGGTGACGTAGTCATCTGCCCCCATCTCCAGGCCGAGGACGCGGTCGATCTCCCCATCGCGTGCGGTCAGGAAGAGCACCGGAGTGTCGAACTTCGCCCGGATGGCCCGGCAGAGGTCGAGTCCGTCCATCGACCCGGGAAGGCCGACGTCGAGAATCGCCAACTTCGGACGTTCACGCTGAACAGCGGCAAGGCCGGCTTCGCCGTTGCCCGCCTGGATCACCCGGTACCCGGCCTGTCGGAGCACCATGTCGAGCAGATCAGCGATGCTGATGTCGTCTTCTACTACGACAATTGTGCCGTTATCGGTCGGAGCCATATCCCAATCGTGCCAGGTGGAACGACCGTACGGGTGTATTGACCCCACAACTCGCGACCCTCCCCCCGTTTATGTCCACGTTTCGCTACGTATACATGTCGAAATGTGGACATAAACCTTCGGTGTTCCACCCGGTGAATTCTCATCCGGGTATTGCGGTGACCGCGAACTACGCTGCAAGTGTGACTCCCCGGCCAACGACATACCTCGACCGCATTGTGGAGGCGCATCGGGCGGCGGTGGCGGAAGATCATCGCGATCTGACCAACATGCACGCCGCCGCGGTGGCTGTCACGGAACCCGTTCGCGGCTTTGCTGCGGCCCTCCGGATGCCCGGTTTGTCGGTAATCGCGGAGATTAAGCGACGTTCGCCATCGAAAGGGGCCCTCAACGCTGACCTTGATCCGGCGGAGTTGGGCCGCACCTACGAGTCCGGCGGGGCGTCGTGTCTTTCCGTACTTACGGACATCGACCACTTTGGCGGGTCGGTGACTGACCTGCAATCCGCCCGAACCGCTACGAACCTGCCGGTCCTGCGGAAAGACTTCACCGTCAGTCTGGCCGATGTCTACGACGCCCGGATAATGGGTGCCGACTGTGTGTTGCTCATCGCCGCCGCGCTCACCGACGATGAACTCGGGACGTTCCATGAAGCGGCAAATCGGCTTGGGCTCGACGCGCTCGTGGAGGTTCACGATGAGGCCGAATTGGCCCGTGCGCTCGCCGTTGGAGCGTCGCTGGTCGGAGTGAACCAGCGCGACCTCCACACGTTCGCCGTCGACCACGAGCGCGCCGTTCGGGTGGGTCGCGCGATCCCAGATTCCGTTGTCCGGGTGGCCGAGTCCGGAGTTCGCGGTCCCGACGATGCCCGCCTGTTGGCCGATGCCGGTTTCGACGCCGTACTCGTCGGAGAATCGGTCGTCACGGCCGACGATCCGGCTGCGGCGGTGCGGGCACTCCGTAACTCGACCAGCAGCTCACCCACAGCGGCCTCGACCACCGATCGGAGCAGACATGCGCCAAGCACGTGATCTGGCCCTCAACGGCCTGTTTATCAAAATCTGCGGTATCACCACGGAGGAAGACGGGCTGCTCGCATCGGCGATGGGTGCCGATGCCCTCGGGTTCATTTTTGCCGCCGGGTCGACCCGACAGGTCACGGTCGGCGTGGTGACCGACATCGTGAAGCGGGTTCCGCCCGACATCGCAACCTTCGGTGTCTTCCGTGATGAGCATCCCGACCGCGTGGTGGAGATCGTCCACCAGTGCGGTCTGACCGGCGCCCAACTCTCCGGGCACGAGACGGCTGAGCAGTGCGCGAGCGTGGTCGAGCGGGTGAACTTTGTCATTCAGGCCTTCACCGCAGGCGACCGCACGATTGACCGGGCCCGAAGATATCCCGTCGAGGTCATAATGCTCGACAATGCAAAGCCCGGGTCGGGCGAACTCTTCGACTGGTCGCTCATCGAAGTGCCTGACGGCAAGAAACTGCTCCTCGCCGGCGGCCTCGGGCCTGAGAATGTCACAGACGCCGTTATGAAGGTCCGGCCGTGGGGGATCGATGTTGCCAGCGGGGTGGAAGCTTCGCCCGGTCATAAGGACCCTCGAAAGCTGCACGCCTTTATTTCGAATGCCCGGGCCGCCGCGGCAACGTTGCCACAGTACAGCCCGGCTCCCCAGGGCGAACCAACCGACCAGCCTTACGACTGGCAAGAGGAGTTCTAATCCATGTCAACCAGCCCCAGCCCTACAGTCGCGTCCGCCGACGTGGAGACCCGTCAGCTCTCGAACCATGGCGTGGCGTCACTCATGGGCGACCCGACCGACGACGGCCGTTTTGGCGAGTTCGGTGGCCGATACGTTCCCGAGTCGCTCGTCCCGGCATGCGAGGAATTGGAGGTGGCGTTTCGTTCCGCTTGGGCGGATCCCGAGTTCGTTGCCGAGTACCACAGGGTGCTGCGTGACTATGGCGGCCGCCCGACGCCCGTGACCGAGTGCTTCCGGTTGTCGGAAAAGTTGGGAGTGCGGGTCCTGCTCAAGCGCGAAGACCTGGCCCACACGGGTTCGCACAAGATCAACAACGTGATCGGGCAGGCGCTGTTGGCCCAGCGTATGGGCAAGAAGCGCATCATCGCCGAAACCGGCGCTGGCCAACACGGTGTTGCGACTGCGACGGCATGCGCGCTGCTTGGCCTCGAGTGCATCGTCTACATGGGGGAGGTCGACGTCGAGCGGCAGGCGCTCAACGTGTTTCGGATGAAGCTGCTCGGAGCTACGGTGCGGCCCGTGAGTTCGGGATCACGCACGCTGAAAGACGCGGTAAACGACGCCATGCGCGAGTGGCTCGCCTCGGTGGAGACCACGTATTACCTGCTTGGTTCGGTGATGGGCCCGCATCCGTATCCGTGGATGGTGCGTGAGTTCCAACGTGTTCTGGGCGACGAAGCCCGCGAGCAGTGTCGGGTGATTCTCAAAGGTGCAGATCCCGACTACGTGCTGGCGTGCGTTGGTGGCGGGTCGAACGCGGCGGGCGTCTTCGGTGGATTTGTCGACTCGACGGCCAAGCTGGTCGGCGTCGAGCCTGAGGGCGGCGCCGCCGTGGGTCATGGCGTTCCCGGGGTCGTGCACGGCATGAAGTCGTACCTGCTGCAAGACGAGTTCGGTCAGGTGCTTGAAGCCCACTCGATTTCGGCCGGCCTTGACTATCCCGGGGTCGGTCCGGAACATGCCCACCTTTCCGCCTCCGGGCGAGCGGTCTATGTGCCAGCCAATGACGCCGAGGTTCTCGACGCATTGCAGCTTCTGGCGGAAACCGAGGGCATTATCCCGGCCCTCGAACCGGCCCACGCGATTGCGTACCTGGCCCGGGCCGCGAAGTCGGGTGAGATCCCGGCCGGATCCACGGTGCTCGTCAATCTTTCGGGTCGTGG
Organism: Acidimicrobiia bacterium; assembly: GCA_031383405.1. GTDB lineage: Bacteria > Actinomycetota > Acidimicrobiia > Acidimicrobiales > JANYDT01 > JANMZO01. The sequence continues at coordinate 2,634 of JANMZO010000097.1, read as the reverse complement.
CGACAAAGATGCACAGCAGGTCATGGACAAGCTCGCGCTATGCAGCACCAGGCCGTGTGAGCCGGTGTGTAAGAACTGTCCGGTGAAAGGCGCCCAGCAATGAGCATCGTCACGACTGCCACGCCTATCGACTTCGTGGGTCGCATCGAGACCGAGTTCCGGATCAAGCGGGCGGCAGGCAAAAAGTTGCTCGTGCCATTCATCACCGGGGGAGTTTCCGACGACTGGACCGAACTGGTGCGGGCCGCAGCCAGCGCCGGCGCTGACTGCATCGAGATCGGTATCCCGTTTTCCGATCCCGTTATGGACGGACCGGTGATCCAGGAGGCGTCGGTGCTCGCACTCTCGCGGGGAACCACACCTGTAAGTGTGCTTAACGATCTGGTCAATGTCGACGTGGATATCCCGCTGGTCGTCATGACCTCGTACAACGTGGCGTTTCGCTCAGGTCACGAGCGCTTCGCCGCGATGCTCGCCGATCGAGGACTGTCAGGCGCGATTCTGCCTGACCTCCAACTCGACGAATCCGAGGACTGGCAACGGGTCGCCTCTGCGGCCGGCCTTGAAAACGTGATGCTCGTCGCGCCAACTACACCCGACGCCCGTATGGCCCGGATCTGCGCTGCGTCCCGCGGATGGGTCTACGGCATCGGCACCATGGGGGTCACCGGCGAACGCGCGACCCTCGCTGCCAGTGCCGCCGTCATCGCGACGCGGCTGAAGTCGATGACCGATCGCCCGGTCCTGGTCGGGATAGGTGTGTCCAACGCGGCACAGGCGGCTGAGGTGGTGGGCGTTTCCGACGGTGTGATTGTCGGTGCATCGCTCGTGCGTCGGATTCTGGAAGGCGGGGGCACCTCGGGCGTGGCGAAGTACGTGGGGGAACTCCGGGTTGGAATTGACGCGACCTGAGCCGGTTTTCCTCCGGTATGGCGCACCGCCAACCGCAGCATTCGTACCGAACGACGGCTCGCTGATTTCGGTTGGCAAACGCGTTTCGCGCCGGTAGTCGGATCGGAGTCGCCCACCGCCGATTGGAAGACTACGATTTCGGAAAGGTTCATTGGGAACCTTCGGTGAAGCCCGATGGGCCCCGCGTGCAGCAATAAGGGATGACGATGCAGGAAGAGACTGGGGCGACTGAAGCTTCGGTAGATACCACAGGGGTCGGCGCTCCTGAGGCGGAAGTCCAAGAGTCCACGCCTGGGACCGACCCCGTCGTAGCTCAAGCGATGAATGTCGAGGTGGCGAACGTTGAGGTGGCGAACGTCGAGGTGGCGAACGTCGAGGTGGCGAACGCCGAATCTCGTCCCGATGCCGCGGTTCCTGACGCTATGTCTCCTGACGCAATGTCTCCTGAGGCCGTGGCTCCCAACTCGGCGAACGTCGTCCCGGTTGGCGAAGAAGTGAAGGGCGATGCCTCAGCCGAGGTCTCGACCGAGACCGAGTCGCTGACCGTCACCGAGGTCCCGGCCGCGGTAGCTCCCGAGTCTGCGGCGGATTCGCTGACTGAGTCTCCAGCGGAAGTTGCCGCCGAGACTCCGTCGGATGTTTCGGGTGATGCCAGCCAGGTCGCACAAGAACTGGCCCCGCCGCCGGAGGAGTCTGTTCCTGCGGCTGAAGCGGTATTCACCTATCAGCCCGGCGACATCGTTCCGGGTGTGATAACCGTGATTGGACCCAACGGCATCGAAGCCGACCTCGGTGAAGGCGAGATGGCGGTCATTCCGAAGGCGGAACTCGTCGATGGGCATGAGCCCGTGGTCGGTGAGCAGATCGAAGGCACCGTGGTCCGGCATCAGGCCGGTTCCGGTCGTTATGTGATCTCGCCCAAGCGGGCGCACCGTACCCGGTCGTGGACCCGCATCGAGGCCGCCTTCGAAGCAGGCGAACCGATCAGCGGTATCGTCAAGGCGACCACCAAGGGAGGCCTCATCCTCGATCTCGGTATGCGGGCATTTCTTCCGGAGAGCCTCATCGACGTACGCAAGGTCCACGACATCGGATCCCTTGTCGGCACCACGATGACCGTGAAGATCATCGAATGCGAGAAGATCACCGGCGAACAGGCCGCCACCGAACGGCGTTCGGAGAAGATCGTCGTCAATCGTCGGATCATGCTCGAAGCCGAACGTCAGGCCCAGCGGAATGCAATGTTTTCCACCATAAAGGTTGGCGACCGCAAAACCGGAACCGTAACTGCACTTACTGATTTCGGTGCGTTCGTCGACATTGGCGGCGCTGAAGGTCTCATCCATGTGTCCGAGTTGGCGTACCGCCAGGTAAATAAGCCGAGCGACGTGGTAAAAGTCGGCGACTCCGTCGACGTGGTTATTCTCGACATCAAACCTGAGCGCAACAAGATCAGCCTTTCCCGTAAGGCGATACTTCCGAGTCCGTGGGATCAGTTCTCCAAGCTGCACAAGCCCGGCGATCTTGTTTTCGGCACAGTCTCGGGACTCGCGGCGTTCGGTGTGTTCGTGACCATCGAAGGCGAAGGTTTTGAGCCGGTCGAGGGACTCGTGCACATCTCCGAACTCAGCCGGTTCCGAGTTGAGCAGGCTTCCGATGTCGTGGCCGTGGGCGAAGGGGTCTGGAGTCAGATCCTGTCGATCGATCCCGACAAGCGGCGGG
>JANMZO010000088.1:0-26456 GCA_031383405.1 Acidimicrobiia bacterium | reverse complement strand
GCGTACTTGACCGGGTCACTATGACGATCAGTGGCGACACCCAGAAGCTGCCCGACGACCGGAGCCACCCCGAACCACACGACCCGCAGCACCCATGGCCAGGCCCGTTCCAGCGAAAGCGGTCGTGGGCCGGCCGGGTCGAATGCGTTGGTTGCCAGGTCGTCCACAACACGATCGTACGTCCCGGATCAACCGCGGAGTCACCGCCAGCGGACGATCGTGAACGCAATACCGGACTCACCCCGACTCACCCCGACTCACCCCGACTCAGTTCGACTCAGTTCGACTCAGTTCGACTCAGTTCCGCAACAGCTGGGCGACCTGCGGAGCATCCGCCTTCCAGCTGAGTGCGGGTATCACCTCACTTGTCAACACCACTATCGGGCCGCTATGGGTTGGGAGCCGCACTACCGCCTGAGAGCAGCGGCCGCGATGACTTCGACATGGGCCTCTGCGTAGTCGAGCACTTCAGCTACGTCTTGCGGACAAGGTTGTCGAGTTGGGTCCGTGTGCAATGGACCAAGCGGTTCTGCGCTACACCAACCTCGCGCGGCCATCCGGGCTCGAACCGGACGAGGGCTCGACTGCGAGCCATGGCACGACTACGTCGGATATCTGCAAACACCCGGGTCAGTCACTTCGGACCCATGCCAACCCTCTTGTCAGCTCACCAATCAAGGTCTTCGAGGATTGATGGCCACGGAAAGTCGCCACCAGAGGCGCTCGATACTCGGCGCGTGTAGACCCCTTTGTGCACTTATGATATTCGCGCGGTACGCCGGTTATTCACCGCGTCAGCGTGATCTCCCGAGCGGGGGAGGTGTGTGTGTCGGGTCGGTTGTTCGCGGATCGCCGGCTCGTCGAAGGGGTCGGCGGGACGCCCGCATGATCTACCGTCAGATCATATGATCTTGTTTCCGATCATCGACGGACTAAGCTGGCGGGATGGATCTGGGCTCACCTGTTTTTGACGTTGCACCAGCCGTCCGCGGCGCTCTGCTCCAAGCGCTGGCCCGCCTCGAGCAGCCTGTCACTCGGCGACGGCTCGCTGCAGCTGCTGGCGTCGCTCCCGGCAATGCCAGCGCCGTCATCGAGGAACTCATCCAGGTTGGACTGGTGAGCGAGACGGTCGCCGGCCGATCGTCGATGGTCGTGCTGAACCGGAACCACCTCGCCGCCGGGCCGGTGCTGGCTCTGGCTGGTCTGCGAGGCGAGCTGATCCGGCGACTGCGCGAGCGGCTGTCCGCATGGCCCGAACTCAACGGCGCCTGGCTGTTCGGGTCCGTGGCTCGCGGCGACGCCGACAGCGACTCGGATGTGGACTTGCTGATCGTCGCCGACGACCTACAGTCACCGGGCCTGCACGAGCGTCTGTCGCGTCTCCAGGCCGACGTTCGCTCCTGGACCGGCAACGACTTGCAGCTTGTCGAGCACTCGCCGTCGTCATGGCGCAAGCTCGTTCGAGCCAAGAACCCGCTTGTCGAGCAGATCCGGTTGGACGGGATCGCACTGGCCGGTGACGCTTCCACGCTGCTGGAGCGTCACCGATGAGTCGGGCCAAGGGCAGCCGCAAGCCGTGCGACGTGCAGCAGGCGCGCCAGCGCCTTGTCGACGCGCGCCAGTTCCTCGAAGCGGCGGAACTGCTCGACGCGCCTGACGTCGTCGCCACGTGCGCGATCCACGCAGCGATCGCTGCTGCGGACGCGATCACCTGCCACGCGCTCGGCGAGCGGTCAAGCGACGGCAACCACGTATCGGCTGTCCATCTGCTTCGCCAGGTCGACGCCGGCCTGTCATCGGCGCTCAAGCGAGCGCTCGACCGCAAGACCCAGGCGGGCTACGAGAGCGTTGATGTCAGCGCGGCGGACGCTACGAGCTGTGTCCGATGGGCTCGTCAGCTCGTCTCAGCGGCTGAGGCTCGATTCGAAACCTGATCCCGTCAGTCGCCAGACTGAGAACTGGACGTTGATCGTGAGGCCAAGCGCATGAGCTGCGCGCTGAAGCATCGTAAGTGTCGCGCCGACTCCGCCGGCCTCGAGCCGAGCGCCTGCTACCTAACCAACCGGTGCGCATGCGGCTGGCGAGCTCTCGTTGAGTGAGTCCAGCGGCCTCACTCAAGCATCGCGAACCGATTGCCCGACGCTCAGCGCCAGGGTGGTCGCGTCGCGGGTACTCGCCGGCCGATGTTGAGCGACGCGATCTCGCCGCAGGCGATCGAGTCGTACGCGCCCGACCGGGATCGGGCGTGTCCCCACGATCACCCGAGGCTCGTCTACCGTCGCCGTGGAGCAGGGTCCGGCCGGGCTTGTAGCCCTGCTTGATCGACTCTGGACGAAGGTGTCGAGCGTGACAGCTTTCAAAGACGGTCGCCTCGAGATCGTCTTCGGGGACGCCGCAATCCCGAGAGTCCCCACCCGCCAAACACCAGGGCCTCATGACAACCGGTCACCGGGTGGCGGCCACCAGTTCCATGAGTGGCTCAACCACGGATGCGACCACGCTCAGATGCCCGTGCGCTTCCTCGAAGCGCAACCTTGCCTGCGGGATGAGCGAGGCGGTATGGCTCGCGTTGACCGGGCCGACGATCGTGTCGTCGGAGCCGTGCAACACGACGACCGGGCAGCTGACCGCTGCGACGTCGAAGCTCACCCAACCGACACCGTCAGCGAGGCGATCGTCTACGTAGCCCTGCACTCCGTTCGCGAACTGGGCCCGCCTCGACACTGCCTGGGCCGGGTCGGCCGCTGCCCGCGCAATGAACACCAAGTCGGCAGCGCAGAGATCAGCGTTGTCGGTGCTCATCATCTGGCTGCCATCATCACCGAATCCGGCGCGGGCAACCTCGACGGCGGCGGCGCGATCCGGTGCGTTCCACACGTCATGACAGTACGGCCGGCTCATGGTGTCGCGGGAGGGCTGATGACGCATATCGCTCATGGCGCAGCACGCGACAACGGCCCGCACCCGCTCGGGTGCCAGCGCGGCCAGCGCGAGCGCGTATGCTCCGCCCGTCGATACACCGACAGCTAGAAATCGTTGGAGGCCGAGTGCGTCGGCCACCGCAAGGCCGTCGGGGACCCAGTCCGCGATGGACCTGTCGGGGAGCAGCGACGACAGCCCGTAGCCCGGCCGGTCGATTCCTATGATGAGGAGTCCCAGTTGATCAAGGAACGGCTCAAATGGGGCGGCTTCCAACCGGCTTCCGGGACCGCCGTGGCACCACAGCACGGGCGTACCGGTGTCGGGACCGTAGGTGGCGAACCCAACGGTTCGCCCGTCCGACACGATGAGCGTGGAATCTCGCATCGGCACAGTCTGCCGCGTCGCCAAGGCACCCCATTCAGTCGGCACCCTCCGTGCCGGACACCGTCGCCCGGTCGGGTTGCGCACTTTTGCTCGCGTGCCTGCGAATGGGCCCCGCGTCGCGTAGGGTGCGGTACATGGCGAGCCACGGTCTCGAAGAGGAATCCCCAGCCCGGATGATCCGAGATGAGATCGTCGCGCTCCGAACCGAAATCGCCCGCCACAACCGGCTGTACCACCAGCTCGACGACCCCGAGATCACCGATGCCGATTACGACGCGCTCGTGCGCCGGCTCCGAGAGCGCGAAGACGAACTTCCCGACGAGGTCACCGACGACTCCCCGAACCCGCTGATTGGCGCGCGTCCGGCCGCTCAGTTCTCCGAGGTTCGGCACCTCCAACCAATGATGTCACTCGACAACGTATTCGATGAAAATGAGATGGCAGGCTGGTGGAAACGCAACCAGAAGATCCTCGGTGAAGTCCTGATTCAATTCGTATGTGAGCTTAAGATCGACGGACTCGCGATGTCCCTGCTGTACCGAGACGGCATCTACGAGCGGGCGGCCACCCGCGGCGACGGGCGCGTCGGCGAAGACGTGACCGAAAACGTGCGCACCATCGCCGCCGTGCCGAAGCGTGTCGTCGGTACGAGCGCAGAACTCCTCGAAGTTCGGGGAGAGGTATTCATGCCGACCGATGCCTTCACCGCTCTCAACACGCGGCGCCGCGAAGCCGGAGAAGCGCTGTTTGCCAACCCCCGCAATTCAGCTGCCGGAAGCCTCCGCCAGAAGGACCCGACCATAACGGCCGGTCGGGAGCTTTCGTTTCTGAGCTACCAACTCGGTGTCGTGCAGGGCGGACCGTCGTTCATCACCCACTCCGAGACGCTCGCGTATCTGGCCGATGCGGGCTTTCCGGTAAACCCGGAGATCAGGGTGGTCGGCTCGATCGAGGAGGTCAACGCGTACTGCCGCCACTGGCAGATGCACCGCCATGATCTTCCCTATGAGATCGACGGTGTCGTCGTCAAGATCGACAACCTCGACCAGCGCAGCGAACTGGGAGCCACGTCCAAAGCACCTCGATGGGCCATAGCGTTCAAATTTCCACCCGAAGAGCGTCAGACACTGCTGAAAGACATCATGGTGTCGATCGGCCGCACCGGAAAAGCCACACCTTTCGCCGTCCTGGAGCCTGTGTTCGTCGGCGGTTCGACGGTTGGGATGGCAACGCTCCACAACCAGGACCAGGTCCGCATAAAAGATGTCCGCCCGGGCGACACCGTGGTTGTACGCAAAGCGGGCGATGTCATCCCCGAAGTGGTCCGCCCCGTTCTCGCTCTTCGACCCGAAGGGCTCCCGGAGTGGTCCTTCCCCACTCTCTGCCCCGACTGCAAAACACGGCTGCTCCGCCCCGAAGGCGAAAGCGACACCCGATGCGTCAACCCCGACTGCCCAGCCCAGGCGTGGGCGAGGATCGTGCACTTCGGTTCGCGTGGGGCAATGGACATCGAAGGACTCGGCGAACGGACGGTCAGGACGTTTCTCGATGCCGGCCTACTCACCGACGCGGGAGATATCTATCTGCTCAAAGACCGGACCCTGGATCTGCGTCGTTTGGAGGGATTCGGCCAGATCTCCATCGACAACCTGCTGCAGGCCATCGAAGGATCCAAACAGCGGCCTCTCGGCAATCTGCTTTTCGGCCTCAACATACGGCACGTGGGTGCCACGATGGGCCAGGTCCTGGCAAAAAGTTTCGGCCACATGGACCGCCTCGCGCAGGCCACAGCCGAAGCGATCGCTGCAACGGAAGGCGTCGGTTCGATCATTGCCGAATCCGTGGTGGCCTGGTTCCGGTCGCCAGGAAATCTCACCCTTATAGATCGTCTGCGCGCATATGGTTGCAACTTGGAAGGACCGTCAGCGCCGACTACGGGTCAGACGTTGGCCGGTAAAGCGGTCGTCGTGACGGGATCGCTCACCGGCTTCTCCCGTGACGGGGCTGAGGAGGCGATCAAAGAGCGGGGCGGCAAGGCCCCGGGTTCGGTGTCAAAAAAGACCACCGCGGTCGTCGTCGGCGACGAACCCGGGGCTTCAAAGCTGGCGAAGGCCACCGAACTCGGGGTGCCGATCCTGAACGAGGCTCAGTTCGTGGTGTTTCTGGAAACCGGGTCGCTCCCGGGAGCGTGAGACGGGTCTGACAATCGATGCGAACGGGGAAGCTGACCTGAACGGGAACCCTGGCTCCCCCGGCTCAGAGCCGACGAGGCGTTGAGATACGCCACGAATTCATCGCGAGAGGAAAAACCCGTGGCCAGTGGATCGCGTTCCCACATCCGCTGATGATGGGACCGGGCGATCCGGGCATCACGGACATGTCGACAAATGACGGTGAAGGCACACAACCCGCCGTAGATCAGAACCATCGACCAGAACGTGCCGTCGCCCTGATGGCGGAGGTACCGGTCAAAGGCCCGGCCGAGGGCCAGCGCCGCGAGAACGGTGGTCACGACCTGGCGTCGTGCGCTGTAGCGGAAAAGGTCGACCTGTTCACCGACGAAATCGACGACCACCGGCAACGGAAGAACGAACAGGGCAACTGCGTCGAAGCGCGTCGGCCAGTGCCCCCCGACCAGTGAGAGTGCGAGCATGGCGAGAGTCACGGGGTACAGAACCAGACAGCGTCGGCAGACATGTCGACCACCGATCCGGGCGCACCGGTCACGTTGATCGGGCCAGTGGTGCGACCACACCATCGAGCGGAGGTCAATACGCGAAGCCTGCACCATGGTTTCGTTGAGAGCACCCACGACCCGGTCGGTCAGTTCTCGCTTCAGCCGACTCATGCATGGGTCCATCGACCCAGTGGAAGAGCAACTTGAATCGGCCATGCGCGGCGCACCGGGTCAGTTGACGCTGACCCACCCCTATCCGTTGACCCGGATCAGTTGACGTTGACCACCCAGGAGTAGCTGGTTGCGTCGGTTTCGCGGGTTCCCTGGGTCGGCCAGAACACGATCGTCGCAGTAACCACACCGCCCGGAAGCTTCTTGAACTCCTTTTCGGCCCCGGGGGTGAACCGTAACTCCCCGGTGGCCACCGTCTCATCCACCTGATCCAGCGGAATCTCGCGACCATTCACGATAAGTGCACCCCTGTAGCCGAACTCAAGATCGGCCACGAGACTCGACTGGGAGGGGACGTTCTGCGAACCGTTAGCCGGCGTGACCATCTCCAGATGCTTGGGATACTGCGATTCGACCTTGGTTTCGGTAGACGTGACGGCCACGACGAGAAGAATCAATACAGTGATGACGATCGCTCCGGGAAGAAACTTCCCGAGGAGTGCCCGATTGGTCAGACGGGGTCGGGAGGTTACGGCCGATGGTTGCAGGGGCGTGCTCATCCTTCCATCATCGCAGTGCCCGACCGCTACCGTACCTGATTGTTGAGGGCCCGGCCCAGCCGTGCACAATCGTGCCAACCCGACCGCCAGCGTGCCTGATAAATCGCGGGTCCGACCGCCAGGTTGCTCTGGCAGACATCAGCCCAGATCGCCCGTAACCGACATAGCGGAGGGCGGCGAAACTCGACCGCTCCGGATCACGCGGAGTGAGATCCGTCGATTGCCGACCGGTTGCCGGTAGCTTTGTCACTCATATGGCCAGTTTCTACGCAGGAAACGTCGTCGGCCACACGCTCGGAAATCGATACCGACTGCTGAATCTGCTGGGCATAGGGTCGTCGGCCCGGGTGTATCTCGCCGAAGATGTGAAACTCCGCCGCCGCGTTGCGGTGAAGCTCCTGCACGCCACATTGGCCGGCGACGAGTCGTTTCTCCGACGTTTCCAGCGTGAGGCCGAGTCGCTCGCTCCCCTGACCCATCAGAACATCGTGATCATCCACGACGTCAACGACCACCAAAACGACAACGGTGAGCCACCCTTTATCGTCACTGAGTACCTTTCGGGGGGAAGCCTGCGGAACCTGCTTGACGGAGGAACACCGCTCACGCCGGCCCAGGCCACCCTCGTCGGCCTCGGTGCCGCCCGAGGGCTCGCGTTCGCGCACGCTCACGGCGTCGTACATCGAGATATAAAGCCGGCGAATCTGCTCTTCGGCGATGACCAACGGGTGCGGATCGGCGACTTCGGTTTGGCCCGGGCCCTGGCCGACTACGGCCGAACCGAACCCGCCGGAGCACTGGTCGGGACGGCGAAGTACCTCTCCCCCGAACAGGCACGTGGTACGGCCAACCTCGATGGTCGCGCCGACGTCTACTCGCTGGCGCTGGTCCTCTACGAAGCAGTTACCGGCGAGGTGCCCTTCACGGCCGACACGTGGCAGGGCACGGCGATGGCCCGGCTGCAAAACAATCTCACCGTACCGGACTCGTTCGGTCCACTTGGCTCGGTCCTCGAAGCCGCAGGCACCGTCGATCCCGAGCGTCGGCTCGACGCCGAAGGTTTCGCGTTGGCCCTCGAAGCGGTGGCCAAAGAACTACCCAGCCCGTCCCCGCTTATTCTCGACGGATCGCGGATGCTCGACCGGGCTGCGCAACTCGATGAGCGCGACCCCACGTTGTTTGCCCTGGGGGCACGGGTCGTGTCGGCCCCCCTAGCCGACCTGACCCTCCTCGCCCCGAGCAACACCGCGCAACCGACCCAGACGATGAAGGGGCTCCGGACCACCCTCGTTCATGACGCTCCGGTGCCGGGCGGTGCGCGGCATCCGACCGAGACCGTGACACCGGTCGCTGGCCGGGGTGGGCCCTCGGTCATCGACCTGCGCGTCGATGGACCCGACGACGCCATCGTCCGCAAAAGACCGGGACCCCACTCGCTCAAGGGCTTCGAGGGCCCGGGAGAACCCGTACCTCGGCGGCGAAAGGGTCCGAAGGCCACCCGAACGAAAGCGGGCGGGGATGCACGCCCGAACGATGAGACTTCCATCGATCGACGTCGGCGGACCAGGAACGTCCTGGCCGGTCTACTCGCCGTCGTGCTCGCCGCTGGCATCGGGGTCGGGCTGGCCATCTCGATGCGAACCCCCAATCACCTCGTACCCAACCTCGTCGGAATGACGCTGGCGGTCGGTCAGGCCGAAGTGGCCGATGAGAATTTCGTCGTTCGAGCCCTCGAGCCCGAGTTCAATGACGCAGTCCCCGCCGGAGCGATCATTCGGCAGAACCCTGGACCCGGACGGACGCTCAAAGAACAGCAGGAGGTCACCGTCGTCGTGTCGAAGGGCGTGAAACCCGTCGATGTGCCGAACGTCAGCGGCCGCACGTTCGACGCCGCGGTGGCTCTGCTGGAGGGGGTCGGTCTGCGCTCGAGCAACCCGCCCCAGTTCCGATCCAATGAGGCGATCGAGGCCGGTCGGGTCATCGAGTGGGCCCCCAAAGGGTCGGTGCCCCCAAACTCACTGATTGCCCTCGTGGTGTCGAGTGGGCCGGCTGACGTCGAGATGCCCAAGGTCCGCGGGCTCCGGCCCGACGATGCCATTAGGGCCCTCCCGGCGGGTGTGGCTTCGACGCTGGTCGAAGTCTTCGCCGACACAAAGGCAGGAATCGTCACCGGCAGCGAACCTCGAGCCGGGTCGATGATGAAACGCAATGAAACCGTGAGGATCTTCGTGTCGAAGGGCCCCGACCTCGTACAGGTCCCGGACGTGATCAACCTTTTTCCGGCTGAGGCTGCAACAGCGTTGCGGGCCGCGGGCTTCGCTATAGGCAACACGATCGGACCGGCTGATCAACCGGTGCTGCACACCCGACCGCTCCGCAAGACGATGGTCAGACGCGCCTCGAAGGTCACGCTCTACACGACGGACGCCGACGTTCCCGAAGTTCCCGGCGTTGCCGCCACCCGTGTTTCAACGACGGCTCTGGCCCGGCCCCTGCCGACCACAACGGTCGCGTCGATCGCGTCGGCCAACTCGGGGGCCGCCCCCAGCACGAAACCGTCGCGGTGACCGCCGGGCCACGGTGTTGGCGATCGCTTACGAACCCTGCAAATTCGCGTTCTTGATCTGGAGGCCGGCCGGACCGATCAGGACGATGAAAAGCGCAGGGAGAATACAGAGAATCAACGGGAAAAGCACCTTGACCGGTAGCTTCATCGCTTTCTCTTCGGCTCGCTGCCGACGACGACGCCTTTGCTCTGACGCCTGCACGCGAAGCACCTGCGCCATGGGAATGCCGAATTGCTCAGCCTGCAAAATTGCACCGACGAACTGACGCAGTTCCGGGACCTTGTTGCGATTGGCGAGACCGCGGAGGGCATCGGCCCGCGAGAGTCCGGCTTGGACGTGCTGAAGGGTTCGTGACAGTTCCTCGGACAGGGGACCGTCATTCGATTTGGCCGAGCGGGCCATGGCGGCGTCGAACCCGAGTCCCGCCTCGACCCCGACCGTGATCTGGTCCAAGATATCGGGAAGTTCCAACATGATCCTCTGCTGGCGTTTGTCCGCGGAATTCTTGATGATGATGTCGGCCAGGAAGAACCCGAAAGGAGCACAGCCGAGGAATCCACCAAGGTTGAGCTTTGACGAGATGCCGCGGGAAAAGAACCAGAACGACAGGAGCAAGCCGACAATGAGACCGACGGTCTTGGCGGCCAGAACCTTCTCGGCCGACCAGTTCGTGTTCATGCCCGCCATAGCGAGTCGCTGCTCCGTCTGTTCCGACCAACCGCTTGGAGTCAGACGACGTACACGTCGAACGACCGCCTCGAACATCGGCTTGATCGCTCGGTCTTTCGTCGACCGTTCGAGCACTGCGCTCCGGTAGTCGACGGACGGCCCGGTGCTTCGCGTCGATCCAATCAGGTCAGCGGCGCCCACTTTCCTGCGACCGCCGCCGCTGCCATCGGCCAGGAAGGTCCACGCGAGTATCGGGATGGCAGACGTAGCCGCCACCGCGCCGATGATCATGACCGGATTCATAAGACTCTTTCCTTGGGAGAGGACGAAAGTCCCTTATGGGGGTTGTGCATGGCTAGAACTCGATCTTGCAGAGATTGAACAGCCAAAAGCCACCGATTGTCATCAGCACGAGCCCGATACCCGCGAGCCAAAGGCCGACACCGTGCGTAAGTTCACCGATGTAGGTCGGGTTCGACATCCGCACCATGCCCGCGATGGCGATCGGAAGCGCGAGCAGCACGTAGGCGGAGAGCTTTCCTTCCGCAGAGAGGGTTTTCACCTGGCGACGGATGTCGGCGCGGTCACGCACGGTCGTAGCCACAGTGTCGAGAACTTCGGCGAGATCGCCACCGACCTCCCGGTTGATCTCGATCGCCGGTATGACCCACTGGAAGTCCTCCGAGTCGAGCCGGGCACCCATGGACTTGAGTGAGTCGATCAAGTCTCGGCCGAGGCGAGACTCCACGACGACCCGGCGAAATTCCTCCGACGCCGGTGCATCGCCTTCGCGGGCAACGGCGTCGATGGCCTGCATGAGTCCCAGCCCGGCCCGAAGACTGCTGGAAAGGAGCTGGAGCGTATCGCTCAACTGTTCACCAAACGCCGCTGAGCGCTTCTTCGCCTTACGCTTCAAAAACACGCGGGGCAGAACGAATGTGCCGAGAACGCCGAAGATAGCGGCCCCGATCAACCCACGGAACAAGAAGCCGATCGCCACAGCCATCGTGCCGGCGGCCACGCAAATGATGAGGAACTCGCCACCTTTCAAGTTGATGCCGGCTCGCTCGAGCAGCGAATTCAAGCCGCCGGATTTCCCCTGTTTCTCCAGTGCCCTGTCGGCCACGGTCGAGAGACGTTCGGCGATGCCGGCCATGGGTGCTGCGGAAGGCTTCTTCTCTTCGAAGGTGCCCCCGTGCGACATGAGTTCCACCGGCTTTGGCTTCGGTGCAGTCAAGACCAACATGACCACGGTGAGGGACCCGAAGATCAACAGCAGCCCGAGTCCTAGAACGACGGGCGAGCCGAGAAGCCGCGTGTAGATGCTTATCTTCGGGATCTCCGGAGGTAGTGGTGGACGGGCCCACTCGGTCGTCCGGACCGCAAGGTCCCGAAGGCCGGCGAAGTCCTTCGTCACCAACGTCGAACCACCGGTACGGGCGGTTATCGCCGAAAGCGACGTCGGGTTCTGGTCGAACGACTCGAAGGTGAGGGCATCGACCCGGATACCCTGGACAGCCAGGTTGGCGGCGATCTGGTCGAGGCGGGCGGCGCTTCCGATATCGCTGCCGTCGCTCACGACAATAATCTGTCGCTTGATGGCGAGACCGGCCGAAAACTGTTCCGACGCAAGACTCAGACCATCGTAGAAACGCGGATCACCCTGTGCCGTAATGCGTGACAATGCTGCGACCGTCGCGTCGCGACTCGTCGACAGGTCGCGAATCACCGTCGGGAACTGGCCGAACGAGACGAGGCCGATGCGCACCCCTTCGGGCATCGACCGCACGTACGTAGCCAAGGCCCGGCGGGCGTCAATGATCGTCGGTCCGTAGTTTCGGGCCGAATTGTCAATGACCGCAATCACATCAAGGCGCGGCGTCGGTCGGACCTTCACCGTTTTCGCAGCGTGCGATGCCGCTTGCGGAACGGTGCCGAGCAGCAGAAGTGCGAAGCCGAGAAGAACGTGGGTTATGACACGAAAGCGGTTGACCCGTTGCTTCACCGGTCGCGCCTTCCGTGGTTCAACACGTCGACCGCTCCAAAAATGTCGGGCGGAAGATGAATGCCGTGGTCGGCCAGCTTCTCGCTGAATTTCGGGCGGATGCCGGTCGGTTTGATCTTGCCGAGGTGCCTGCCGTTCGAGTCGACACCGGCCGCATGATCGAAAGCGAAGATGTCCGACAAGGTGATGGTCTGACCTTCCATGCCCTCCACTTCGGTGATCGACACGACACGGCGCGAGCCGTCACGGAATCGCGAGATCTGCACAAACACGTCAACGGCCGAGGCGATCTGTTGACGGATAGCGACCGAGGGAAGATCAAAACCGGCCATGAGCACAAGAGTCTCCAGCCGGGCGAGGCCGTCTCGAGGGGTGTTCGCGTGAATGGTCGACAGCGAGCCGTCATGACCGGTGTTCATTGCCTGGAGCATGTCGAGCGCCTCGCCACCACGGCACTCGCCGATGACGACGCGGTCAGGGCGCATCCGGAGAGAGTTCTTCACGAGGTCCCGGATCGTGACTGCTCCCTTACCTTCGATATTGGCCGGCCGAGTTTCGAGCCGGACGACGTGAGGCTGACGCAGTTGGAGTTCGACCGCGTCTTCGATGGTCACGATGCGTTCGTCGGCAGGGATGAAGCTCGACAGGATGTTGAGCATGGTTGTCTTACCCGTACCCGTGCCACCGGAGACGAGGATGTTGAGATGGCCGGCCACGCACGCGGCGAGCAGCTGCGCGGCTTCGGCCGTGAGCGAACCCTTTTCGATGAGATGGTGGATCTGGAGGGGATCCCGGGAGAACTTTCGGATCGTGAGCGCAGCTCCGTCGACAGCAAGCGGCGGAATCACCGCATTGACGCGCGACCCGTCGGCAAGACGAGCGTCGACCATCGGTGAGGATTCGTCGATTCGACGACCGACGTTGGCGACGATGCGTTCGATCACCCGACGCAGCTGATCCTGCGAGAAGAAGCGGTCCTTCGTGCGGATGAGCTTGCCGTTCTTCTCGACATAGATCGGGGAAGTGCCCATGACCATGACTTCCGAGACGGTCGGGTCCTTCAGGTAGCGGTCAATCGGGCCGTGACCGAGTACGTCATCGGTGATTTCGGAAACGATGGTCTGACGCTCTTCGAAGGTGAACGACACCGACTCGCTGGCGAGAAGCTGCGTGATCATGTCGACGACCGTGGCGCGCATGTCGCGCTCGCTCTGGGACGATTCAAACAATTTGCCGCCAAGCTTGTCCATCAACTGCTCATGAAGCCGCTCTTTGAAGGCCTGCATAGGGTCGGATGGGCGCTCGCGCTCATCGTTCTTCTCCGCAACGAGTCGTGGAGCGGTCGGCGCCGCGGCGACCTGTGCGACCGGGGCGCTTGCGGCGGTCTGCCATGTCGGTTCGGTCGCAGTCGCGTCAACTGCCGGCACCGGGGTTTCTGGGAGCTCGCCCGACTGAGCCCGCATTCGTTGTCCGAGTTTCATCGTGATCTCCTCCAAAAGGACGAACGGGTCTTGACCGGCATGGAATCTGACTCGATGCCCATGATCGTTTCAGCCAACGAGATGAACTTCCTGGCGATCGGACTCTTCGGATCGGCGACCGTGATCGGTACACCCTGGTTGGCCGCAGCGAGGACGTTGCGATCCACGGGTAACATCACCGAAGCCTGCAAACCGACGGCGACCTCGACGTCCTCCGGCCTGGCACCTCCCGGAGCGTCGAACCGGTTCACGATCAGGTGACGCTTCTGGTGCGTCATCCCAAGTCGGTCAAGGGCATCGAGTTCACGGCGCAGACTGCGGACGCTCGACACGTCAACCGAGCAGACGAAAACGAGGTCGGTCGAGATGTCGGTCACCGAAAGGGCGTGTGGGTCAAGGCCCGCGCACGTATCGATGACGACGTAGTCGAAGGAATTCGACAGCGCCTTCGTGATCTGGAGCGATTGGTCGTACGAGACATCGTCGGCTTCGGCCGGATCCTCCGGCCCGCACATCACATAGAGACCGGATTCGTGCGGAGTGAGGAACACTTTCACAACCGAATTTACGGCACCCTGGTCGGTGGTGGTCATCGCCCGGGCTGCGTCGGCCACCGTATGTTCAGGGTTCAGATGCAACGCGCCCGCCACGTCACCGAACTGGAGGTCCAGGTCAATAATGGCCACCTTGCCCTTCTCGTAACCGTTCAGCGCCATCGCAAGGTTGGACGTCGCAAATGTCTTGCCGACACCGCCTTTGGGCGCAAGTACCGAGATGACCCGCTTCTTCGGATCCGACGTCGAACCGGCCACGGCCAGCGGGGTCTGGCTGCGCCAACGGGCCGAATGCTCGAAACCGCGTTCAAGCACGTCGAGGATCGCATCGTCGTTCGCCGACGGAGACAAGACGTCACGGACACCGGCACGAAGAGCCCGTTCGAACAGCCCGGCGCGGGGGTCAGAAACCATGACGAGGTAGATACCGGGGTTGGCCCGGTTGATCTGCTCGGCCCGTGCGGCCATCGCCTCCACGTCAAGTTCGGGCCCAATGAACGCCACACCGAGGCGCTCGGCCCCGGGCATGTCACCCGATGCAGGCATACGGTGCATTCGGGGACCGCCGTTGGCGGTCAGGAGTCTACGAATGGTCTGTTCAAACGGAACCACCGACGCGACCAGTGCCACGTCGCCCTGGTCCCGAGCAACGTCACGGGGGCGGGCTGGACCGGAGGCGGTCTGCGGCGGCCCCTCAAAACCGTCAACTCTCGGGCGCTGCTCACCGTTCGTTATTTCGATGATCGGCTGCATCTCAGATGCCATGGTTTTCCTTGATTACGGGGCGGAGACGGTTGTGGATGGGAACGGGTGATCAGCGGATGCGAGCCACACGACGGGCCGGACGACCCGGAACGGGTCGAGGACCAACTGCTTACGGTTTGACGGCGGGCGCTGATGGGGTGACCGACCCCGCCGCAGGTTTGGCGCCCGGGACCACGATCGGCACAGATGCGACAGATGCGACCGGTGCGGCCGCACCGGGCTTGACTGCCACCGGCTTGGTGGTCGCGGTCTTGACGGCCGAGACCGGAGTGGCCGAGACCGGAGTGGCCGCGACCGCCGGTCCCTTGGCCGCGGCATCTGTTGCAGCGGTACCTCCGACCACAACGCCAGTCGGCGGTACAACAGAAGCGGACTTCGGCGTTGCGGTGTAGGCGTTGGCCCGGTCGACGATCTTCGTTCCGTCTTCGGCAACGTCGAGGTCCTCAGATCCGAGGTAGAGCTGGCCGAAGCTGGCAAGAAACACCAGACGTTCGGCCGAAGCGGCATCAACACCGAGCTTCACCTGAACAGACGGAGCCACCGGCGTCGCCGGGGCCGGTTGGCCCTGCGGGGTCGTCGTGGCCTCAGCCGCCGCGCCAACGACGTCGAGGACCGGTACCTTATGCAGTACAAGGTGGGTGGAGGGACTTCCGATGTCTTCACCCATCGGACCGGGATTGTTCGTCCCTACGCCATTGAACGACGCGAACACAGCAACGGTGTCGTTGACCTTGATGGACCCGTTCAGCGCACGGATCGGATCAAGAGTGATCCAGACGCCGATGAGACCTGTTCCCGAGCCAAGCTCCTGTTTACGTTGTTCGGCGGCGGGGATGAATCTGGCTTTGACGACTTGCTCATTCGGGAGAAGGTCGGTGCTGGCGACAAGGCCGGTGAGCAGGTCGACGTTGTCGGCCGCATCACTCAGCTTCTGGCTCACGGGAACCTGTTCGACGGTGACCGAATCTCGGATCTGCTCGGCCGGCGTTCCTTTCACGATCAGACGCTGGACCTTCAGCACCGGAACCGTCGGTTCGGAAACGGCCACCTGTGGGGTGGTCTTGGAGGAGTTGGCGTACTTCAGCAGCACGAGTGTGCCTAGGCCGGCCACCAGCACTGAGGCAACCAAACCAATGAGCTTTCGACGATTCACAGCATTCTCCCGAACGAAGAGTTGGATACGGCCCTCGGTCTCTGACGGCTCGACTTGCTATCGACTCTTGCCACCGGTGGCTTTAGGTTCAGTCGTGAAAATCACCGGTTTTCTTCAGCCTCTGACGGGGATCTGTGTACATTGAGCCGCTGTTACAATCACCCTCCGTTTTCATGAAACGTCGAGTTATCGATGCGACTGTTCGCTATTTCAATACCCATAAAACGACCATACCTTCAACACAATGGACAATGTCCACGCAGAATGCGTGGACATTGAGAATACGTATCTCTCTTAGACGACCCACATAAGATGAGTAGTCATTGGAACTGAGAGGGTTTCGAAAACGGCTCCAGCTCCTGCAGTCGACGAGATGCCACGCCGTCGCGGCTCCGAGTCAGGGTGGCCAGGTGGTCGGCACCTTGTTGAAGGCGGTTCCTACGGTCTTCACGTAGTAGGCGAAACTCCCTAGGATACCCATCCCCAACACGCCGATGATGAGCGCGTACTCGACGGAGGTTGCACCGTGCTCACGGTTCTCCAAGTAGTCGGCAAGCCAGTTTTGGGTTACTACATACCGTCTGAGCAACATGGAAAACCTTCGGGAGAAAAACGACGTGCGTGACGTAGGCGTGGCCTTGGACAATCCACGCCACCGGCCGGACCCACCAGGAAACCAACTGTCTTCTCGAACCCAACCGAGAGGACGATTATGGAGTTTGAGAAACAGATGTGGGCGAGGTGTTTGCACACCCCGCCCACCATCGGGTCGAAATCAGCCTGGGGTTACGGGTTGCCGGCAACAGCGTTGCCAACGCGCTGGAAGGTCGTGCTGACCTTGTCCTTGAGCGCTACAACAGCGGTGATGATACCGACGGCGATCAAACCGACCATGAGGGCGTACTCTACGGCGGTTGCGCCACGCTCTTCGATCTCTGCACGGCGACCGGTGGTCCAGCTTTGGAGGTTTACGAACATTTCAAGCATCTGGGTTTTCCTTAAGGTTGGGGTTTAAAAGTGGTTGGTCCTTGCGGATCCGAGTGGTCCGGCGAGAACCACAGAATCACTTTCGGCCCATTTGAGATTCTCTCAATCACCAATTTTGATGATTGATACCTCTCCGGTAGCCGAATTGATCCGGCGGACTCACGGCTTCTTGAGACTCATAGTTCAATCGGCCTTTGAGCTCTGTCCTGCGGTTTCAACATGAGCTATCCATCCGGTCCGATACGCAAGAGCCACAGCACCGACCACCGACGTCGTGGTCAGCTTTGCGAGGATGCTGCGGATTTGGGTGCGCACCGTATTGAGCGAAACGAAGCCCTGGCGGGCAATCTCCTCGGGTGTCGTCGCCTGCGCCAGAAGGCAAAGGACCTGCATCTCGCGTTTGGTCAGTTTTTCGAACAGCACCTCACGGTCTCGCTGCCCCGCCCGTTCCGCGCGTAATTCGCTCAACAACAGTTCCCGAACGCCGACACCGAGCGCACTCTCGCCTCGTACGACGCCGGCCAGGGTCGACTCGAGGTCTTTCATGGTCGCGTCGACATAGCTGAGGGCATCGGCCCCGAGATCAATCCAACGGGCAGCAACGAGAGGCTCGTTCGGACACGCCACGACAACGATCGTGAGGCGTTGAACCTTGCACCGCCTCACCCCCCGCTGGACGAGCGGGAGTTCAGGATTGAGCGAGCCATCCAGAAGCACCAGATCCGGGGCCAGCGCGTGGTCGATCCAGTGCTGGTCGGCCAGACCGACGCGCAGGGTTGCACCGATGTGGGCGGCCAACAGCTCGCCAAACACCCGGTTGTCCGTCAGAAGGCTGATACGGGAGTTTTCCAACCGGGCCTGCCGGGAGTCTTCACGACGATCGCGAAAGGGCGTTGAAGGCGCACCACCAAGCTCCTGACCAGGGCCCGCGAGCGCCGGCAGGAACGTCGGAGAAACGTCGCCGCCCGAGCGCAGGTCGTTCATCCCAGTCACGATTACTGCATCGTCGGAATCACAACCAGCCTTGAGAAACAGCTCCCTGATCGCGTTGCCGACTTCGCGCCCGGTAAGAACGGAGCGGGCACACAACGCAGCACGTCAAACCTTGGTGATCGCTTTCACGCGTTCGGCAACCTCTTTTACCAACAAACCGTCTTCGGCCGAGCCCGTGCCTGCGACGTCTTGGAGGGCCAGGAGCTTGGTGAGATCACCCTGCACTCGGATTCTTCCCGACATGAACGCCTGCATGGCCGCTGCGGGGTTCTGGTCGACGAACAGCGCTTTTGCCGTCTCGTAGTCGGTGGTGATCGACACATCAGGCTTGTCAAGATGACCCTCGTCGAGCGCCAGACCGCCACGAGACGAGTCGATATGCGCGTTCAGCGACCCGTCGCCGAAGGGTACGTCGTTGACGACCAGGTTCAGCGCAATAGGAGGGACGCCGGGGGCTTTGTGCCCGTATTCGTCGCGGATCTTCCGCGCCGCCACCATCCACTTTTCCGAAAGGAACGGGTACTGAGGCACGGGATCTCCTGAAGTCGGTGACGTGTAAGGATTTTCTGTGAAGGAACGGCTGCGAAGGACGGACGAAGGAACGGCTGCGAAGGAACGAACTGCGAAGAAACGAACTGCGAAGAAACGTACAAAGAACGAGCTACATCGGAGCTACTACGAAAGTTAGCCCAACTTTTGGGAAAATCGCCGCTCGCCCTGGTTCGATCCGCACCCGCAAAGCGCGGTAGCAGGGCGTCTAACGTTGGCGTGTGTCTGAATTTGTCCAGCCTTCCGGGCCACCGGCCGGAACCCGCGTCGAACGCATCAAGAACCGGGAACGCAATCCCAAGTGGAAAAACCCGGCGTTGATCATTGACATGTCGATCTGCATCAACTGCGACACCTGCCTGCGTCACTGTCCGCCCCAGTTCGGCGCGATCTTCAACCACGGGCTCGACGTCATCATCGTGTCGGAACTCTGTTCCGGTTGCGGGAAGTGCCTCCCGCCCGTGTGCCCCGTCGACTGCATCTTCCCCGATCCGACGCCGAAGCCGACCCCCCATGACTGGTGGGCCCACCCACTCAGCGACGACGACCCCTACACGTAGCCACCCAACCATCCGCGGGGAGGTCGCGCTGACCTCGTCGGCCGGCCGCCGAGCCGCATCGTGGCGCCATTCCGGGGTCGGAAAACGCACCCGGAGCAGCGTCGGAAACGCCCTAGAATGGATGTCTTATGTCGACGACACCCCAAGCAACCGGCGATTCCGACGCGGGAGCGCACGTGCTCACCCGGGCCGACGTCGCCCACGTCGCCAGACTGGCCCGACTCGCCCTGTCCGACGATGAAATCGACCGTTACGCGGTTGATCTGGCCGGAATTTTGACCCACGCGCAAGACGTGGCGTCATTGAACACCGAGGGGGTTGAGCCAACCGCCCATCCCCTTCCGCTTGTCAACGTGTTCCGTGTAGACGCAGTGCGCCCGTGCCTCGACCGCGATGAAGTCCTGGCCATGGCTCCGCAGGCCCAGGACCAGCGCTTTCGCGTGCCGAACATTCTGGGGGAAGCGCTGTGAGCTCAGGCAGGAACCTTGCCTACACACCCATCGACAACTCGGCGGTGCAGAT
This sequence comes from Acidimicrobiia bacterium, assembly GCA_031383405.1. Classification (GTDB taxonomy): domain Bacteria; phylum Actinomycetota; class Acidimicrobiia; order Acidimicrobiales; family JANYDT01; genus JANMZO01. Next base: position 6,937 of record JANMZO010000088.1, on the reverse strand, counting down.
TTCGCGTGACGTTGCGAGCGGGAAGCGCAAGGCCGCTGAAGTTCTGGCCGACCATTTCGCGCGCATCGACGCCAACGAGGCCGATGTCCATGCGTTCAACCTGGTGATGCGCTCCGAGGCGCAAGCCGCGGCTGCCGCGGTCGATGCGGCCGTGGCCGCTGGCCGTCGGGTCGGGCCCCTGGCCGGGGTGCCGATCGCGTTGAAAGACAACATGTGCACCCGCGGCATTGACACTACGTGTTCGTCCAAAATTCTCGAGGGCTGGAAGCCCCCCTACGACGCGACCGTTGTCACCCGTCTTGCGGCCGCCGGTGCGCTGATTGTCGGCAAATGCAACCTTGACGAATTCGCCATGGGTTCATCTACTGAGAACTCGGCGTTCGGTCCGTCGCACAACCCACATGACCTGTCGAAGGTGCCAGGGGGTTCGTCGGGAGGATCCGCTGCTGCGGTCGCTGCCGGTTTCGCCGCAGTCTCGCTCGGTTCCGACACTGGTGGTTCCATTCGCCAACCCGCTTCGCTGTGCGGCCTCATCGGCCTTAAGCCCACATACGGTCTGGTAAGTCGCTATGGGCTTATTGCGTTCGCCAGCTCGCTCGATCAGATCGGCCCCTTCGCGCATTGCGTAGAAGACGCCGCTCTTCTGCTCGAGACGATCGCCGGTCACGACCCGGCCGACTCGACGTCGCTCAACCAGCCGGCCGGCCCGTACGTGCCAGCCGTGGCAGATGGTCTGGCCAATGGGTTGGCCGGTCTGCGTGTCGGCATCGTGACCGAGCTCACCGGCGAAGGCATCTCTCCCGACGTGTTGGCCCGGGTCGAAGTGGCCGCATCGCGACTTAGGGGAGCCGGTGCGTCGGTTGGAACGGTCAGCGTTCCGTCCACCAAACTTGGTCTCTCGGCGTACTACCTGATCGCACCCGCCGAGTGCTCGTCCAACCTCTCCCGTTACGACGGGGTGCGCTACGGCCTGCGAGTTAAAGGCGACAAGGCCGCCAATGTCGAGGAGATGATGGCGCTCTCACGGGCTTCCGGTTTTGGCCCCGAGGTCAAACGCCGGATCATGCTCGGAACCTACGCGCTGTCGGCTGGTTACTACGACGCCTACTACGGCCAGGCCCAAAAAGTTCGTACACTTATTATTCGGGATTTCGCGCGGGCCTACAAGGACTTCGATCTTCTACTCACCCCCACGTCTCCGACCACCGCTTTCGCGTTCGGCGACAAAACCAACGACCCCATGACCATGTACCTCAACGATGTGTGCACCATCCCGTCGAACCTCTCAGGCGATCCGGCGATCTCGGTGCCGTGCGGAGTCGGCGACGACGGCATGCCTATCGGGGTGCAACTGCTTGGCCCGGCGCTGTCGGAAGCGCTGCTCTTCAAGACGGCCGCGGTAATCGAGAAGGGCAACTGATATGGAGACCGTGCCGAAGGTATCGCTCCGGTCGGGGGCGGTTGCATTCCCAGCGAAGGAACGTGGACATGGCTGTTAAGGAAGGCTGGGAGCTCGTCGTCGGGCTCGAAGTTCATTGCGAGCTCATGACGAAGACGAAGATCTTCTGCTCGTGCCCCAACGTGTTCGGGAATGAGCCCAACACGAACATCTGCCCGGTGTGTCTCGGTCTTCCGGGTTCGCTGCCGGTACTCAACGAAATGGCCGTCGAATACGCGATCCGCATCGGGGCCGCGCTCAACTGCACCGTCGAGCCGAGCATTTTCCACCGGAAGAACTACTTCTACCCCGACATGCCGAAGGACTACCAGGTCAGCCAGTACGACCAGCCGATGAACGCCAATGGCTTCCTTCAGCTGCCGAACGGAACGGTCATCGGAATCGAACGCGCGCATATGGAAGAGGACACCGGCAAATCCACGCACGTGGGCGGGTCGGGTCGAATCCAGGGCGCCGACTACTCGCTCGTCGACTACAACCGGGCCGGTGTGCCCCTCGTGGAGATCGTTTCTCGTCCTGACATCCGAAGCGCAGAGGATGCAAAGGCCTATGTCGCCGAACTCCGAGCCATCCTCGTTGCGACGGGCGCGACCGACGGCAAGATGGAAGAAGGCTCCATGCGCGTCGACGCCAACGTGTCGGTGCGAAGACCGGGTGCTGAGCTCGGCACGCGCTGCGAAATCAAGAACCTCAATTCCCTACGCTCGCTTACAAAAGCGATCGATTACGAGGCGAACCGCCAGATCGACATGATCGAGACCGGCGAGAGGATCATCCAGCAGACCCGGCACTGGAGCGAGGTCGACGGCCGCACCTCGACCATGCGTTCCAAGGAAGAAGCCAACGACTACCGCTATTTCCCGGAGCCCGACCTCGTCCCGATCGTTCCGTCGCCCGATTGGATCGCGTCAATCAAAGCGGCACTCCCCGAGTTCCCGGCATCCAGGCGCAAAGCGTTGAGTGAAGCAACCGCGGGCGCACTCGCCCCTTCGTCGGATCAAATCGTCACCGTTGTCGACCAGGGCCTCGATGCCCTCGTGCTCGCGGCAGTTGCCGCCGGCGCCGAGGCCCGCCAGGCCATCAACCGTGCGGCCAATGAAGTGGCCGCCGCCGACGGGGAAGCCGTGTCGAAGCTTGACCCGGCCATGTTCGTGAAGACGCTCCTCATGGAATCCGAGGGCCGGCTCACGGCGACCCAGGCGAAAGCCGTGCTGTCTGAGGTGCTTGCCGGGGGTGGCGACCCGGAGACAATCGCCAAGGCCCGCGGCTTCGAAGTCATGGAGACAGGGGCCGCCGAGTCGCTGGTCGATCAACTCATCGCAGCCAACCCGGCCGAGTTCGAGCGACTGAAGGGTGGTGACCCCAAAGTTACCGGCTTCTTCGTGGGTCGGGCCATGAAACTGTCGGGTGGCCAGGCCGACGGCAAAGCCATCACCGCACTCCTTCGTGGCCGTGCGGGGCTGTAGGTCGTCAGGGCTCGTCAGGCAGACGGATAACCCGTCACAGACAACAGCGGGGGACGTTCGGCCAGATGCAACGCAATCGGGCGGGTCAGGGATGCGCTGTCGACCGCAGAGTCCGGGTAGGCAAGCGGAGCGCGTAGCTGACGCGGATCCAGCCCGGCCCGGTGCAGGAGCGCGTGCATGATTTCCACCGATTGAGCGCTGAGTTCGCGCAGCGGTCGATGGCGGTGTCGACGCACCCCCAGATCCACCTGGACGACCGACGATGGCCCGGCCAGGGTAGCAACATCAAGTAAGAGCCCGATCTCGACGCCGTAGCCTTCGGCAAAGGGAACCTGTTCGAGCACAACGCGACGGGCCGCGTATTCCCCGCCGAGCGGCTGGCGCACCGAAGCCAACTCGGGAAACAAGAGAGCCAAAAGCGGTCGGGCTACGAGTTCCGTGTTGCGGCCGCCTCCCTCGCCGGCGTCGTCGAGCAGTCGCTCGTAGAAACCCTTCACCAACATGACCGTTGGATCGAGAAGAAACGGTAGGACCAGCCGCCGAACGTATTCGGGGGTGAACGACAACAGGTCGCCATCGCACCAGACGATCACATCGCCTCGACTGGCCGCCACCGACTTCCAAAGCGCGTTCCCTTTGCCCATGCCCGGACCGGCGTCTTTCAACACATCGGTCACGGCAACCACACGGGCCCCGGCCGCCGACGCTACCGCCACGGTTGCATCGGTCGATCCATCATCCATTACCACCAGCTCGTCGACCAACGGCGTTGGCCCCACCATAAGCGCACAGATGATTTGGGAGACGATGGATCCGATGGTCGCCGCTTCGTTCCGACAGGGAATACAGACCGACACGGCGGTGCCTGCCTTGTTGGCAACGGCGGCGCGAACGGAGTCGGGACTGAACGTGAACATACGAACTGCCGGCATCACCTCCCCGCCTTCGCTACCACAGGCCTCGAACAACCTGTTGTCGAGGGCTCGACGCTACCCTCATTGACATGAAAATCTTCGGCGTTTGTAACGCCTCGCCGGACTCGCTGAACACCGATTCGATAGTCACCGACGCCGAAAACGCGGTGGCCCGGGCAACCCGTCTGCTGGCTGATGGCGCTCAAGCCATCGACCTCGGAGGGCAGGGATCCACGCACATCGCCACGCAGGTCAGCCTCGACGAGGAATGGGGTCGTCTGGCCGCTCTGATTCCCGCTCTCGTGCAACTGGGAGTGCCCGTGTCGGTCGACACTTGGAACCCTGCGGTGATGCGACGCGCTCTCGACGCCGGCGCCACCGTGATGAACGCAGCTGACGCCATGAGCACGGCGGCCATGTGGGAACTGGCGGCCGAACGAAGGGTGCGGGTGGTCCTTCCCTTCATGCTCGGCGACGACCCGCTCCATCTTCAACACGTGCACGGCGACGCCGTCGACGTCATGCTTGAGTGGTTCGAAGCCAAGCTCGCCGTCGCAACCAGCTACGGGATTCGCGATCTGATGATCCTTGACCCCGGTACCGGCTTCGCCCCGCTGGGATGGGAGTGGGCCGACCGATACCACTACCAGAAGCACATCTACTCGAACCTTGACCGCCTGCGGGCTTTCGGTCTTCCGCTCTATGTCGCCCTGCCATGGCGAGTGACCGACCAGCACGAGGAGTTGTTGCACATCGTGCTGCGCCACCGGGTCGACTACGGGCGCGCCCACTACCCCGCCCACATTCGCGGAGTCGAAGCAGCCGTCAGAGATGATCAGAGCTGAATCGTCGAAAGCCGTCACGATGGCCGCAGGTCCAGCGGGTCAACACGCCAAACCCCACCCGGTGGAAGTCGATCGTTCCAATCAGGTGCCACCCGGTCGGGAGCAACGTCGGCCAACGGAGCCATGACGAACCGCCGCTCCCACATCCGCGGGTGCGGAATGATCAGCTCCGCGGAATCGATACGAACGTCGCCGTAGAGGAGTAGATCCGCGTCGAGGGTCCTGGGCGCGTTTCGAACGCCCCGCTCCCGCCCGCCTTCGGCTTCAAGCGAATGACACCGTTGCAGCAGTGCGAACGGGTCGAGGTACGTGTCGAGGGCAACCACCATGTTCAGGTACGCCCCCTGCCCGTCCGGGCCACCGACCGGATCGGTCTCGTAAACCTCGGATACGGCCACAACGTCGGGAAGACCATTGATTGCGAACCGAAGCGAAGCCCGCCGGTCACCGAGGTTTGAACCCAACGCCACATAGGCTCTGGTTCGGGGACGCGTCAGGGCGTTCAACTGGGCCCGATTGCGTCTGATCCGAACTGCCGTCGACGCAAGATCAGATGGCAACGGCGGGTGGAGTTTCCGCACGCAGACCTCGACGTTCACCACCTTGGGGTGGGTCAGCACCTCCTCGGCGATGCGGGTGGCCACCCGTTCGAGAAGAATATGACCCTCGTCGCGGATGACCCGCTCGATGGCCGCCACTGGAACGGCGTAGTTGATCGTCTGATCGAGATCATCGGTACGACCGGCGACCGCAGCATCGAAAGAAATGTCCACATCGACCTCGAACGGTTGGGCACGGATTCGTTCCTCAGCGAGAGCGCCGACGATGCCCACGACCCGCAAACCACGCAATTCGATCTGATCCACGAGGTCCGAGGCTACCGGATGCGGTCCGATAGTCAGAGAGGCCCGTGTTCGACCGACATCGTAAACCGAAGGTCCGGGTCAGCCCACGGGAAAGACGGGGCGACAAGCGGGTTTCGTGGTGTCGGGTGGGTCAAGGAATACACCACGAGGCGGACCGGCAAGGACCGACGTACGGTCGATCACGACGTCGTTGGACCGTGAGATCGAGACCTCGAAGCGGTCCAAGCCACGGGTGGCTGAGCCGCTCAGCGATTCGCCGTAGCGGGTGTAATCGGATCCGCACGTCGGACAGTTGAAGCCACCATCGCCGCGACACCAACTCACTCTCACGCGGTCGTATGTGCACAGAGCTTTGAGCGCGACGATTCCCGACGCCGCTTTCCCTTGAAGTTGCAGCGGATACTCACGATCCATGACCCCGAGAAGACGTTCGGGAATCGCGATGAGAAAGGCCTTCGCCTCGGGTGACCAGAGAGGATCGCCATCCTCGGCCGGTCCGGGGAGCCTTTCTGACGATCCGGGCTCGATCCTGGCGGCGCATCCGGCCAGAAGGCCCGCGACTCCGACGACCACGGGGCCCGTGAGTAGTTGGCGTCGGGTCAGCGGCGGTGGCGTCACAAGTCGAGTGTCGCACACGCCCCGCTGGGTGAACTCAGGGCCGGATCTCGGGCGTGGTTCACCGCACGCTCAACCTGAGGGAAACTGGAGTGTGCCCACATGCCACATCCATCCGAAAGTTGAGACGCTCCGCTCGTGTACACGCTGCGGCCGCCCGGCTTGCCCCGCCTGCCTTCATGATGCGGCCGTCGGTTCCCACTGCACCTCCTGCGTCAAAGAGCAGCGGGGGCCGCTGAAGGACAACGTCGCAAAAGGGCTCAAGATCAACGCCCGCCGGGCCAAGGGTGGGGTGATGGATCTTCCGATCACGAAGACCATCATCATGCTCAACGTGGCGATCTTCGTGATGACCGAGTTCATCGCCAAACAGGGCAGCACCGTGGTGAGGCAGCGCAACCTGGGCCTGAACCCGATCTTCGTCGCCGACGGACAGTGGTGGCGACTCATAACGTCAGGGTTCCTGCACTTCGGCCTTCTCCACATCGGTTTCAACATGTACATCCTCTACCGACTCGGTGAGACCTTCGAGAACTCAATCGGGCCGGTTCGGTATCTGGCACTTTTCGCCACGTGTCTGCTCGGCGGTGCCGCAGGGGCCGTACTCATCGATCCCATCACCGGTCTGACCGGTGGTGCCTCGGGAGCGGTGTTCGGCCTGGCTGGGGCGGCGGTCGTCGCCCTTCGTCAGCGTGGCGTGAGCTTCAACAACTCGCAGTGGGGTCCGCTCCTACTCGTGAACCTCGTAATCACCTTCGCGATACCGGGCGTG
>JANMZO010000058.1:0-13813 GCA_031383405.1 Acidimicrobiia bacterium | reverse complement strand
CGGACGCCGCCAATGGTGTTCCGACGCCTGCCGTCAAGCCGCTTGGCGACGCCGACAAACCACACCCCCACCAACCCGACCAGCCCTACCCGCCCGCAACACCACCATCTACCAATGCCCCGAATGCGACACCCGCTACCTCGGCGAACAACGCTGCCCCGACTGCAACACCTGGTGCCGCCGCCTCGGCCCAGGCGGCACCTGCCCCCACTGCGACGAACCTGTCGCCCACACCGACCTCACCACCTAAAACCCACCCCAAAACGCGCAAAACCCAATGAGTCAACGACTACCCCTACGCGCGCGTATTGACATGAGTCACCAGGGAGCCCGGCGTCAGTTTGCGACCGGTTTGAAGGATAGATGTGAACAGTTCACACCTATCCTTCAAACCGGACATGATGGGGTCCCATGGGTCGTTCACTGGCTGGGTACCGCTATCAGGAGATTGCCGAGTCGTTGCGGGCCCGCATCGCGGTGGGCGATTTCCCACCCGGACGCCTTCTTCCGAGCGAATCCGAACTCTCGCACGAGCACGACGCATCTCGTGTCACGGTCCGAAAGGCACTCGACGCACTGCGCGAGCAGGGCCTCATCGACTCCCGTCAGGGCTTCGGCTGGTTTGTCGCGGCCGACCCGCTCCGGCAGACGCTGGCCCGGCTCGGCACGCTTGAGGCGCAGCTGGAGGAGAGCGGGGTCAAACCCGAGCGCAAGATCATCGAGTTCGGTTTCGTGCGTGCGCCGAAGGTCGTGTTCGAAAAACTGCACTCCCGCACCGTCTTGCAGGTCCGCCGCCTGAACCTGGCCGACGGCGCGCCGTTCGCCCGGGTGACGGTCTGGGTGCCCGACGATCTGGCCGGTGAACTGTCCCGCGCGGCAGTCGAGCGCTCGTCGTTCTACGAGAACCTTCCGGTGGCGGTCGGAAGCGCCATCCAGACGATCGGCGCGGCGGCCGCGACCGACGACGACGCGGCGCTGTTGGAAGTACCCATCGGGTCGCCGGTGCTGCGCTGTACGCGCCTCACGCACGACACCGAGGGCCGGGCCGTGTTGTACAGCGAGTTCGTTTTTCCCGCTCACCGCACGGAGTTCGTCGTGGATCTTCCCCATGTCCAACCTTCGATGGCTCCAACCGGGCTGCGACTGGTCGACTGAGTTCTCCCGGGCAGGTGGGCCCCGGGTCTGCCTCCGGTAGTGTCGACCGGGTGAACCTTGCGTACCTCACCCGGATCCTTACGAGCCGGGTCTATGACGTGGCGGTGCGCACCGATCTTCAGCGCGCTTCGCTTTTGAGCGAGCGGCTGGGCAACAACGTATGGTTCAAGCGGGAGGATCAGCAGCCGATCTATTCGTTCAAGCTGCGAGGCGCGTACAACAAGATTGCCTCGCTGACCGAGGCGGAGCGGGCCGCTGGTGTCATCACCGCGTCAGCCGGAAATCACGCTCAGGGCGTGGCGTACTCGGCCGAGTACCTTGGAATCCGGGCCACCATCGTGATGCCGGTGACGACACCGAAGATCAAGGTCAACGCCTGTGTCGCCCGCGGCGCCGACGTCGTGCTGTTCGGCGACAGCTACTCCGACGCCGAAGCGCACGCCCGCGAGTTGGAAGCCAAGTCCGGCGCCACGTTCGTGCACCCCTACGACGATCCGCTCGTGATCGCCGGGCAGGGCACGATCGGCCTCGAACTGTCGACGCAGCTTCCAATGCACGACTACACGGTGTTCGCTCCGATCGGTGGCGGGGGACTGATCGCCGGCATCGCCGTCTATCTGAAGAGCATCAACCCAAACATTCGAGTCGTGGGCGTTGAGCCCGACGACGCCGATGCGATGAGTCAGTCTCTACGAGCGGGCGCTCGCGTGCGGCTGGATTCAGTCGGCCTATTCGTCGACGGCGTGGCGGTGAAACAGGTAGGTATACATACTTTCGAGCTGGCGAAGCAGTACGTCGACGAGGTGATAACGGTTTCCACCGATGAAGTCTGCGCGGCGATCAAGGACGTGTTCGAAGACACTCGGGCGATTCAGGAACCGGCCGGGGCGTTGGCCGTCGCAGGACTGAAACGTTATGCGCGCGAACGAAATCTGTCGGGCGAAACCCTGGTCGCTCTGACGTGCGGGGCCAACGTCAACTTCGACCGACTGCGGCACGTGGCCGAGCGGGTCAACTATTCCGAGCGCACGGAAGCCCTGTTGGCTGTCACCATCCCCGAAGTCCCGGGTGCGTTCAAGGACCTGATCCGCGTCGTGGGGCTTCGAAGTGTCAGTGAGTTCAACTACCGCTACGCACCGTCTGCCGACGCCCATGTTCTGGTCGGTGTGCAACTCGGTTCAGCGGACGACCGGGATCCGTTCATCGCGGAGCTGGAAGGGGCCGGGTACGCGGTGACCGACCTCAGCCACAACGAGGTCGCGTTGGTGCATGTCCGTCACCTTGTGGGTGGACGCGCTCCCGACGCGCACGATGAGAGGCTTTACCGTTTCGACTTTCCCGAGCGGCCCGGCGCGTTGCTGGCCTTCCTCGACGCCCTTGACCCCCGTTGGAACATCTCACTGTTCCACTACCGCAACCATGGGAGCGCCGATGGTCGGGTCCTGGCCGGTGTGCAGGTCGCCGACTCTGACCTGGCGCGGTTTCAGGCGTCGCTCGACGCGCTCGGCTACCCGTATGTCGACGAGGGGTCCAACCCGGCCTACCAGCTGTTCCTGGGATAAGGGTCCGTCGCGTGGTTTGCGTCGCCGCGCCCACGGCTCCGACCGACACGAGACAGTCGATGCCGCTAACGGATCCGCATTTCCCCGCTTCTGACGAGGCGACCGGGAAGTGCACCGGTGGCCACGCCGTTGGAATACGTCTCGACGCCACGTACGAACGTGTGAAGGTAACCGTCGGCCCGTTGCAGAAAGCGCGCCCCACCCGCAGGTAGATCATTCACGATGTACGGAGCGTGAGCGGTGAGGTTGTCGAGGTCGATCACGTTCAGGTCGGCCCGCATCCCCACGCCCAGCAGTCCCCGATCGGTGAACCCAACTGCTTCGGCGGTGGCTCGGGTCATCTGTTCGACTACGAAGGCGAGGTTGAGTTTGTCACCCCGTGTTCGGTCACGGGCCCAGTGCGTCAGCATCGTCGTCTGGAAGCTCGCGTCGCAGATCACGCCGACGTGGGCTCCGCCGTCGCCGAGACCCATGACGGTCGCGTCGTGCAGGAGAAGTCGTCGCGCTTCATCGAGATTGTCGCCGGTGTAATTGAACGTCGGAACGTAGAGCAGGCGTCGACCGTCGTCTTCGAGCAGCAGGTCATAGACGTACCCTTCGACGTTCACTCCTCGTCGGCGGGCTTCGGCCCCCACGCTCGTCGACGGATGTGGCTCGTATCTCGGAGGGTCGGTGAGGGCGTACATTCCGTCGAAACGGTTGAATGGCTCCGGCCGTCCCAGTACGTGACGGCGAACCCGACCGAGCGTTCGTCGGGCGGTTTGAGTCAGAGTGGCCGCCGCCGGGGCATATTCGTCGAGGATGCGTTGGCGCGTCTCACTGCGTCGAAGCCCCTCGAGCCTCAGAGGAAGCGGAAGCTCTCGCAACGCGCGGGCGGTCGGGCAGTTCTCAAAAGGGTGCGACGTGGCGGTGTGGCCAAGCAGGGTCCCAACCGCGCGTGCCGCGACCTGGCCATGAATCGGCAGGCCCTCCGCAGCCGCCTCCTCGAGAAAATGGAGCAGATCATCAACGAGGGCGGGGCGCGAAGGTCTCGGCTGGAACGAGAACGAAACCGGTCGTCCGGAAACTTCGGCCATGCGTCGAATCAGCCCGGTGTCGGAAGCAACGTCGTCGAAGTCGGTGACCAATTCCAAAACACCTCGACCGACGGCTCCCACGGCGCGGGCGATTGCGATCAGTTCATCGTGTGCCGCCCTGAGGGTGGGGGTGTCTGCGCCGGTCGCCGTTCGATGGGTGAGGGTCCTACTCGTAGTGAAACCGAGTGCCCCCGCCCGAATCGCGTCAGCAACGAGCGCAGCCATGCACTCGATGTCGACCGGATTCGCCTGCTCTCCGGCCGCTCCCCGCTCACCCATCGCGTAGAGGCGAACTGCCCCATGCGGTACCTGTGCTGCGATGTCCATGTCATAGCAACGGTCTATTGCGTCGAGGTATTCGCTGAAGGACTCCCAGGACCAGCTGATCCCTTCGTGCAGCGCGGTGCCCGGTATGTCTTCGACCCCTTCCATAAGGCCGATGAGGGTGGCGCGGTCCTGTACCCGAACCGGGGCGAACCCGACTCCGCAGTTTCCGAACACTGTTGTTGTGACACCGTGCCACGAGGATGGTTCCAGCGTCGAGGCCCAGACGACCTGACCGTCGTAGTGGGAGTGGATGTCGACGAAGCCCGGCGTTACCAGCGCACCGTGTGCGTCGACGGTTCTCCTGGCCGAACCGAGTTGCGTTCCTATTGCGGACACAACGCCGTCGAGAATCGCGACATCGGCGGTGAAGGGTTCGCGACCCGACCCGTCGACGACAGTTCCGCCGCTGACAATGAGATCAAACATGTGTTGCCTTTTGCGCGCCGAGGGGGAGTGCGGAATCCGTTTCTGCCATGAAGCCCGGGTCGGTTCTGCGGCGGATCTCTTCGGCGATGGTTGCCGCGAAGGGGTCACCGACGAGTTGGTAGTGCCGGGCATTGAAGTAGATCCGGTCGAATCCACCTCGGACATATCGCTCCCAACCCGCTCCGTTCTGCTCGCTGCGTTCGTCCCCGGACCGGCCGATGTACAAGACATCGCCGGCATAGGTTGGCGGATGCCACTTCTCGACGGCTTCCGTGGCCCGTTCATCGACGGCCTGTCGAAACGCGGCCGTGCTGTTCAGGTGTTTCGCCGGCTTCAGCGGCGCGGTCGCCAGCGGCAATCGGTTTTGGACGACCGGTGGAGTTCGCCGGGCCGCGACGCGCCCTTGAAGGCTGTTGCGGAGCCTGACCGTTGTTTCACGGGGTGAGGCCCGCCGGATATCGGCTGCGTAGGAGCGGGCCCGGTACCACCAGGGAGCCGCGGGCGCGCGGCCATCGATCAGCACAACGAGGGCTGGTGCAGTGCCACGGCGCCTGAGCGAGGACGCCAGTTCGAGCGCCACGGCGCACCCGAACGAATAGCCGACGATCACGCTGCCGGGAGCGATGTCGCCGAGCTCGGCCAAATGTCGGTTCGCGTTTCCGCGAACCGAAACCTCGGCCCCAAGATTTCCGTCGGCGTCGGGCGCAGCGAGAGCAACGGTCGGCATATGGTGCCGGACCCGGAGCGTCAGATCCGCATACAGGTCACCGGAGTCGCCGGCGCAGGGTATGAACACGGCGATCGGCGCGTCTGAGCGCGCCTCCGATACCTCGGACAGAGCAAGCCGTATTCGTGCGGCAAGCGTCTCGGGCGTCGGCGCGTTCAGGAACGTTGTGATCGACAACGCAACGCCGCAGACCTCCTTGATGTGGGCTGCCAGCTCGACCAGGGCGATCGATGATCCACCGAGATCGAAGAATGCGTCGTCAGGTTCGGGTAGGGCGCCGCCGAGGACATGTGCGTAGGCTTCCCGGACCCTTTGGAGAAAGCGGTTTTCATCCGATTTCTCCACGCTTGCGGACGAGAACATGGTCAACCCGGACGGCGCGACGGGTTGGGCGGGGTTACGACGGTGTTCTGCATGACCGGCTGTTGCGGTCGGGACTTCTGCTGCGAGTCGGCGCAACGCGTCCCGATCGACCTTGTCGTTGCTGTTGCGGGGAAAGTCGGGAACGACCACAAGACGGTCGGGAACCATCGGCCCCGGAAGGAGGCCGCTCAGCCACCTGCGCAGCGCAGCCATGCCGGGAATCTCACAACCGTGTTCGGCGACAGCGAAAACGACAAGCTCATCGTTTGGCCTGCCACGCCGGTCGTTCCCGACCACCACCGCATCGGCGATTGCGTGATGGGCAACGAGTACGGCTTCGATCTCAAGTGGTTCGATCCGGTGACCCCGACGCTTGAACTGCGTGTCAACCCGGCGAAGAAACGTGAGGGCGCCATGGTCGACAAGAACCCGATCACCCGACCGGTACCAGCGTTGACCCTCTGCGTCGACCGGGAAGCGGTTCCCGGGATCTCCGTCGACGTACCCGAGCGCGACACCGGTGCCGCCGATCCACAACTCGCCTTCAGTGCCCGACTGCGCAAGGTTGACGGGGAGCCTGTCGCCGTCGTCGGTCATCACCGCGAGATTCGTTTCCTGCAGCGCAAATCCGATCGGCACCGTAGTGGCCCCACGCTCGGCGTCGGCCATGTCGAATGACGTGGAGAAGACGGTGCCTTCTGTCGGGCCGTAGCAGTTGACAACTCGGGTCGAGGGTGCCGCGTCAGCGACCGCCCGCGCCGCGACGGCATTGGCGACCTCGCCCCCGAAGAGCACGACGCGCAGCCCGGCCAACGCGGCCGGACGGCTTCGGGCTACCGCGTTGAACAGCGCCGTCGTCAGGAACAAGACGGTGACTCCTGATTCACGGATTTCCGCCTCGAGGCAATCCGGCTCCGTCATCGTCGGATGATCGATGACGCGGATTGACGCACCCGAAACAAGAGTCGCCCAGATCTCGAACGTTGCTGCATCAAAGCTCGGGTTCGACGCGAACGCGACGACATCATCCCGGGTGATGTTCAGATCATCAGCCTGATGGGCCAGCCGAACGACGGCCCGATGGGGCACGACGACGCCTTTTGGTGTTCCCGTCGAACCCGACGTGAACATCACGTAGGCGGGCGAATCGGGTCCCGACACCGGGTATCCGAACGGGTGGGTGCGGCGCTCGAATCCGGTTCGCCGGATCTTGAGGCTTTCGTCGATTCGTATCTGCGTTCCGCTCCGCCGCATCATTTCGTCGGCGCGGGCCACGGGTTCGTCGGGTGCTATGGGTACGTACGATCCGCCTGCCTGGATCACGGCTGCGACTGCGATCACGTGGTCGATCGAACGGCCGATGTTGACGGCCACGGTGTCTCCAGCTTCAAGGCCGAACGTCTCCAGCGCTTCCGCGAGTCCCGTCACCTGCCGGGAGAGTTCGCCGTAGGTCAGGGACCTGGTGGCGTCGGATATCGCGATCTGGGTCGGGTCGTGCCGGGCGGTGTCGAGGATGGCTCCGGTGAGCGTGTTCCGGGTGGCAGGAGCCTGCCCGGAAGCAGGGTTTGTAGCCGGCGCGACAGGGTTCGTGGCCGGTGAAGCGGGGGTTTCGGCCGGTGGGGCCACCTCGATGCGGTGGTGGACCGGAGCTTCCGGGCTGTTCAGCGCCTGAACGGTGAAGTCTTCGAAGCGTGTTGCGGCGGACTCATCGAGCCGGAGAATTCCACCGGTGCCGACCATTTCGATATCCAGGTCGTTTCCACGCATCCGGAGCTCAACTTCAAGTGCCGACTTTGGGGTGCGTGCGACGTATGCGGTTGTTGTCTCGATGTCCGGGATGGTCAGTTCCGCCGCTCCGTGCATGCGCAGCTGGAACAGGCACGGAAGCGGTTCCGCATCGACGGGCTGATGACGGTCCCGAAGGGTCGTGACGATGTCCTCGAACCCGACCTGTGCATCGTCGATGGCATCGAGAAGTGCGTCGCTGGTGAGGCCGACCAACTCCCGAAAGGAGCAGCCGGGAGGCAGATCAACCCGGACAGCCAACGAGTTCATGACCGGTCCGATCGCACCGGTCGCCCCGAGCCGGAGCCGGTCGTCGAAGGGCACCCCGATCACGATGCTCGAACGGCCGGTTTCCCGGGCAATCTGAGCAACGAGGGCGGCCATCGCGACGGTCGAAGGTGTGGTTGCGAAGTTGGCTGAGGCCTTACGGAGGGTGTCGGCCAGACCGACCGCTAGACCAAGACTGTGCCCACCGGGTACGGTCGGGTCGACATCGTGGGTGAGATTGCGCACCCGAACGACACAACGATCGAGCGAAGCCCGATAGCCCGGCCCTGCTTTCCCTGCACTCTGTAACGAGGCCACCGTGGCAAACTTCGCCACGTCGGGTTCCGCATGGGCGCCGTAGAACTTGCTGAGTTCAGCAAACACCGGAGGCCACGATCCGCCGTCGATGGCCGCATGGTGGACGCATATGACCAGGATGTGATCCTGAGCGTCCGACCCCACGACGGCCAACGAGGCCGCAAGGGGCCGACCTGCGTCGATGTCGACCCGTTGCCTGGTCTGTTCAACGAGTCGGGCACATTCCCGAACGACGTCCGCCTCAGTTTCCGGGACGCCGACCACATCATGGGTGCTCAACACGGTGGGCGGAGTGGCCCGCACGTAAGCCCCCAGAACACCGTTTCGCGGGATAAGCGCAGTTCGCAGCACGTCGTTCGTATGAACCAGGCTCACAAACGCCCGGCCGAGCTTGTCAGCTGACAACGGTCCGAGAATTCGTATGGCCAGCGACGGCACGTATGAGCCGGCGGACGCGCTGGTCGCAGCTGCCCAAAACCTTGTCTGAGCTGGACCCGCGGTGTATGCCGGAGCCACTGTGTATGCGGGACCCGCTACGTTTGTGGGCGCCGTTATGGAGAAGGAGTCGTTCGACTCTTGACCGCTCATCGTGATCAATTGTTCACTATTGGACGATCATATGAAAGAGGTCCAAAGGATGGTTTCGCCTGTCGTTCTCGCCTTTCCCGGCAATGCCGACATGTCCGGAGTCAACGTGCGTGACCTGATCGCACATTTGCCCGGCATCCGCTTGCGTCTCGATGAGGTGTTCGAGATCGCCCGCGACTCAGCGAAGGTCGACCTTCTGCCCCTGCTTTCGCCCGCGGAAGGCGACCGCGATGGTGTTGCGCTGCGCCTCTCCGACGCGGTCGCCCGGAACCTCGCAATCTTCGCGTTGTCGTGGAGCTTTGGGCAGTTGCTGGTTGATGCCGGACTTGAACCCACCGCCCTGGTGGGCTACAGCCTTGGCGAGATTGCGGCCGCGACGGTCGGCGGGATCTGGTCACTTGAAGGCGCGGTGACCTTCGTGGCGGAGCGGGCGGCCCTTATGGCGAAATCAGGTCCGGGGGCGATGCTCGCCGTTCATGCCTCAGGAGCGGAAATGCGGTCGCGGCTGGTGGGGAGAGCGATCGATGTGGCCGTCGAGGTGACACGGAACCTCACGGTCATCGCTGGATCCGTGGACTCGATAGCGGAGGAGGCCCGTCGCCTGAGCGCAAGTGGTTACGGGCACTTCGTTCTTCGCGTGGACTGTGCCGCGCACTCCTCCATGCTCGATCCCTACGTGGCCGATGTGGAACGACTGGCCTCGCGGCAAACGTTGCACACCGCAACGTTGCCCCTAGTCAACGGAGAAACCGGTTTGTTCGACGACGGGTCGATGCAGACAGTCGGGTACTGGGGTCGACATCTCAGGGGAACACGGAGGTTCGCCTCGACGCTCGATACACTGGGCAGGTTCCGTAACCCTCTGATCATCGAGATGGGCCCGGCCACGCTGTCGGGAATCCTGGCCCGTTCCTCAGATGACACACCGGAAATTCTTCAGGCCGTCGGTGCACCGGGCGGCAGCCACGTTGCCGCGACCCTTGACCTTTTCGCCGCGATCCAGGAGAGCGGCCACCAACTCTCGTTTGGAATCCTCGCGGGTCGCGGAACTCGCCATCGCGTCTCGCCCGGTACCCGCGATCTCGGGGCCGTTCGGTCCGTTCAACCGCTCGGATCCGTCGGCGGTGATGGGACGGGCTTTTCGACACCTTCGGCGATGCCGAGCGCAAACCGGGAAACGACATCGGAAGGCTCACCATACGCGACACCGGATGTAGCCGGGGTGCTGGCCGTTCTTCAGTCGACCCTCCCCACGGAACTGCATGACGATCAACACTTCTTCGAAGCCGGCGGGAATTCCCTCCTCGCGATGGAGGCGCTGACCCGGATCGAGGATCGCTTCGGCATCCGGATCAAAATCCGGGAGTTTCTGCGGGACCCGACCGCCCGTCACCTGGCAACACTCCTGCGGGACCCGTCGAAGGGTGCCGGACCGGTGGCAGATCGAGGTGAATTCGTTTCGGGTAACGAGAACATGGTCACTATGGTCCCGACAAAGGTCCACGTCATCGGACCCGTCACACCTCGATTCATTCCGTCGGTCACTACTCCGATCACGGGTGAGCACGGCCGTACCGGAGATCTGCCACTGCTGAGCCTGCAGTTCTTCAGTGGCGATGTCGAGGCCGAATCGATCGACCGCTACCGCCTCCTTCTCGACGCGGCACGGTCCGCCGACCGCGCGGGACTGCACGCGCTCTGGTTTCCCGAGCGCCACTTCAACCGCTTCGGAGGGTTGTATCCGAGTGCTTCGGTGCTGGCGGCGGCAGTGGCGACGATCACCGAAAACATCGGTCTCCGGGGTGGCAGCGTTGTCGCCCCGCTCAATCATCCAGTTCGTATCGCCGAGGAATGGGCGATGGTCGCCAACCTCTCGGGTGGACGAGCCGGGGTCGCCTTCGGATCCGGCTTTGTGCCGAGGGACTTCGTGCTTGCGCCGGGATCGTTCGACGCGCGAAAACAGGTCATGTTCGAAGCGATCGCGGCGGTTCGCTCGATGTGGCAGGGCAATCCGTATTCGGGTGTCGGTGGAAGCGGTCTTCCGACGTCGGTGGACGTATTCCCCCGACCGGTGCGGCCCGACCTTCCACTGTGGCTCTCCACCACCCGCGATATCGCCACGTTCGTTGAAGCGGGAGAACTCGGGTTTGGCGTTCTGACCGCCCTGCTTCGACTGACCACTGAGGAACTGGCGGAACGGATTGCCGCGTATCGGCAGGCGCGCCAGGGGGCCGGACACGCCGGACCGGGATCGGTGACACTCATGGTTCATACGTATGTCGGAGAAGACGCGGCTGACGTCCACAACATGACCTACGCACCGTTGCGGACCTACATTCGGGCGCATATGGAGCACACCCGTGAGCTGCTTGATACCAGAACACTCTCATCGGCCGACGAGGAGGAGTTGCTCGATCACGCGCAGGAGCGGTATCTGACGTCGGCCGGGTTGTTTGGCACGGAGGCCGAATGCCGATCCCGGCTCAGTGAACTTCGGTCGTTGGGCGTCGATGAGGTGGCGTGTCTGATGGACTTCGGCATGTCGAGCGACGCGGTACTCAAATCAATCGACCGATTGGGGAGACTCTCCGTTTCAGCCACAGCGCGCAGCAGATCGGGGTCGGCGGCCCGCCAGAAGTAGGTTTCCCCATCGTTGGGCTTGGGGCAGTTGGGCATTAGTGGTCGAGTCTGGCGGCCCGCCAGAAGTAGTTTTCGCCGTCGTTGGGCTTGAACAGGGTGCGGATCGTGAGGTCCCGGTCGAAGGCCGTGAACGCACCGGTTGAGCGGTCGAAACGGCTGATTGTGCCGTCCTTCTGGGTGGTTTCGATGACGCGTTTCGACAGCGGAGCGTCTCGCAGGTCCTGGGCCACGGCCAGGTATTCACGTTTGGAGATGTTGCCGAACTCGCGACCATGTTTGCGGTAGTGGTCGTCGAGTCGCTGCTGTGAGCGGAACCCAATCGCCCGCAGCCTTGGCTCTGAGCGGTTGGATGAAACGGATCCCGGGTTCGACGAACCGGTCGGCGCATAACGCCCGACAATTGTGGTTGACCGGCCGGCCGAAGACGCGGACGCGACGACTGAACCAGCGGCGCCCGATGGGGAGGCGTCGATGGACCCGCTGAGCGCAGGAACCACAAACGCAATAACGGCCACCAGGGCAGCGAGAAGAGCCAACCACGTGCGGATCGTCGGCTTGCGCGCCCTGGGGCGCGACCCGTTCGGCAGGGGAGGTTCGCTATGCACAACCGAAATCGTAGCGGTTGGTTGGTACACGGCGGCGGGGACTGACAGGCTACGCAGCGATGAGCACCAACGCACCCACTGGATCGGTCTCCGTGCCAACTTCACCGAATCAGGATCTCGCCGAACGTCTCGGTCGACTTCTCGGAGGCGGTATCGAGAACCTTGCCCGTCTCTCCGGCGGTGCCAGTCGCGAAACCTGGTCGTTCGACCTTCGACCGATGGACGGCCCTGCTCGGCACCTGATCCTGCGGCGGGACCCTCCGACGGCCACCCGAACGGGGGGCATGCCGATGGAAGCCGAGCTCTTCGGGGTCGCTGCGAGGGCTGGCGTGCCGGTGCCCAAGCTGCTGGCGAGTGGCGATGCCGACGCTGATCTACTCGGCACGGGGTTTCTCGTCATGGAACGGGTCGAAGGGGAGACGCTGGCGCGTCGCATTCTCCGTGACGAACCGTATGCGCACGCACGATCGGTCCTCGTGGAGCATCTGGGGGCCGCTCTGGCCAGGTTGCATGCAACCGATCCAAAGTCGGTCGGTTCATTGGTACATGTCGACACGATTGCGAAATACCGGGAGATGATCGATACGTTCGCGTACCCGAGCCCGGCGTTCGAGATGGCCTTTCGATGGCTCGAAGAAAACCGCCCGGAACCTACCGGTGACGTGATCCTCCATGGTGATTTCCGCCTCGGCAACGTCATCGTCGATCACTCCGGTCTCGCTGCGGTGCTCGACTGGGAGCTCGCCCGCCTGGGAGATCCGGCTGAGGACCTCGGCTGGCTGTGCGTCCGGGCCTGGCGTTTCGGTGGGGCCGGCGTGGTGGCCGGACTGTCCGACTATGAAGTTCTTCTGCGCGCGTATAAAGCTGCCGGAGGCATTGACATCAGCGTGAAGACCCTTCGGTGGTGGGAAGCCGTAGGCACGCTGGCATGGGGCGTTATGTGTCTCTTACAGGCCAACGCCCACATAACCGGCGCGATTCGCTCGGTCGAATTGGCGGCGATTGGCCGACGGGTCGCCGAGCAGGAGCACGACCTTCTCGACATTCTCGGGGTGCCGAAGCGCGATGCACTGCCGACCCGCTCCGACCCCAGCACATTGGCCGGCCTGCCCACCGTGCCCGGCCTGGTCGAGGCCGTGCGTGAGTTTCTGGAACGCGATGTGATGCCCGCCACAAGTGGGCGCGTGCAGTTCCATTCGCGCGTCGCGGTGAACGTGTTGGCCATGATCGAGCGAGAACTCGTGTTTGGCCCGGGCATGGCCGCGGCTCACGAAGCCGGTCTGAAGGCACTGAAGCTCTCCAGCGAAGCCGAACTGGCCGAGGCGATACGGAACGGCTCGCTTGACTACCGGTCGCCGACCGTCGGAGCGCTCGTCCGCTCGACCGTGACCACCCGCCTGACGATCGCAAACCCTAAGTATGCATAGCCTAAGTACGCGTAGCATAAGCTAAGTATGCAGAGCGTAAGCTAAGTACGCAGAGCGTAAGCTAAGTACGCGTAGTGCATCGGTGGCCACTAACCGTCGGTGGACCCGCTCAGTCGTTGGGAGTTTCGTCGAGTTCTTCGAAGAGTTGTTCGTCGGCGACGCGTTCCCAGTACGCGAATGACGTCGACAGAATTGTCGTGATGAACTCGTCGAGGAGAGCCTGGCTGATACCCGAACCGAGCGGGTACTGGCCTTCGAGGTGAACCGCAGCGAACAACGCATCCGTGTCGGACGGAATTTGCAGGTACGACTTGGGATAGCGGGTCTCGGTGTTCCACCGGTTGCAGAAGTCAATGAATTTCGGCCACAGTGTTTTTGGAACCATCGTCGTCCCGATCACGTTGATGACGAAGATGTTCGATTCCGCGCCGTCGGCCATCAGCAGGACCGACAGGGTCTGAGTCGACTCGGTGACGAAGTCGAGCCGGAAATCACCGTCTTCGTCGATCGTGTACTTCAACTCGCGGCGCGCAAGGTAGTCCTTGAT
>JANMZO010000057.1:0-10963 GCA_031383405.1 Acidimicrobiia bacterium | reverse complement strand
CGGACGCCGCCAATGGTGTTCCGACGCCTGCCGTCAAGCCGCTTGGCGACGCCGACAAACCACACCCCCACCAACCCGACCAGCCCTACCCGCCCGCAACACCACCATCTACCAATGCCCCGAATGCGACACCCGCTACCTTGGCGAACAACGCTGCCCCGACTGCAACACCTGGTGCCGCCGCCTCGGCCCAGGCGGCACCTGCCCCCACTGCGACGAACTTGTCGCCCACACCGACCTCACCACCTAAAACCCACCCCAAAACGCGCAAAACCCAATGAGTCAACGACTACCCCTACGCGCGCGTATTGACATGAGTCACCAGGGGAATGCTGCGGCGACCCGACTGCGCCAGGCGCGAACATGGGCGGATGCTGAGTCAGGAAGAGGCGGCGACGACGCTGAACATGAACGTCGAGTCGGTTCGTCGCCTGCTGACCACGGGCGAGATCACGGCGTGCGCAAGCGACGCCGACCTCATCGACAGCCTCAGCGTCGAGGCGTTCCGCAGCGCCGAGCGCGAACGCGTTGGCAAGATCCTGCAGGAGATGGTGACCGAAGCCGAGGACATGGGCTTCTACGACATCGAGCCGCGTCCCTTCCGGCACTGACCCGACGGCTGCGGCGCTACAGGCCAGCGGCCCGCGATACTCGCACGTAGGCGAGAAACGCGTCGAGCTCCTCGTCCGACTCGAAGATGTCGGCGGCCCACTCGTCGGTCGACTCCATCGGCTTCGCAGCCTGGGCCGCGGCAAGCTCCTCGATCGTCTCTCGACGAGTTGAACGCAGCGGGGCGGGAGCAGGATCGGAAACCATGTCGTCGACAACGATCGTACCGTCGGCAAGGATGACCGGTCGGGTCGCCCGGATGAGCACAACGAGGCCCGGCCATCGACCCCGAATTTGCTAACGGGTTGCTAACGGAACTTGCAAAACAGCCCGAAACTCGCCACTACCCGCCGATACGGCGACTCGCGAAAACCCAGCTCAGACATCATTTCCCGTCACCCGCCACGACCAGAAAAAGGGTAAATGAGGGTTTTAGGTCCTGGTGTCGAAAGACGTGCAGGTTCAAGTCCTGTCGCCCGCACAAGCTTGTGACCAGGGGAAGTACAACTCGGGCCGGAGCCGTCCGACCGGCCGAAACGGCAATTGCTAACGGACTCGGTACGCTTCGGGGCTTCCTCACCGTCCCGGTTATCCGGTTGGGCGTAGATGGGCGCGTGCGTCAGATGCCAGTTCCTTCTGTGGAGCCTCCGAGGAACGTGAGCGTCGCATCGTCGATCACGAAGCTCGAGCCCGGTTGGAGGTCGCGTCCGGCGAAGCTGAGCGTGGCACGAGTCGTGCCGATACGCGACGTGGTTCTGTCGCCTCGTGTCGCGGTTGCGTTGAAGCGGATCGAGCCCGTTCCATCAAGGTGGATTCCGCCCTTCAGGACCTTGCCCCGTAGGGCGACCGTTCCCGATCCTGCCAGTTGGCTGCCCGACGCGGTCGACCCGACGAACGTCGCCGTGCCGGCGATCGAGCCCGGCGCCTTCTTCGTCACTCGCACCGTAAGCTCAACTCGGACTGTGCGCTGGGTCGTGCTGCTCTTCGCGCTCGACGCGCTGGCGGGCTGGAACGGCACGCCGCACGTCAGAAGGCAGCACAGCGCTCCGGTCAGGGCACGGGTGGGGACGAGGACGGGGATTTTCATGGCTTACTCCGGGTTGTGGGGTCGAGACGCGGATCGGGTCTCAGAACGGAACGACAGTGGCGAGGAGGTCCGATCCCGCTGCCCGACCAGAAAGAGTGCGGCAGAAGTCGACCGCGTCGAAGTCCAGGTCCGGCACCGTCGCGACCGATTTCGGGTCGCTTCCGAATTCGAAGACGCCGCCGGCCGGGCCCGTAAGTGTGAGTCGACAGGGCTGAGCATGTCGGTGTGCCCATTCGTTGACAACGTCGGCCACGATGACAGCGTCATGATCCACGCTCAGCGATATCATTTGACCGGTCGCCCGGCAAGCGTCGACCCGGTGCATCCAAAGATCACGCAGATAGATCGTGTCGATGAGGTACCCGGCCGTCCACCGCTCGACGACGGGGCCATCGACCTTGATCTTCGCCCGTCGAGCCAAAGCGGGCACTTTCGTACGTGCGCGTACCATTGGCGCCGCGATGCTGCCCAGCCGACTTACGATCTGCGCCGGTGTCAGGTCGAGTCGAGACCGGATCTGGACAGCCGAAAGAGCTGCCTCAAGCGGCCCTCCTTCACGACGTTGCAGGCGACGGGCAGACACGAACTGGCGCACGTTCTCGCGCATCGACGCTCCCGCTTCACACGCCCCGAGAACATGGAGGTACATGCGACGTACGTCCCACGCCGGACAGTCGGTCTGAGCTGACCATTCGTCCTCGGAAAGGGATCGCAGCATCGCGATCGTCCGTTCGAGCTCAGCCGCCTGCAGGTGCATGGCGTGTTCGTGGGTGAGGCCATTGGGGATCATCTGCGGGACCTCCTCGCTCGCAATGGTTTCGGTTGTAGGGCGACATTCGCGATGAGCATGTCGACGGAGCGATCGACGAGCTTCTTCCATCGGTCGCCACCGGGATCGTTCGAGATCTGCTGATCGGTCAGACCCGTGAGCACCGCGGTGACTAGGTCGAAGTCATCGGCGCCGTCGAATCCGAACGAGCGCAAACGGGCTCGCTGGGCCTCGTAGGAGCGAAGCGCGACGGCGTAGCTCTCCGGGGTCGGCACGAAGCCGGGGATCGTGCGTTGGAACAGCAGCTGATAACGAACGGGGTCCGAGGTGCAGAAATCGAAAAAGCTACGGGCAACTGCGCGCAAGAACTTTCGCTGCGCGCCTGGATCGCTGGCCCGCTCGTCTCCCGCGTCGAGCGCTTCGACCTTGTTCATCGCATCGATAAAAGCCTCGTAGCCTTCGCGAAACATGGCGTCGAAGATGGCGTTCTTGGACCCGAAGTACAAGTACAGGGACTGGGCGGTCATCTCGACTCGTGCGCCCAGGTCTCGCATGGCGAGAGAGGCGAGGCCGTTCTCGCGCACAAGGTCCCAAGCCGCCGCAACGATCTCGGCCTTCGTCGCATGATGCCTGCGGGCGCGCCGATCAGAAGGAACAACAGGGTTCACCGCAACACCACCCGAGACTCTCGATTATTGTTCTGTATTTCGAACATGGTTCGTATTTTACGATCATGTTCGGATTTCGTCAAGCACGAGGTTGACAAGTTCGTGAACTTCCACGGGGTTGTTTGGTTGCTGCCGACGTGAAAGGGCGCGCATGTCCGTCAATCGAAGGCGAGCAGCGTCAGGTGCTCGGAGGATCGAGTGGGTTTCGTTGCGGCCATTCGAGGTGCTGCTGCGGTGCCTCGACGTCGTGAACGGGGTTCGTTCGTGGAAGCAAGCGTGCGTGCTGATGCGGTGACCGACCTGCATGCGGCGTTCGGCGATCCGTCGAGGTGGACGAGGACTACCAAGGCGAACGGCCCGATGGAGCGGATCACATCGACAACCTCGGGCCCGATGACCACGGCATGTCGATCGGTCCGAGGCTTCGGGAGCGTCACGCCGCGTCGTTCGGGTTCTCGAGATCAGCGTTCCAGCGCCGAGCGTGGGACGACGATGCGGCATCTCCCGAGCCGGTCGCATGGGAGCCCGGAGGCGGTCGTCAGGCACTCTTCGGCAAGGCTGTAAGCGCGCGTACGACTGATGCCGGCACGGCAGCAGCCTCGGCGACGGTGAGGAACGGCCGGTCAAGGGACGACGGCACAGTTGGGAGGGATCGGGACACCACATCCTCAGCCAGCAGGCGGTCCTCGGCGGTCCTCGGCGGTCCTTGCCTAGCTTCCCTCCGAACTATTTATGTCAATAGTTGATATAGTAGGTCGCCTTTCGTCATAATGACGGCATGGGTGAACGAGATGTCGATCGGTTCCTGCCGTTGCCGGCTTCGGTGATGCACATCGTGGTCGCGCTGGCCGATGGTGAGAAGCACGGGTACGCGATCATGCGCGACGTGGCGGCAGTGAGCGGTGGCGTCGTGAAGATGGGGTCGGGAACCCTCTACGGCTCCATCAAACGAATGCTCGACCAGGGACTGATCGAAGAAGCCGACGAGCGACCGGACCCGGCGCTGGATGATCAGCGTCGTCGTTACTACCGTCTCACCGCTCTCGGTCAGCGGGTCGGCGCAGCCGAGCATGACCGGCTGGCTTCGTTGATTGACGCGGCACGCATGCGCCACCTCGGTTTGCACCTTGGCGGTGCGTCGTGAATCGGGTCGCCCTCGCGATCTACAAGGCGGTCTTGTTCGCCTATCCGTCAGAGTTCCGAGGGACCTATGGCGACGCGATGGTCCAGCTGCTGGTTGACCGGCATCGCCAAGACGGCATGCGTCTCATGCCGTTGATTGTTCGTGAAGTCGTCGACGCGGCACGTGTCGCGCCACGTATGAGATGGGAGTCTCCAATGAACCGAATCGTCATCTTGATCTTCGCCGCAACCTTCGCCGCAGCCGTGGCGCTGGCCGTCAGCCCATTGGCGCTGATCCCAATCGCCGGCATGGTGGGCGCAGCCGGCTTCTGGTGGTCACGTCAAGATAAGCCGATCCGGCCGAAAACCTCGGGGTCGCGCCGAGGTTTCGCCTGGCTCGTCGCGGGCGCGACCAGTGTCGGAGTCGGGGTCGCGATCCCGGCCATCGATGGCGGTGAACTCAGTGAGGTCTGGTGGACGATCTTCGCGCTCTCCCTGCTTGGTGGCATTGCCATGGTGGTGATCGGGCTCACCCTCGCGCTCGGCGTTCGCGGAACCACAACCCGGTGATCTCACAATCGGCCGGGCGCCCGAATCCGCCCGTCGAACGGGTGACCGGTGCGCCCGTGCGAGTTCCCCCTTCCACCTTCAACAAGTCAGGCCATGCTCGTCGATGAACGGCTCGCCGCTCCCCACTCCGGCCCGGTGGCATCAGCCGGCGTTGATTCGACGCCTCCTCGCCGATCCGACTCCCCTACTCGACGAGCTCGCCCAGGAATACGGGTCGATGTGCGGTTTCGGTGCCGGGCCCATGCGGATGGCAGTGGTCGGCGACCCCACTGCGTTGCGGGAGATGTTCGCCATGCCCACCGAACATTTCCGTTGGGGACACAAATTCAACGTGTTGGGGTTCGTTGTCGGCAAGGAATCTATGATCGTTTCCGACGGCGTAGATCACGCCAGGCGCCGCGCCTCAGTACAAACCGCGTTCAGTCGTCGCCGCCTCAACGGGTGGATCCCCATGATCGTGGAACGCACCGACGCGGCGATCGACCGCCTTGTCGAGTCGCTCGCCGGCACGGAGCACAACTCTCCCCACGCGAAGCGGCCCGCGATCTGGTCATCGGCGGGTACCGCATCAGCAAAGGAACGCTGATCCTGTGGTCGGCGCGTCAGGCCGGCCGAGACCCACGGGCCTGGAATGAGCCTCTCCGCTTCAACCTTGATCGATTCCTGTCGCCTTCCGACGACCAGAAGATCCTCGCCGACATCGCCTGGGTGCCGTTCGGCCGCGGCGCCCGCAACTGCATCGGCTTCGCGCTCGCCCAAATGGAACTAACCCTGATTATCGCCCGCATCGCCCAACGACTCAACATCACCCCCACCACGAGCACCATCCCACGACCAGTCGGCATGGTCGTCAACCGACCCGCCGGCGGCGCGCCGATGAACGTATCGATTCGATAGCACTTCCAGTCTCCGCACTCTGGGCGCTCTGATCTCACGGCATTCCAAGATCGACAACGTCGCAACGACCCCTTGAACCGCCCGCGAGTCACCCGTCAATCTTGAAGGCGCGCGAGTTCGTCGCTCCGAGTGCATGTCGCTGCTCCCCAGAACCGACATGCACAGGAAGCGGCGGACCGAGAGCCGACTCTGCGGGTCAGGCCGCGATCGATCCGCGGACGACGCGCCATCGCATCGTCGATGATGTCGAGGAGAACGTCGAGGCCGAGGTCACCGTTCACGTGAATGTGAATCTGCAGGACCGCTGCCAGATCGCAGTCGGACGGTCACCCGTGATCGCGTCGAGACGCACACGATTCATCTCGCCGTGCCAGAGATGGTGATACCCCCACGAGAACAGCCACTCATCGCTCGAGAGTCGAAGGTGCGCGGTGCGCAACCTCTCGACGCCGAATGACTCGCCACACCATCCAGAGGTAGTGCGTGAGGTCTTGGTGGGGAAGAACGACGGGAAACCGCCCAATCGTTGAACGCTACGGTCCGGCGGTCGAACTACTGCAACATGTTGGGGTCGGATTCGATCAGCTCGTCCCAGAACGGTTGAAACGATTGCCAACCGAAGGTCGAGGATCCCAGTCCCATCGCGAGCGTCCGGGCCTCATCGGGCGGCCACATCTTCGGTGTCCCCGCCGCTTCGGCGAGCAGTTGTGTGTAGCAGCACGACTCCATCGACACGAACCACCAGGCAGCCTCGTCGATCGACTGACCCGTGGTGAAGATGCCGTGGCCCTCCTGGATCGCGACACGTTTGGCGCCGAACGCGTCAGCGAACTCGTTTGCGAGTTCCTCGTTCAACGCGATGCGCGGGTCCACGATAAGCGCCTGCTGTTCGAAGAACACGCAGCTGTCCTGGCTGATCGGATCGAGTAATCGACCAAGCGTGGACCAGGCACGGCCGTGGGGCGAATGGGCGTGGCACATTGCGTTCACGTCGGGCCGAGCTGCATGTACCGCCGTGTGGAGTCGCAGACCGACCGGGTTCACCGCACGGTTGCCATGGGTGAGCGCACCGAGATGGTTGACCTGCACCAGATCGGACACCTTCATCTGCCGGAACGACACTCCGATCGGGTTCAGCCAGAGTCGATCGTGTTGCTCGGGGTCTCGAACCGTGAGATGCCCGAGAAGCCCTTCGGAGAAGCCGAGACGCCCGAACAGTCGACATGCCGCCGCCAAGCGTTCGAGCCGGTGTCGTCGCTCGTCGGTCGGGTTGTCGAACAGCGGAGGTTCCCGGACGGAGAACGCTGCTGCGGAAGCTTCGATCGAGCCGGACGGCTCGCTCGACGGCTGTGAGTGCATCGCAGCACGATACTGCAGTCGCACGATTTCTCGTCTCTTGGAGCACTACTCCGGCCCTTCAGTGTGGGCCCGACGCTCAACCGAGCCCGAGTGTGCGACCAAATAGAGCGGTGCCACGGTTTCCCGTGGCCGCATCTGCCCCGACCGCAGTCAGTTCAGTTCAGACCAGTTCGACGGTGACACCGTGCGAAACGGCAGCGAGTGCCGTGATGTCGGCCTCGTCGCCGGTCAGCACGACGCCGTTGGGTTCCGCCACCGCGACGATCAGCGCGTCAACGGCGGACCCGCTCCGAGCCCGCCGCCGCAATTCGGCCGCCCGGCGGGCCAGTCCAATGCCGACCGCTTCCTCCTTCATGACCGTCTTGAGGAATCGGTTGGCGTTTGCATCACGGCCCGCACGACCTTGGAGAGATTCCACGAGCACCATGGTCGGCACGACCGGCGGCCAAAGGCCCGCAGTGCGGAGTTCCTCGATGAGCGCCAGCGCCCGCTTCGATCGCTCCGAGAGGCGGCCGAAGCCACCGCTGTCGAGCACCAACATCAGCCGGCCTCATTCAGATGTCGATCCTGGACGCGGCGCACGATCGCCCGGGCCCGAGCACGGTCTCGCTCCGACGGGGGCCCTACCTCCGACTCCAGGTCAGCGAGGTACTCATCGGTCGCGTCAATCGCATCGCGCCGTTCGATCTCCGCCCGAACGGCAACCTGCAGCAACTCCGACGCTGGGAGGTCGCGGCTTTTCAGCTCGGCATACAGAGCGTCGGGGAGGTAGACCTGAACTCGCGGCATGCGCCTAACAATACGCCTACTGGCCGGGCTGGTCAAGCTCACCGACACCACTCGGCATCAGCCCGAGCCTTGCTTCCTGTGAGCGCTGCCTCGCTCGGGTTGCGAGCGCATCCGATCCGGATGCCGAGTTTGCGGGAGCGATCGAGGACACTCGCTCTAGGTATTGCACCAGTCCGGGGCCACACCCGGTGGCGGCCTTCGTCGAGGGACTCAACCAGGAGCGATGGCCGATGTGAAGCCAAGGTCATCCTCATCGTTTCGGCAGCCGACGCGCAGGCGGTTCCCGTCCGGGTCTGTGAGATGAATCTCGTCGCACCACGGTTGGCGTTCGATGGCGATGCCGAACTCCGTCGCGAAGGTCTCTAGAGTCCCTCGATCGACGTACCAGTACAAGACGCCCCGATGGGGCGCGTCCCCGCGATGTTCCGAGAGATGGATGTGCGTCGCTTGGCGGCGCACGAACGCGTAGGCCGGGAAACCAGGTTCGAAGCGGTGCACGCCTTCCAGCATGAAACCTAGGCGCGCATACCACTGCGCAGCCTTCTCGGCGTTCTCGACCCGGAGGATCGGGACCATCTCGTCGGTTCTGTCGCTCATATCAGAATTGTCCCACGCGGCTGTTACCCGGATCTGTGCCGCTTCGAGTGTCCGAACCCTGTCGGTTGCCGGCTCACCGACATATCAACCCTTCCGTGGCAACCGCCTGTTCGGGGCTCGACTAATCAGACGGCCGGCGCCTCGCAACACGTTGCGCTGGATCACCGAGATGCAACCGGCGACCGATGCGAGATCGTGATGCTCGACAAGCATCTCAACGCTGCGAAGAACCGTCGGGACCCGCTGGTCGTCCGGACGAAGCACAACAATCCCTGGATGACTTCCGGGTGGATACGCACGCACGTCGCCAAAGCCGCGGTCGAGCGTGATCAGCATCCGACCCTCCGCCCTCGCCGCTTCGAGCACAGTCGGATCGTCGCTTCCGCCGAGGGATTCCTCAAGCACCGTATCGACATCGAAGAGAAGCTCGCGCAAGAACTCCGCGACAGTCGACGGGATGTTTTCGTCGAGTTGAGCTTCAACGATCGCCTGCGAGCGGGAGCAGTTCCTCGCGCGCGAGCGCTGCGCCGTAAGACGCTGCGGCGCGCACCGCCTCGGTCGTCAGCGACGGATACTGCATGACGACTGCGGTCGGATCACCAAGTCCGACCACTGTCCGAGTACCGTCCTCGACCCCGAGGGCCACGACCCCGCCCGCTGAATTGGCGAACGCGACCAAAGTTGCGATGACCCGGGCCGGCGACGACAAGTCCCGCTTGAACTCCAGAGTCTTGTCTTCGTGTCGTTTCAACAGCAGATCGACGCGCTCACTCACAGTCGGAAATTGACTCGGAAGTAGATCGTTCGTGTGCGCTTCCGAGTAGCGACATTCGTCCATACGATTCTGGCGACCGTTCCGCGTCCTCCGAATTTGGTCATCGCGTCGCTCTCGGAGTAACTGAGTGTCCAAGGAGGCAAGCTCCGGGTTGGGTCTGGCACGATGTCGGGCATGACGGAACACGGTGATGGGGCAGCCAGATGTTCGTCGTGGCGGAGCCGACGAAACTCAGTCGACCACGCGGACAGGCGTGCGTTCACGTCGCATCGTGACCACGACGGCGACGAGGGTGGCGACGACGACCACGGCGGAGATGACGGTGATGAAGGCGGTCGTATCGATGAAGAGGCCCGGCAGGACCATGAGTGCGTTGATGATCAGGGCTGCGGCGTTGATGCGGATCGCTTTGCGGTTGCCGGAGTTCCACGCCACGATGGCGCACACGACCGAGACCATCCCGATCGCGGAGTTCAGCAGCAGGAGCGCGAACGGCGGTTCGTTGGCACCCCAGTCGATGTCGAGGAAGAGGAAGGGGAGATTCGAAAGACCGATGACGGCGGACAGGGCGAGGCCTGCGCGGACCGTGGCATTGGTGGTGAGTTGGCTCGGTTGTAGGGTGATGGTTGACATTGTTGCCTCCGGTAGTGGTTGGAGTTTCAGCATCACCTGACGGCACGTCCCGTGCCCAGAGCCAAAGCCCCCGATGTTGTCCTGCGGATTCGGGAAGAACTCGGGAGGTTGTTCCCGGTCTGCTGCGACGTCGCTACTGCAATGATGAGGATATGTCGACACAGCCGCCCATCAGGATCGTCGTCGCAGACGATCATCCGGTCGTGCGGAACGGGCTCGTCGCCTTGTTGCGCTCGATCCCCGGGCTCGAGGTGGTCGGTGAGGCAGCGGACGGCGACGCGGCAGTGCGGGTCGTCGAGGAGCACAAGCCCGACGTGATCCTCATGGATGTCCGGATGCCGGGGACCGATGGCATCGAGGCCACCCGCAGGATCAGGGCGCGGACGCCGGGGTGCCGGGTGCTGATCCTCACGATGTTCGACGACGACGCCACCGTGTTCACGGCGATGAAAGCAGGGGCGCAGGGGTATCTCCTCAAGGAGTCCGAGCAGGACGACATCGTCCGAGCGGTGCACGGGGTCGTCGCCGGTGAGGCCATCTTCGGCCCCGGCGTCGCAGCGCGGGTGCTCGGGTACTTCGCGGCGCCTCCGGCGACGATCGGAGTCGTCGACCCGTTTCCTGATCTGACCGACCGAGAGCGCACGATCCTCGGTCTCCTGGCCCAAGGCAAGCGCAACGCCGACATTGCTGCAGAGACGTACCTGTCGACCAAGACCGTGAGCAACCATCTCACGTCGATCTTCGCCAAGCTTCAGGTTGTCGGTCGGGGCGAGGCGATCGTGCGTGCCCGGGAGGGCGGGTTGGGCACCACGACGTGAGCGAGCTCGCGATCATTATGGCTGCGGTCGTCCTGGCCGTGTCGAGCGGTGCCAGCGGCATTGCACTCCGGCGGACGCCGAGTCGGCTTGCCGGCACCCTGATGCTGGTCAGCTCGGCAGGGGTGATCGCCGCCCTGCTGGTTCGTGTCACCGATCAATCGACGCTGGCCCGGTGCCTGCTGACCGGATCGCTGTTGCTGCCGGGCTCGTTCGCCATCCTTGCCTACCCGCGCGCCAGCCTCCGCCACGGGTTCGAGTTCTGTCTATGGG
>JANMZO010000056.1:0-5523 GCA_031383405.1 Acidimicrobiia bacterium | reverse complement strand
CGGACAAGGGGTTTGTTCCGGTAGAGGTTGAAGAAGTAGCCGAGCCCGAGGCACATGACGAGGATCGGATTCATGATCGAATTCACGTTGTACGGACAGATGTACGGCAACCCCATGGTGAGGATGTCGGTCTGGCCTTCGACGGTTACCAGCTGTTGCTTATACACGTTCGCCGTGGTTACTTCGTGGACCGCTTCGACCTCGCCGGCCTGCACGCTGGTCATTCGGTGCGGCGCTTTGATGTTCTGAAAGATGGACCGCTTGAGGCGGGTCGGCGTTCGGTCAAGTGCCTTCGAGGAGGCGATGAAGCTTGCTCGATCGCGTGCGTTCCACTCCCACTCTCGCTTTTGGAGAAAGCCGAACGGATCGGGGAAAGCGTCGTTGTTGAGGGTGGTTTCGATCTGGAAGATCTTCACTCCCGCATCTCGAATGACCTTGCCCATACGCCAATTCGAGGAGTGCAACTCCGACTTGTGGCGGTCCATGAACGAACGCGAGTTGCGCATCGTCTTCACATTGTGATGGCTCTTCAGACTCTGGTACCCCGAGAGCCCGGTAGCCGTGGACTTCCATCCGCCGTCCATCGCAACGAGGTTGATATTGACATAGACGAGCAGGTCGGATTCTGCGGCGCGTTTGTTGATGATGACGTCTTCGCCGTGCTTGGTCTGGCCAAGATTGGCAAGGCCGTCGGGATCTTCGGCATCGTGGTTGTAGAGCTTGCCGGACGGGGCGAACGAGTCGTAAACCCGGTCACCGACGGCATGTCGCAACTCGGCCTCGGTCATGCGCCGGTGAAGCGCCAACGCCGCAATGATCTCTACGTCGTCGACACCAGCGACGGCCGCCATCTCCAGCACTTCTTCGATGACCATTTCCCGGATGTCGGGTCGCTCCATCGGAGGTAGGGGAAGTGAGATGTCATCGAAGGCGATCGTCAGCTTCATCCCGCTGAACAGCAGAGAAGGTAGGGGCTGAGAGTCACCCAACGGATTCAGGAGCGCCTCGCGGATAGCGCCACGCGGATCCGCGAGCGGCTCGTGTGGCTCGGGGGCATAGATGACCCGGCTTCCTATCGGGAGTTTCTCGAGACCGTACCCTTCACCCTTCCAGAACAGCGTCGGTGGGGTGGAGCGGTCGACTTCGAGAACGAATCCCGGACGCGCACCGCGTGATGTCTTGCTCATCGGTTTCTGGCTTTCTCTGCGCGCATATCAAATGCAATCTTTACGGCGCCGCGTGAACCTGCGTTTGCGGCGTGGGCGATAGCGTCTTTGTAGTGGTCGAGGGGGTAGGTGGCGGATACGAGACAGCCGAGGTTGAGCTGACCGACCAGGTCGATCGCAAGGTCAAACGTCCGCCGACCACCGGCCATCGGTTCTTCGCCGTAGGCGTAGGCACCAACGAGGGTGATCTCGCGGTGCCACAGCGGAGTGAGATCGAGTGTGACCGAGGCCGGCATGCCAACCAGCACGATCCGACCGCCCGGTTTCGTTATCCGCAGTGCCTGCGAAATTGAGGCATCGTTGCCGACACAGTCGAACACGACGTCGGCTCCTCCGGTGAGTCGCTCGATTCCGCCGTCGCCGATCGCGAGGCTCCTGCTGACCGTCCGGATGGCCCGCACGAGTGCACTCGGATCTACCGCTGACGTGGCGCCGAACTGCTTGGCGAAACGCTGCTGCTCGGGATGCTTGGCCGCGACCACCAGATGGGATGAGGGATTGTACGTGTGCAGAGCGGCCGTCGTGAGAAGACCCAGTGTGCCGGCCCCGATGACGGAAACGACGGCTCCACCGTCGGTCCCTCCGAACGAACCGGCCGACATCGCGGCGTGGACCGCACATGCGGTCGGTTCGACCATCACCGCATCTTCGTCAGTCAAGCCGGAGGGCACATCGTGGATCTGGCTCCGGTGGGCAACCATCGAGGTTGACCACCCTCCGCCCGTCTCGCAGCAGAATCCCGACTGCAGACCGGGTTTGAGTGACCCGAACGCGATCCGTTCGCATCGGCCCAGGTTTCCGGCAGCACACTGCGGACACGCAGGATTGATGCCGCGTGTCGCGCAACCCAGCACGGGTTCGATGACGACGCGACGCCCGTCGTCGAGTTCGCCGACGACCTCATGGCCGGGAATGAACGGCATCGACACGATCGTCTCGAAGTACCGTGAACTGCGGCCGTCAACGGTCGCGAGGTCGCTGCCGCAGATGCCGGCAAGCAACGGGCGAACCCGGTGCCAGTCCGGTCCCGGCAACGGGAGGTGTTTGGCATCGTCGTCGAGTGAGAGCGGCCCGTACACGGCTCCGCGTCCTGCTTTGCGAATCGACGCGACCCGCGCTGCACCGTATTTCACGATCTTGCGTTCAAACAAGAGTGCTCTCATGATGCTGACGCGGTTCCGGAACCTTGTCGAGACGGTGCAAGTGGCCTGGGCAACGGGCTGCGGGTCGGGTTCAGCCGACCGATCGGCAGCAACGGGCGAGGGCCGCCCGGAGCCTTGGCCCATTCCTCAACATGCCACCCGCGCTTGCGGGCGATGGTAGCGAGCTTCGCTTCCGGATTGACCGCAACGGGATGCCCCACGGCTTCGAGCATCGGAAGGTCGCTGGCGGAGTCGGCGTACGCGACCGATTCCTCCAGTGACAGGCCGAGGCTTGACGCGTAATCCTGCAAGATAAGCGCGCGTTGTTCTCCGGTGGGTGGCCCGATGTCAAGCTCGCCGGTGAACGTGCCGTCGGACCGGATCGACATCTTTGCCGCGACGATCTCGTCGAAGAGAGGACGTAGGGGTTCCACCAGAAAGTCGAGCGCTCCGGTGATGAGAATCGTCTTGTGGCCGAGGGCACGATGCTCACGCACTCGCCGGATGCCGGCCGGGAAAGACTTGGTGATCACCAGATCAGTCAGGTAACCCCAGGCGTCTTCGCTGAGCAGTTTCGCATCAGCTTCGTCGTAGCGGCGGTAGAACGAACGAAGAAAATCGCCACGGTCCTTCTTGTCGAGAAGGAGCAGCGACGGGGCCTGGCGGAACATGTCGAGCGTGAAACGCACACGCTCGCGCCTGTCCAGATCGCGGGTCGCTAACCATGCATACGATTCCACGACGTTGGAGGCGATAAGCGTGTTCTCCAGGTCGAAGGCCGCGATGTGACGATCAGGCGAGAGGATGGCCCGCTTGGCCCGCGTGCTGCGGCTGTCATTGTCTTTCTTGCCGGCCGTGGTCTTAACCCGCGCGTGGACCACGACGGAAGGAAGGTGCACCTCGCGGATGTAGTCGCGCCACACAATGACCGCGGGGTCGAAGCAGAACGCGTCTTTGTCAACCTGGGGGAGACGTTCATAAAGGCTGATAAGCCGGTCGACGCGGAAGAGCGCTTCCGTTTCGGTATAGGCACCGTAGAGCTCGACGTAGGTCAGGGCTCGTTGTGCATCGGCCCGGCGTTCCTCGAACTTGGCGGCCATCGAGGCCTGCTTTCCCCGAACCGGAAGTGACGTGATGATCTTCTCGCCCCGTTCCAGCAGTCCCGTAGCGCGGCGCAGTTGTTTCTCAACTCGCCCTCGTCCGGGGAACGACCACTCAGGAACGATGATCGGCTGCCCTTCGCGGTCATAGAGGGGGTGTTCCGTGAACCACTCGCGAATGTTGTTGACCATCTCGCGGTAACGCAGCGGCTGTCTGGAGCCCGATGCAACCTGGTACACCGAAGGTCCGTCGGGGGATACGCCTTCAGCACACACCGCGATGATCGCGGCGACGACGTGGTCGACCGGGATCACGTCGACCACACCTTCGGGAATACCCGGGAACTCCTTCAACAGCCCTCGCGCGTAGGAGATGATGACCGGCTCGGCCATGCGGAAACCGCGGATCCATCCGGGTTTCGGCTCAAGGTGGGCCGATTCGATGATCGAGGGTCGAAGGATCGTGACCGGAACGTTTCCCCGGGTTTCGAGCAACGCCCGCTCGCCGAGCGCTTTGGTGTAGGCGTAGGCGTCGGGCCAACCGAGCGATGCGGCACGGGCGCGTCCGGCCTCGACGAGCTCGTTGCGGACCCACTCGTCGCGAAGCTTCTCGGTCTTTGCCGCGAGAAGCGGCGTGCCGGCCGCGCCAAGTTCGGCACGGGCCCGCTTTCTGAACGTCTGCAGTCGTTTGACGGTGCGAGACGAAGCATCAACGTCGCTGCGCAGACGCCGTGCTGCGGCAACTTCGGCCCGCCAGTCGGCCTCGGTGGCGAACGGGGTCTCTGGCAGCACCCTCTCCGGCGCGTCGCCCCGTCGGGCGCCGGCCACATAGCACGTGGACACGGCGACGAGATGCCCGGCGCAGTTGGATGCGCGCATAGCTTCGGCAACTCGGGTGGGACCGAGCAGATTCGTCTCGACCGCGCTGTCGAGTGGAGAGTCGAAGGCCACCGCAGCGGCCGAGTGGACAACGGTGTGGCAGGTGGCGAGCAGCGCGCGGCCCTCATCCGTCAGCCCCAGACCGTCACGGGAAACGTCGCCTTCGATGACATGGACCCGTCGGTCCATTTCGGCGTCGAAGTCTTTGCCGAGTTGCTCCCGGAGCCGGTCGAAGCAGTCGTTGCGGAGGATTTCCCTACGAACCCGTTCACGGGCCGGGGTGCGCTTGCCGGACCGCACGACGAGGGCAAGTTCGCAGGTCGGCACGCTTCGGAGCAGCCGTTCGACCAGTGCTGTTCCGAGAAAACCCGTAGCACCGGTAATCGCGATTCGGGCTCCGTCGAGTCGCTCGTTGATCATCGAACCATTCATGTTCCTCTTTGTCTACCATTTGGTAGATGGCCGCGCTGCATTCTTCACCACAATTCCCATCGAAAGGCGCAAATCACGCGAACGCGCAAACCCACGTGTCCCCGTCGCCGGATGCCTCGAATCGGTCGGGCCGACGATTCGGACCCGGCTCCGTCAGCGGGTCGACGTCCGAACGGATCTTGAAGGTGGCGCTTGGCTCGTTCGCTGGAAAGGGGTTCGAAGCGACATCGCTTGATGCACTCGCCCGTAACCTGGGGATCACGAAGCAAACGATCCTGCACCACTACGGATCAAAGGACCTGCTTTTGGAAGCGACGATCCAGCATGTGGCCTCAGCCATTTCCGATGCTGTCGACGGAGCGCTGGCGGGCCGGGAAACCGCTGACGCGTGGTCCCGGCTGGAACGGGTGATCCGCGCGATGTTTTCGCTGACGAGCAGAAACCCTGAATTAATCGGGCTTGTTCGTGAGATCAGCCGACTGGGGGGACCGGCTGTTGATCGCCTTGCGATTGCGCTGGAGCCGCTTACCGAGCGCGCCGCGTTGTTTGTGCAATCAGCGACGCTGAACCCACCGACCGTTCGACGTGACCCCCGTCAGATCGTCACCTCAGCGTATGCGGCGGTGGTGGCCGCGTTCGTCGAAGCGGAGATTCTCCAGAGCCTCGGACAACGCCCGAGTCCCCGACTCCTCCTCCGGCGTCGCCGCGAACTGCTCGATTACCTGGCGGCCATGCTCGGGGTTC
>JANMZO010000047.1:0-1999 GCA_031383405.1 Acidimicrobiia bacterium | reverse complement strand
CGAAAGCCATTGCTCTCGCTCCAGACGATATCGATATCGCCCCGCCGGTGCGTGACAACCACATCGAGGGCGTTCGACAGTCGCTTCGCCGTGCGCGCGATCTCGGGCAGCGTCCGCTCGAGGTCACCCGGCGATGAGCTGATGACCCGCATGACCTCGGCACTCGCCGTCTGCTGCTCCAGTGCAGCGTCGAGGTCGTTGAACAGCTTGGCGTTGCTGATGGCGATGGCCGCCTGGTCAGCGAAGGCCTTGAGGACCTGCCCGTCCCGCTCATCGAAGGGCTCACCGGAGCGGTACAACGCAATCATGCCGATCATCTCGCCGTCTTGCACCATGGTGGCTGCCGTGGAGCGCGAGATGCAACGCTCCGCAGCTATGGCCATCCAATCGGTGTTTGAGATTTCCCCGGCTGACGGCGTGTATTCGTTGTTGATGTAGAACGGTCCGCCCGCGAATTGGGCAGAGTGTCGGTCATACCTTACTTCGAGCCCAACGAACTGTTCCCCAGCGAGGGCGGCCTCGCAATGCAGGAGTTCTCCGCGTCGCAGAAGCACCGTACCCAGTTCTGCCCCGACGAGGTCGCGGGCCCTGGCCAGGATGCCGTCGAGGACCGTCTTCAGTTCCCCCGGATGTGCGCTGATGAGTGCGAGTACCTCCGACGTCGCCGTCTGCAGTTCAAGCGACTCGCCGAGTTCGGTGTTGCGTCCCTCCAACGCGTGGAACAGGCCGGCGTTGTCGAGCGCGATGACGACCTGATCGGCGAATGCCTGAAGCAGGGTGATATGGCCGTCGTCGAACGGTCGTGCCGCGTTTCGGCGGACGATGATCGTTCCGACCGGGCCGGCCCGACCCGGGAGTGGCACCGTGAGAAGAGCGACTTCGGTGAGGCCGTCGCGTCGGGCAATTGCGGCGGTGCCAGGGTATTCCTCGGCGAGACGTTCGATGTTCCCAACGAACTGCACGGGAGCACCGGTCTCGAGCACTCTGGAAACCGTGCTCTCGGCGAGACGAGGCGACAGACCAGGAGACGAGTCTTCTCGAACCCGTATTCCCCTTACGTGATCCCAGAGACGCCAGTTGGGTCCGTCGGCAAAGACGATGGCGACGTGATCGGCTTCGCACAGACGTTTCGCCGCGTTCCCGATCTCGGGAAGGGCGGCATCGAGATCGCCCGGCGATGAGCTGATGACCCGCATGATGTCGGCATTCGCGGTCTGACGCTCCAGTGCGGTATCGAGATTGTTGAACAGCTTCGCGTTGGCGATAGCGATGGCCGCCTGGTCGGCAAAGGCCTGCAGCACGGCCGCCTGCTTCGGATCGAACGGTCGAACCTCGTGGCGGTAGAGGTTGAGGTTGCCGATCCATTCGGAACCGTCGAACAGCGAAGCGCTGACGAACGACCTGATGTCGAACTCGGTGAAGCGGGAGTCCACGACGGCCATGTCGTTGACCAGGACTGGTTGGTGAAGATCGCGCGCCATGCGGCTTGCGTCCAATATGCGGAATTCCCGACCGATCAGGGGCCTGATGCGATCGCCGAACGTTGCCGCGACCCTGAGCCCGTCATCGCCGATGGCGTCACCCTGCCCATCGACACGGGGCGTTGCGCCGGCCGCGCCGTCGGCGCCCTCGATGCGTAGCATCGTGGCACCGGCATCGGCGTCGCACAGCTCGGCGGCCTTCTCGAGGATTCCTTCGAGCACGGTGCGCAGTTCACCGGGATGCGCGCTGATGAGCGCGAGTACTTCCGACGTTGCCGTCTGTAGCTCCAGCGCAGCATCGAGGTCGTTGAACAGCTTGGCGTTGGTGATCGCGATCGTCGCCTGTTCGGCGAAGGTCTGGAGCACGCGGGCGTTGTCGTCGTTGAACGGTCGAACCTGGAAGCGGCCGACCTCGATGTAGCCGAACACCGATTCCTCGTGGCGGAGCTGCACCATCACGGTGCTGCGGACCCCACTGGCCGCAATGAGCTCCGCGTATCCGACGGGAAGGCGGTCAG
>JANMZO010000011.1:0-6813 GCA_031383405.1 Acidimicrobiia bacterium | reverse complement strand
AGATCGTGCCACACCAGCAGGCCCAACTCATCGCACAGCGCGAAGAATGTCGAGGACTCATATGCACACGTACCGCTTATGCGAACCATGTTGTGCCCACCGAAGGCCACCAGGCTGAGCCGCTCACGTAGTTCCGCTTCGTCTACGGAAAACGTTGCCGGGTCAAGCGGGAACCAGGCTCCGCCACGGATGAATACCGCAACGTTGTTGACGACGAGGCCGAAGCCGTTGCCATCGCTATCGGTGTCGAGCGCCACCGAACGAAACCCGCACGTGCCGAGCGATGCCTTCAGGGAGGAACCATCGCTCATCCGAACCTGGATCCAAGTCTCGTAACACGCCGGATCGCCATGGGTATGCGGCCACCAGAGCTCGGGCTCCTGGACGTTGAACTCCCCTGACAGTGTAAGCCGACCGGTTCCGGATGCAACGGCGGGAGCGGGCGCGGCGGGAGCGGCGTCGGCCGTCCGGAGGTTGAACGGCTTGCCGACGGGCTCGATCGCGACCGGGATCGTCGTCGGATGACCCTCCTTGTCAGGGAACCGACGGGCCATCGCCAACTCGACCGCCACCGGATGTAGGTCCGTTGCAACGGCGAGGTTGAGGCTCCACGCCACCCACCCTCGACGGCCTGTCCCAGACGCGTTCACCCTCGAGCGGAGGCGCGAGGATTCCACATACGCGGTGTCGTAGACCGCAACCCGAACATCGCGCCAAAGTCCGACAACGGTCGTGGGCGGGCACCAACCTGTGGCGCGACCCAGCAGCGTCGTTCGCACTGAGCGGAGCTTCTGGTCCTCCACGAGGCGGGTCTTCCAACGGGCCCGGGAGACTTTGCGGTTCGACAGCCAGTGCGTCATTGACCGGCAGCGAACGATAAGCCGGTTTTCGCCCACAACACTGCTGTTGCTCACATTGAAGCAATGCTCTGCGTACATAGATTCGCTCGCACCGATCAGCAGCCCGTTCCAGAAGAACTCCGCGATCGTCGCGACACCGTCGAGTTCGAGCAGCACCTGCCGACCCGGCGCGTCGAGCGAGTCCAAAGGCAGCTCAACGGTGGCGGCGAACCAGTGATCCATTTCGTCGAGGCCCGATGGAAACGGATCGGCGCCGGGTTGCGCGAACGTTCGGTATGCATCCGCGGCCGTCCTCCCCGGGCCGATTGGCTTCCATTCGTCGTCGCCCGGCATAGCTGCGTCTGGGGGGGTCTGGGCATACCCCCAGGTGCCAACCGGCCATCGCCGCAGGGCTCCTGTTTCGATGATCGTCATCGCTCGGCCGACATCAGCTGAGGCTCCATGCCTCAGTCGAACACCCGATGAAGTGACGATACCCCTTCGTCCCACGCGCTGATCAACTGTCCGAGTGGAGCGGAGGCATCGATCATCTTTCCGGCGATGGCCGAGCGCGCCGCCTGGAACTGCAGGGTCTTGGCCGTGGACGAGATCGTGGCAAACGAACGCTCCACCGATTCGAACGCGTCGACATCGGAAGGAATAAAACCTGTGGAGCGAAGCCATCCGAGGTGCCGACCGGCGAGAAAAAACGCGGCACCGAACTGCCGGAAGTTCGCAAACGCGTACTCGTGGAAGTGCGCACCCCTGGTGTCGTGGAGGACCGCCAACTCATCGGGGAACCGCTCTGCGAACCTGACAAACGGATTCACCGGAGGCATGCGTTTTACGGTCCGGCGAGCCAGACGGACCGCCTCATCAAGGAGCCGTTCACCGGTCAGAGCCTCACCGGAGCCGGGTTTGACCACCTCGATGTACGGTGGCAGAACATGACCGGGGGTGCCCGCGGTCGGAAACAGCCCGACGAAATCATCCGCCTCGGCCATGAAGAACCCACCGTTGTGGAAGTACGTCAGACGGTGACCTTCGGTGTTGATTCGCGCGATCCCGATGGTGGTCTTGCCGTGCGTGTTCCGGTAGGTCGTCCCGGCCGTATCCGGGAGGTAGAACGCATCTACCTCCACCAGTGGGATGCGGCCCATCTGTACCTCGTTGCGTGACTGCTCCACCACGGACTGCCACGGGTTCAGCTCGAAGACCTCGATCCCGTACAGAGAGAAAAGCTCATCGTGGGCGAATTTGAAGAAGGTCCACTGGTCGGCCTCAAGATCGATCCGCATGGTGAACCCGAGTCCCGCCAACGGTTCGAAACCCAAGGCGTTAAGTACCTCGATCCATACGTCTACATAGCAATTGGTTTCCGCCCAATCACCATCCCCACGGTGGAGGCCGTGCGTCACGTATGCGGTGTGATCGAGGGCGGAAACGGGAACGGTCATAGGCGGGAGGTTGGAGAAAAGGATGGGGAACGACTGATTTTCAGAGATGGAGAATGGTACGCACATCGGCGGGCCACATGTTCGGACGCAGGCCGTGAACCCGCAAGAGACCGAGCGTCAACCGCTCAAGGCCGAACCCAATGCAACCCGTCGAGGCGAAGCTGCCATCCGCCAGCGTGATGCCAAACTCGTGCCCAAAGTGATCTTCGTGGGCATTCAGCGAAACGCACGCCGTTGGATGGTCACGATGCATGATCGGCACATTGAGCTCGAATTTCAGTGCCTGTTCACGCTGACTCGACGCCATCAACTTGCCGGCTCGTCCGAAGAACGGGTCGTTGGCGACTTCAGCGACAAAGGGCACCTTAAGGTCGGTCAGAAGTTGCTGGCTCCGATCGAACCACACATCGCGCCACCGCGCGACCTGTTCCGAGGTTCCGAGACGCACATGCTCCTGCTGTCGAAACATCTGCATGCGCATCGGGTCGGGTGAGGGCTCATGCCGGAAACAGTATGACGAGATATCAAACAACCTGCCCGCATCGGGTAGCTGCCCGGCCGACATGGGGTAGATCGGGTAGCAGGCCGCCGGAGTCAGAACGACTTCGGTCGGCTCCAGATCATCGGTCCAGCGCTCGCCCGCCTCGACCTTCCGGATCAACTCACGATGCGCCCGATCATCGCCTGCGAACGCGTGTACAGAACCGGAGAGATGCGGAAAAGACTTCAGGTGTCCGCTCTTCACGAAGTTCGCCCGCGTCACCACCGGCGGAAACCGCACGAGTTCAGCCCCGTCCCCAAGCGACCGGTCGCCAACGGCGGCAACGAGTCCTTCAACGACAGCCTCGAACGCAGCGTTCCTCCCAAGGACGCCGAGAACACCGGTAGGAATCAGCAAGCCCTCATCGACCAGTTCCTGCATATACGCGGCTCGGGCCGTATCGATCGCAAACTCCTCGGTCGCGTCGGCCGTGGTGTTAGGTGCGTGGAGAGCAGTCATTGGATCTGTCGTTTTCATTGTTGACGTTCGGGGGTTGACCTTCGGGGTTGACGTTCGGGGTTGACGTAATCAGCAGATGGCTTGGAGAGGCAGCTACTGCCCTTTGTAGACGCAAAGCAGGCGTCCGCTGTTTTGGAGGATTCGCTCGTTGTGCACCATCAGGTCGGCGCTGTGTGCGTCGCGCAGGAGCCGGGCAATCGAGTTGTCCGAGTCATTGCGATATGCCGCAATTCCGACGATGTTCAACGCTTGGGTGATGATGCGAATCACCGCACTCGACACCGAGGTCTTCAGTGAGTTCATGCGGAGCACAAAACCTGGGCTGTTCAGCCCGGCCGGGTCGGACGCTACAGATTCGTAGGTGCGAAGCGCCGCAGCGATTGTCGCGGAAACCATTTCAACCTCCGAGAACAGCAGAGCGACATCTGATGCGATCGGAGGAGTGTCGCCCGCAGACTTGCGGGCCAACGTGCGCAAATGGCTGCGAGTTGAGTTGACTGCGTCCGTCGCCATACCGAGCCAGAGCGAGGCCCACCAGATGTGGGTAACGGGCAGCATCGTCCGCGACGAAATGTCGGCGTAGGGCTCCGGAAGCACACGATCGCGCGAACCCCGCGCTTCCAGAATGTAACCGTTGCTGCACGTTCCCCGCATGCCGAGCGTGTCCCACGGATGGGTCTGGGTCAACGTCGCGTCTTCCCGGTCAACCACCACGATCACCTGGTCGCTGCTGGCGGCCTCGGCGCTGCGCCGGGCGGTGACCAGGATCGCATCCGCGTGGTCGGCGTAGGAGATGACGGGGGTTTCCTTGTACAACGAGAACTCGTGCTCAGTGAGGTCGACGGCACACAAGCTGGTACGGACATCCCCACCGACCCCGAGTTCGGTGGTGGCCGACGCCAGCACGAGTTGCTCCGATGCCACCCGTTCTGCATAGGCGCGGAGGCTTTCGACTTCGAGACCGTGGTGCACGATACAGGCCACTTGGATCTGGTGCATTGCGAACACCATGGCCGTATTGGAACACGCCTGCCCGAGTGCATATGCGACGGCGGCAATATCAGCAGCGGTGGCGCCCTCCCCACCCAATGCGACCGGCACATACGCACCCATGAGGCGAGCGTCTTTCAACGCCTGCACCGATTCGTGCGGAAATCGCGCATCACGGTCAACCTCGCCGGCACTCGGTCGGGCGACCTCGGTCGCGATCTTCTGCGCGATCTCGAACAGCGCTTCGCCGTTGTTGGAAAGTTCGAACGGAAGGAACATCACGAATCGCTTGGCTGAAGGAGCTGGCCTTACGCCATGACCGACAGTTCGGTGAGCGCCTCACAGATCGATTCGATAGACGTGAAGGTGCGGCGGCTCAACATCAACTCCGGAAACTCCGTCTCAAACGTGTCTTCCAAGGCGAGCATCACCGTTACCGTCGACAACGACGTGAGGCCGGCCCCGAACAGGTCATCGAGATCCGACAGCATGGCAACGTCGACGGAGAGTTTCGCGTGTTGAGCCAGCACGTCTCTGACCGTTGCGTTCATGTTGATCATGCCGGTTGCCCCTCATGTGAAAGAAGATCGTGGTGAGTCGATCGGCAACCCGGCCGATTCCCTTGAGCGACGCGCCAGCAAACAGACCACCCAAAGTAGGGCCGGGAATCCCAGGTCACGGTTACTTCTGCGGGCAAGCCCCTACTCAGATCGGGGCTGGGGCGCCGATGGAGGGGGGACAACGTCGGTGCTGCGCACTGATCCCGGTTCGGCCCGGTCGGCAAGAACAACGATGTCCCCTGATCGGATTGCGGCCCGGGCCGCGGAGGCGATCCGGTCAGGCGATCCGGTG
Source organism: Acidimicrobiia bacterium (assembly GCA_031383405.1). Taxonomy (GTDB): domain Bacteria; phylum Actinomycetota; class Acidimicrobiia; order Acidimicrobiales; family JANYDT01; genus JANMZO01. Next base: position 1,675 of record JANMZO010000011.1, on the reverse strand, counting down.
ACACGGTCAGCCCATTCGAATACCGATTCACCGGTGTTGACTACCTGCTCCGTCTCGCTACGCAAACTCGTGAGGGCGTGGTCACGGTCGATTCGCCACGGACCCACCCGAAGGGTGAAATACACCGCAACACCTACCGGAATCGGAATCCAGAACGCGGCAAGCCGGTACGCCGGAACACCGACGCTCGCCGCGCTTGCCGGAACACCAAACGTCACGAGAAGTGACGTGAGCGCGAACTCGATAACCCCCAAGCCACCCGGCGTCAGCGGAATAGCTGCGCTGATATTGGCCACACAGAACACAATCAACAACACGTCGGGCCGGACGGACACACCGAAAGCCCGCATGAACACCCAAAGCGCAGCTGCGTCGAGCAGCCAGTTCAACATCGCCCAACCGACCAACCGACGCAGCAGGCGAGGATCGCTGATGAGTACGGTCAATCGCGTCACGATACGACGCACGACTCCAGCTGCGCGATCGGCATCGAGAAAGGAAAAATGACTGGCCGATCTTCGTACAATCCGCTCGGCGCGATCCGCACCCCGAAACAACGCGACGATAACGCCGAAGAACAGTCCGAGCACTATCACCCCGACCAGCGCAGTGGTCACATAAACCGGACTCACTCCCGAAAAGGGGATGGACACCAGTAGGGTCAACCACAACAGGAGGTTGAGAACGACGGCCGAACCAAGACCCGCAGAAGCGAGCGCAAAGCCTGCTCCCGTGGGTTCCACGCCGGACAGCGTAAGGAGTCGGTAGCCGAGGGCCGAACCAGCCGCGCTTCCACCTGGGACAACGTTCGTAACGGCTTTCGTAGCCAGTTGAATCCGGGTAAGTGTCGACAGTTTGTGGCCGGTCGGATGCAACGCGGTTCGGGTCAGCTGCGAGTAGCAGACCAGCGACGCAGCCTCGAAGCCCATGCCCAAAAGCAGAAAGACGACGTTGACTTCGCCCAAGCGGCGAAGCACCTCCCGAACGGCGCCGAGTTGGGGCAGAACCAGGTAGATAAGAACGAAGAGCGCAACGAGCAACTGGACGGTGCGAAACATTCGGGCCCGACCGGTTTTGGTCTGGCGCAGCTTTGCGGACTTGTCGCGTGATCGCCGCCACCGCCGAACCGGTGTCGACGGCCCGGCCTCGGGGCCATCGACCCCCGAGGTGGCAATCCGGGGTCGATCGATCGCCGGTGCTGTCTCCCGGGTGTCGTCATTTCCGATACCGGCCGATGTCGTCGGCACGGAAATCGTTCGGAGTTCGGTGGTTTCCGCGGACGCGTCGGTGGTCGCATGTTCCATCACCAGGTCGACGGTCATCCCATCGTTACGGGTGGCCGGGTCCGGCGAACCTGCGACCGTTGCATCGATGGACCTTATTGCGTCACCACGCCGGCCTGTCGCGTCGTTGTCTCGTGACGATTGATCGATCATAAGCGGAGCAGCAAACCGATCAGCGCAGACGGTATCGTAATGATTTCACCGCAGGTTGGCCGGCCTGGAACTATTTCGTTCCGCGAAATCCGGCAATGTTGGAAAAGTTCACTCCGCCGATGGACACGGGAGGTGCCGTCTGAACATCTCGGGTTTCGGCACTTGAGAAGCGCACGCCCACGAGTCCGACCCGGCCTGACGCATCGGGAGCGCGGAACTGCACCACCACGCCATCGGGA
>JANMZO010000463.1:0-16510 GCA_031383405.1 Acidimicrobiia bacterium | reverse complement strand
CCGGCCCAGCCCGATGGGGCGGAGGTCGCCGTCGTCGAGGCCCTGCACGAGCAGCTTCACCGCGGCCACGGGGTCGTTGGGCATCCCCAGCGTGCGGGCGAACACGTTCGTCGATCCGCCGGGGAGCACGCCGAGCGCCGTGTGGGTGCGGGCCAGGCCGTTGGTGACCTCGTTGACGGTGCCGTCGCCGCCGAGCGAAATGACCAGGTCAGTGCCAGTGGCAGCGGCCCCCTGGGCGAGACGGGTGGCATGGCCCCGGCGTTTGGTTTCCGCAACGGTGAGGTCGTGATCGGCCGCGATTGCATTCTGGATCATGACCCGACCTCGAGCGGTCACACCTGAAGCTGAAGGATTTACCACGAGCAGAATTTTCACGACGGTCCAGCTTCAGCGGAAGCCCGACCGGGCGGGCCCGGCCGCCAACGCAGCCGACATGGGTTGGACACCGGTCTCCTTGGAGTTCGTGGCTGATCAGAGTTGTAGGGACTTTGTGACTGTTTTCACAAGATGCGGTCAGGATTTCGTGCGCTCCCCTGATCACCGCCAGAATAGATCGCATGAACGTCGCCGTCTGTGTGAAACAGATTCCGGATCCGGCAACACCCGGATCACTTGACCCGTCCACCCACGCCCTAGTCCGCGAAGGCAAGCTCATTCTCGACGACTCCGACGCGTACGGAGTCGAAATGGCGCTTCGTCTCGTGGAAGCGGCGGGCGGGGGCGAAGTCACGTTGGTGTCAATGGCGCCGGACTCCCAGCAAGGTGGTCTCCGCACCGGTCTCGCGATGGGTGCCCACAAAGCCATCCTCGTGAGCGACCCGGCGCTGAAGGGTTCCGACGCGCTTGGGACCGCCAAGGTCCTGGCCGCCGCTATCAAGCGGGCCAATCCCAACCTCGTGATCACCGCGACGGAATCGACCGACGGCTACACGGGCACCACGCCGGTGCAGATCGCAGAACTCCTCGGCTTTCCGAGCGTGACCTTTGCCAAAAAGGTAACGATCACGGGCTCCGACGTTGCCATTGAGCGTCAGACCGAAGCCGGCTACGACGACGTCGCCGTTTCCCTTCCCGCCTTGATTACTGTCACCGCAGGCGTCGTCGAAGTGCGCTACCCATCCTTCAAAGGGATCATGGCGGCCAAGGGCAAGCCGCTCGAAGAACTGACGATTTCCGATCTCGGCATCGACGCATCCTCGGTCGGTTGGGTCGGTGCCGGTCAGAAGATCGACGAAGTGATCGCTGCCGATGCGCGTCAGGCCGGCGAGATCATCGAAGACGACGGCGAGTCGCACAACAAGATCATCAGCTTCCTCGAACAACTCAAGGTCATCTGAGTTCGCTCGGATCATAAGGAGACATAGCAAAATGGCAATCTCGAAAATTCTCGTCGTCGCCGAATCGGCCGATGGCAAAGTAGCAACCAGCACTCTGGAAAACCTCACGGCCGCCCGCGCTACCGGCGCCACGGTTGAGGCCATCATCGCGGGCGACGGTGCCGCCGAAGCCGCTGAACTCGGCGCTTTCGGTGCTTCCAAGGTCTACGCCACCGGCGATCTCGGGGGCTCACTTCTCGGGGTTCCCGTCGCTTCGGCCATCGCTGGCCTCGTGGCAGCCGGAAACGCCCCCGACCTCATCCTCCTCGCGCAGACCTACGACGGCCGCGACATCGCGGGTCGCCTCTCGGTAAAGCTCGACAAGACCGTTCTGACCAACGGTGTGGGCATCTCGGTCAGCGGCGACAGCGTCGTCGTCGAGCATGCGGTCTTCGGTGGTGCGAAGATCGTCAAGGCGTCGTTCACCGGTTCCGGCCCACACATCGCGATGATCCGCCCGAAGTCCTTCGCCGCGGAAGCAGCTGGTGGCGGAGCCGCTGCCGTCGAAACCGTTCCGGTTCCGGATGCTGGCGCGACCAGCGGTGCCAAGGTCACACAACGTCACGCGGAAGAGCGCATCGGTCCGAAACTTGACGAAGCGGCCGTGGTCGTTTCCGGTGGCCGTGGTCTCGGCGAAGCGTCCAAGTACGCGATGGTCGAAGAGCTGGCGAAGCTGCTCAACGGTGCGCCGGGTGCGTCGCGTGCGATCGTCGACGCGGGCTGGGTTCCCTATGCCTACCAGGTCGGCCAAACCGGGAAGACGGTGAAGCCGGAGGTCTACCTAGCCGCAGGTATCTCGGGGGCGACCCAACATATGGTCGGCATGAAGGGGGCAAAGAACATTATCGCCATCAACAAAGACAAAGAGGCTCCGATCTTCGGTATCGCCGACCTCGGCATAGTCGGCGACGTTCACAAGGTGCTTCCGAAGCTCATTGAAGCCTTGAAGGCCCGCGGCTGACGTACTCGCTGGCCGGGCCCGGTTCTGCATTGGACCCGGTCAATTGTTCGGTAGGGGGTTTCGTGAATGGGGTGTTGCGAATGGCAGCACCCCCTTTGCGTTTCCAACCGGAAGTTTGGTCGAGGTCGGCCTTCCGCTCGCGCAACTTCTCTTCGACGCGGTGAACCACGAGCATGATCTGCGCCAGGCGCTGCAGACTCCCGGCTGGCGCGACAGCGATGTCCTCTGGGTCGCTGCCCATTTCGTAAGCGTAACTATCAATTCGAGGTTCGATGCGAACGGTCTTGAACCAATCACGCTCATCGTCGATGATGAGGCCTTGACGGGTCGACACGCGATTGAGCTTCACGGTTCCGTGTTCGACGTCGCACGTGCTGCGTGCTCCCGCCGCTCCCTGGCTAAGATTCGCTCGATGCATTGGGTCGGTGAATCATCGGCCCACATCGACAAGCTGTTTCCGTTCACCCCGCCCCTCACGACATCGAGGAATGAGCGGCCACCCCGCCTTCGGCACTTGCGTCGTCAGAGACCGCCGGCGCGGATGAACGCAACGACGTCGTAGCCCGGAGATATAACGCGCCCCATGCCATCGCCACGAGCCCGAGAATGGTGAACGCCGTGGTGGCCCCGAACTGTCGGTCGAGCCACCCGCCGCCGACGAAGCTGACGCTCATTGACAGTGAGACCAGCGCAAAGTCGGCGGAGCCGATGCGGCCCCGGTACTCATCCGGGGTGGTGGCCTGCAGTCCATACGTCGACAGTGTCCACTGCGTTCCGCCGCCGAGATGCGCGATCGCCGTGAACAGGAACGCCAACCAGAGAAACGGCGCATGACCGACGCCGATGTAGAAGATCCCGTACACGAAGCACGAGAGCGCGCAGGCGCGCAGAATCCCTGCGACGTCCTTCGTCACGCCTAGCCGGCCGGCGACAACGGGTCCGAGGACCACACCCACGCCTCGCGCGGCGAGAAGGATGCCGACCGTGCGATCTCCGCCGCCGAACCGTGAGCTGGCCAAGGAACTAAGCACACCTACTACTCCGCTTGACAGTCCGAATCCCGCTTTGGAGAACAGCAAAAGGAACAGTGGACGGTTCTGGCTCGCGTAGCCCAACGCCGCCTTTGTGTCGGCGATCGGACGCATACGCGGTCGAGCGCCAACGGTCTCGACCCGTGTGCGTCCTTTGATCCGGCTGATGATGAACGCCGCCAGTATGAAGCTGCACGCATCGGCGATGAACGCCGGATTTCGTCCGAACTGCGAACTGAACCAAGCCCCGATCGACGCTCCCAGGGCGAGCATCGCACCCCACGTCGTGCCGAGCAGCGACGATGCCTGCTTGAGATCATCCGGCGACACGAGGTTTGCAACGGAGGCCTGAGATGCGGGCGAGAAGAATCCCGCCAGTGTCGACACAAGGATCTGCGCCACGAACGCCAGCCAGATCGTGTTGCGCGTCGGGAGAAGGAACAGAATCGCCGCGCACGCCTGGAGCAGCGAAGCTGTGATCATGATCGTGCGCCGATTGAACCGGTCGGCCAGCGGACCGGCGATCGGTGTCACGAGAAACGAGGGCAGCATCTGGCAGACGAATACCAGCGATGCACCGAGGGCGGGCGTGAGCCACGTTCCCTTCCCGAGGTCCGTCACTTTTCCGATGATGGCAACCGTTGCGAACCAGTCACCGCCGAGGCTCACGACCGTTGCCATCCACAAAAGGCGGAAGTCACGGTTACGTCGAAGAAGATCAAGCACGCGTCCTGGCTAGCACGAACCCGTGGACGGGACACAACGAGCGCCGAAAAACGGTAAGCGATCAGAGATGCTGAGCGCCCCCGGGATCCTTGGCTTGCCTTTCGGCAAGAAGTAGGGCAGACTCGTTGGCCGTGAAGACGAACATCGCCATCATTCTTGTAGTAGTACCTCGCTAGCGCTGCCGACTCACATACGGCGAGCGCCTTGAGACCTCTGGGAAAATCCCGGGGGTCTTTTTGTTTGTCGTCGACGTTTTCCGCACCTCTGGCCGCACCCCGGCAACGCCTACTCAGTGGACACCACACCCTGCCGTACCTGAAACACCCCGCCAATAACAAGGAGCAACACCATGGAGCTCACCGGAGCCCAAGCCCTCATCAAGAGCCTCGAAATGGTCGGTACCGAAGTAATGTTCGGCCTACCCGGCGGCTGCATTCTTCCCGCCTACGACCCGCTTCTCGAGAGCCCGATCCGACACATCCTCGTGCGTCATGAGCAGGGCGCCGGACACATGGCTGAGGGTTACGCGCATGTAACCGGTCGTCCGGGCGTGGCGATGGTCACCTCGGGTCCCGCCGCTACGAACATGGTCACGCCACTCTGCGACGCCTACATGGACTCGATTCCGATGGTGTGCATCACCGGCCAGGTGTCGACAGGTGCCATTGGCACCGACGCCTTCCAGGAGTGTGACACCGTTGGCATCACGCGTTCCGTCACCAAACACAACGAACTCGTCATGGATGCCCAGGATCTTCCGCGCATCGTCGCCGAAGCTTTCCACATCGCAACAACCGGCCGCCCCGGACCGGTGCTCATCGACGTTCCGAAAGACGTTCTGCAGAACAAGATGCAGTGGTACTGGCCCGACTCGGTCGATCTCGCCGGCTACCACCCGGTGGCCAAGGCCGACCCCGTCTCGATCCGTCGGGCCGCGGAAATGATCATGGCGTCGACCCGCCCCGTCATATACGTCGGAGGTGGCATCCTCAAAGCCAGGGCCGCGGCGGCCCTCAAGGAACTCGTCGAGATGTGTGACATGTATGTCGTAACCACACTTATGGCTCGCGGAGCGTTCCCCGACGATCACCGGTTGTGTCTCGGTATGCCGGGCATGCACGGCAACTACACCGCAACCACGTCGATGCAGCAGAGCAATCTCCTCATCAATCTGGGAGCGCGTTTCGACGACCGCATCACCGGCAAGCTGAGCGGGTTCGCCCCCGAGGCCAAGATCATCCACGCCGACATCGACCCCGCTGAACTCGGCAAGGTTCGCAAGCCCGACGTTTCCCTTATAGGCGATGCGCGGGTCACCATTGAGGCATTGATACACGCGATCAAGGAACTGAAGACAGCCGGTCAGGAGTTCGTCGACTCGTCGGCGTGGAAGCGGCAGATCAGCGGCTGGCGGGAAAACTTTCCGCTCACCTACGAGGCGTCGCAGCCCGGCGATGCACTCAAGCCGCAGTTCGTGCTCGAGAAGCTGCGCGATTCAGCCCCGCACGATGCGATTCTCGTGTCGGGAGTCGGACAGCACCAGATGTGGGCGTCGCAGTACTGGAAGTTCCGCAATCCCTATACCTGGGTCAACTCGGGTGGACTCGGCACAATGGGTTTCTCAGTTCCCGCTGCGATCGGCGCAAAGGTCGGTTGCCCCGACAAAATGGTGTGGGCCGTCGACGGCGACGGTTGCTTCCAGATGACCAACCAGGAACTCACCACCGCTGCGATAGAGCGCATTCCCATCAAGGTCGCCATCCTCAACAACTCGTATCTCGGCATGGTCCGCCAGTGGCAGGAAATGTTTTACGAGGAACGTTATTCGGAGGTGTACCTGTCGCCTGAGCTTCCCGATTTTGTGAAGCTGGCCGAGGCCATGGGCTGCGTCGGCATTCGCGTCGACTCCCCCGAAGAGGTGCAACCGGCCATCGACAAGGCCAACGAAATCAATGATCGACCGGTCGTGGTCGACTTCCGAACCGACGAAAACGAGAAAGTGTTTCCCATGGTTCCTGCCGGAATAGGCAACGACGACGTTGTCCTCCATGCTTCGCAGTCTGAGCGGCTCGCCGCTGAGAAGGCCCGTCGCATCGCCAACCGGGGGTGGTGATCATGGTCGCCGCAGAACCGTTCGAGCAGGTCCGGCCCCCGATGCGGGCCTCCCACCACACGCTGTCTGTTCTTGTAGAGAACAAGTTCGGTGTCCTGGCCCGGGTCACATCGTTGATCAGCCGTCGCGGCTACAACATCTTCTCGTTGGCTGTCGCACCGACCGATGACAATCGTTATTCGCGCATAACAATCGTGGTTGATGTCGACTCTACTCCGATGGATCAGATCGTGAAGCAGCTCAACAAGCTCATCAACGTGATCGATATCCAGGAGTTGTCGCCCCAAGACGCCGTCGAGCGCGAGTTGCTGCTCGTCACGGTCGCGGCCGAAGCTTCACGGCGAGCCGAAGTGGCCGAGCTTGTGACGATCTTCGATGCGAAGATCGTCAATGTCGGCTTCAACAAGATGACCATCATGTTGGCCGACCCGCCGGAGAAGCTCGACGACTTCGAAGAGCTGCTCCGTCCGTACGGCATCGTCGAAGTCCAGAGGTCGGGCCGCGTGGCTCTTCCGAAGCTGGCCCGTCAGGCCCCGAGCCTGCATGCAGTTGCCGGCTGACGAAATTCAGCGTCGTTGTCCTTTGAGATCCCGTTGGTCCTGAGCTGATTGGCTCGGAACAACGGGACCTTCGCGTTTGGTCCTTGAAGTCGAAAGCGTCAAGAAACCCGGCTGACGACCTCGTCGCCCATCTTCACCCGACAATAGGCAGAGCCAGGGCGCCCCCGGGGCACACACGCAAACCGATGCCCTGGACGTTGTGATCGACCGCCTGCACGCGGCTGAACAAACTTCCCGGTAACGGGAACCAGCCGTGCGATACGGCACGTCGTAGGACCATGAAAACTTCTGCGAACTCCATTGCCCGCCTCGACCGTCGATCGTTTCTCCGGCTGGCCGGATTAGGTGCGCTCGGGGCCGCGGCCACCACCGTGCTGCCCAAACTCCACGCGGATGCCACCTCGTCCGTGCCCGGTCCGGGGTCAGCCGGCAACGGCGGCTGGGGTATCGGTGCGAACCCCGGAACGACCCCGACCTGGAATGTGCCGCCGACTGTTCCACCGGCGCCGAGTTTCTCCGAGATCATCGCCCGGGTCACCGGAATGTCGAGCGACTACGGCCTCCTCCAGCGCGCGAACCGCTACGGGCTTGACATCGTGGATCTCACCTGGGAAGACACCGGCCGTAACGTTGGATCGTCGGTTGGTCCGAATATCAGTGACCTGACCCTGCAAGTGCGCGAGCCACTTGGTCGGGGCGAGGGCAGGACCCATCTGCTCCCGGTCCTTCGGTACCCGAATTTCTCCGACACTACCGGCGACGTGCGTCTTGACAAGATCTGGGTGAAGGTCGGTAACCAGCACCGGGCATCGAAGGTTGTCTCGGTGCCATTGAGCGAACTTCTTGGAAATATGCGCGCGTACCTCGCTGACCCGGGCAGCCTTCCGGGAGCCGGAAACTTCCTGGCCCGCCGCGACACCCATGTGCTTACGAGTGCCCAACATGTGTTCATGCCGCTGCCGAAGACCGGCAAGGCCGAGTTCACTCCCGTTCTGTACAACTACCAGTCTTCGCCCGACAATCCCGCTGTCCTCAGCCTGCTCGTGACGCGTCAGGGCACGAGTGCGACGATCATCGAGAACTGGTCAGGTGATCAGAGCTATCAGACATGGGGACAGCAACTGTTCTTCAACAACAAGGGCCAGCGAACCGTCTTCACGGCCGAACGCAAGAGCGCCGTGAAAGAGCGAATTGATCGTGGCGGTGCGACAGCACAGGACGACGGTGCGCTCGCCGAGGGAAGCGACATGGTGATGATCATCCAGGTCCCGCTGGTGCACGAGGAGTACGGCTATCAACTCGGTGGAGTGCCGTCTGCCGCACCGCCGGCATCGGATGGGCCCGCTGCGCCGGCCAGTGCAGCCAAGAAAGCCGTGGCCGTGGAAAGTTCATCGCAGGATCGTGGAAGATCCGATGTCGAGCAGGCGGTCATCGGCTTCGGAGCCGATCAGGGCCCGTTCCGTGAAATGAACGGCCGGAGGCTAGCGCGCGACGAACGCTTTCCGATCAGGGTCACCGTGCAGTTCTACAAGGCAACCAGCAACGGCATCGTATCCGATGACGATCTGCGCAGTATGAAAGCGGAAATCGACCGTGTGTACTCGAACGCCGACTATGTCGGGTCGCTGGTGGTTCCAAGCGGTGACCGGCCGCGTCCGACGGAGTGGACTCGCGGCCGAACGCCGATGAGGTGATTCCCGCCGGACTCGAATCTGGGCGTGCCTACAGGGCAACGGTGGTGTCCGACGACCCCGGATCGTTCGCTTTGAACTGATCCGGAACGTTGTCGGTGAACTCGACCAGACCGGTCTCGATGTCGTAGATCGCGCCGACGATCAACAGCCGGTCCTTCTTGATCCGCTCTGCCACAACGGCGGACTTCGTGATTCGTTCAATCACGAGCGTGACATTTCGCCGGATGGCCCGGTCGAGTTCCGAGGACTTGGAATCCACCGCTTCGCCGGATGCATCGTCCGCTTCCGTGGTATCTGCAGTGGTGTCGGCGGTGGTGTCGCCCGCTCCGGTCGTGTCGGCTTCGGTTGGCGCAGTGGTGTCGGCTCCGCTCGCTGCGACTGTCTCGCTGACGGCTGCGGGGTCCCCGGCGGATTGAGCTGTGGGATCGCCCTCCGCCGTGGTCGCTGCAGTCACTGTGGCCTCTGCGCTGGTGTCGGCCACGGCCGAGTCGCCTCCTGCTCCGGCCCCGCCTGAGCCTTTCGCATCGGCTGTCTTCGACGTCAGGGCCAGCATCTCCGACATGCCTCCTCTGACGGCCGGCGCAAGGGCCTCGACGAGGAACCCCATGCTCCCTTCGGCCTTGGATCCACTTTCAATCGTCTCGATGGTGGCCTTCATTGCTCCGCACTTCGTGTGACCCATGACGACGAGAAGCGGAATCTCAAGTTCATACGCGCCGTATTCAAGGCTGCCCAACACCGCGGAATCGACAACCTCACCTGCGGTCCGTACGACGAAGAGGTCGCCGAGCCCCCGGTCGAAAACGAGCTCGGGCGGCACTCGGGAGTCGACGCAGCTGAACACGGCCGCGAAGGGTCGTTGCCGTTTCACCAGAGCGTCTCTTCGTTCGGCACTTTCGTTGATCGGTATGGACTTCCCGATCGCAAAGCGGGCGTTGCCCTCGATCAGTCGCTGGAGCGCCTCTTCCGGGCCTTCGACCGGAAACTCGGGGGTCTCAGGCTTTGACGTGAATGGCAGGTCACAACCCGCGAGAACTCCAGGGATCGCGGCTGCTCCAAGAACGGTTGCGCCACGCCGAAGAAACAAGCGTCGTGAGAATTCTCGGGGGGCCGGTTTCGATTCGACAGACATTGAATTTCCGATCGGCCGTCCGGCACGGAAGCTGACCCGTTCTTCGGTTATGCAGGGACCTGCACGCCACGAAAGGGTCATCGGGCCGGAACTCTCGCAGAGGTCAAGGGGCCACCATGATCCACAGGCTGGCCAGCGCGCCCTCCCGCAGGGCTGCGGAACGCGCGCACAGTCCGATACGCATGGTTGGCAGAGGTGTTGGCGGCTTGATCTCCCGAAGTTGAGATCGCAGGGCCGAGGCCTCCACGACCAGCCGCGGGACGATACCGATTCCGGAGCCGAGTGCGGTCAGCGCAACGACCTCCTCGTGGCTTTCGGTCTCCTGAAGCGTGTGGTCGGTCCCGAGAGTCTGCCGCCAACGGTCAACCAGGGCCCGGGTCACTCCCTGGCGCGGTGCGACGAGGTGCACACCTGACCAGTCCCTCGCCCGCGGGAAGTCGAGGGCCGCAATCGCGACCAGCGGTGTCGATGTGATCAGGACCGACTCCATCGATTTGGGGAGCCGGTCAGGCAGCGGTGCGATCGCGGCGTCGACCTCACCAGATTTGGCTGCATCGAGCGCGGCGCTGGCCGGACCGGTTCGCAGTTCGAGCTTGGTGTTGGGATGGGCCCGACGGAACTTCGACAGCAACTCGGGAACGATGCTCTGCGAGGCGGTTACCGTGCAGAAGATTGACAGCGTGGGATTCTTCGAGTGGGACTCTCCCGCCACTTCATCCCACAGTGAAACGATCGACCGGAGACGGTCGGTCGTAGGGCTCGCTTCCGGCCGGGGCCGGGTGTTTCGTCCGTCGCGTTCAAAGAGCCTGCTTCCCAATTCGGCTTCTACCCGCTGGACCGCCCGAGACACCGTGGATTGGCTCACGTGTTGCTCCCGGGCCACGATCGTGAAGGTGGGCCGCTCCAGGGCGGCCAAGGTGAGGCGGATATCGTCGATCGAAGCCATTCATGCAGAATACGCATTGATACGTTGCGATATTTGCGCTTTACGCACAAGCCACGATGCCGTTGAATAAGGCTCCTGTTTCATCAGTTCGTCACCGCCCGCCCCACCACCCCGCCAACTCCAGGAGACCTCACATGGCAACCGTGTACTACGAAAAAGATGCCGATCCGTCCATCATTCTCGGGAAGAAAGTTGCTGTTGTCGGCTACGGCTCGCAGGGCCACGCCCATGCGCTGAACCTCAAGGATTCGGGCGTCGATGTCCGTGTAGGTCTTCGAGCCGGATCGTCGTCTGTCGCGAAGGCCGAAGCGGCCGGTCTCACGGTCAGCACCGTCGCCGAGGTTTCGAAATGGGCCGACTGCGTCATGATTCTGCTGCCTGACACCCTTATCGCGGACTGCTACAACGATGAGATCGCGCCGAACCTCTCACCCGGAGACGCGGTGTTTTTCGCTCACGGCCTCAACATCCGCTTCGAACTGGTCAAGCCGGCCGATGACCTCGATGTCGTCATGGCCGCTCCGAAGGGGCCGGGTCACCTTGTTCGTCGGACCTACACCGAAGGCGGAGGCGTTCCCTGCCTCATCGCCGTTCATCAGGACGCCACCGGAAGCGCACGTGCGCTTGCGCTCAGCTACTCCTACGCCATCGGCGGAACCCGGGCCGGCGTCATCGAGACCACCTTCCCGGAAGAGACCGAAACCGACCTCTTCGGCGAGCAGGTGGTGTTGTGTGGCGGACTCACCTCGCTGGTGCAGGCCGGATTCGAGACACTCGTCGAAGCCGGCTACCAGCCCGAGATGGCGTATTTCGAATGCCTCCACGAAGTGAAGCTCATCGTCGACCTCATGTACGAGCAGGGCATCGCCGGTATGCGCTATTCGATTTCCACCACCGCGGAGTACGGCGATTTGACCCGTGGCCCGCGCATCATCACCGATGCCACAAAGGCCGAGATGAAGAAAATCCTCGGCGAGATCACCTCGGGTGAGTTCACCAAAGAGTTCATCGCTGATTTCAAGGCCGGTGAACCCCGCTTCAACGCACTCCGGGCCAAGGGCAAAGCCCATCAAATCGAGAAGGTCGGTGCGGAACTCCGCTCGATGATGCCCTGGATTTCCGCGGGCAAGCAAAAGGTCGAAGACGCCGCGGGCGGCTCGAACTGACGCATCGATGGCGTGGCGTCGCTGTCGTCTGATCGGCGTCAACGACTCCCCGGTCTGCTTTCGATGGGGCGGCGAACGTTGCACGTTCGCCGACCCGTCGCATTGTGAACCCCAATCGACCCGTCGACGCTCTCCTAAGCCGCAGCACCCGGAAACACAATGCTTGCCGTTCTCTCCTCCGACGCGTCCCGCTACACCCAGTGGACGGTTCGCGGTCTGCTTGCCGCCCTGGCAATGCTTCAGTGGCGCAACGCACCGGTGCCGTCGGGTGAGCTCGCACGACGAGTGCCGAGGTGTGTCGTCGGGCTGGTCTGTTTCGGGATCGGTACTTCCCTGTTCTTCGCCGGCAACCTCGGCACGGCCCCGTGGGACGTGTTCCATGCAGGTGTCGGAAAAGTCACCGGACTTCCGGTTGGGGTTGTGATCAACCTCGTTGGTCTGTTGCTACTCCCGTTGTGGATCCCGCTCAAGGAGAAGATCGGACTCGGCACCGTCCTCAATGCGGTTCTCATCGGTGTCGTGGTCGATCTCGTGAAACCCCGCCTCGGCGTAAGCGATCAACTCATCGTGCAGTTCGGTTATGCGCTCGGCGGCGTGTTCGTCATCGGGTTGGGGTCCGGTCTGTACATCGGGGCCGGTCTTGGTACCGGACCCCGCGACGGCATCATGATGGGACTGGCCCGGTTCAAACTGTCGGTCCGGTCGGCCCGGACACTGGTCGAGGCGGTCACGCTCGTGATCGGGCTTCTTCTCGGAGGGAAGGTCGGCTTCGGCACGCTTGCGTTTCTGCTTCTGATCGGACCGATCGTTCAGGTGACAATTCCCTGGTTGTCGCTCCCGCCCCTCGGCACGGTTCCCAACCCGCCTCTCAAGAAGGTCTGTGGGTGATGTCGGCTCACGTTCTTCTCACCCACCGCGCATAGGGTTGTGGGGATGCGGATCGAATCCAGCCGACGACCTTTGGCCCGTGAGAGCAGATCGCAGCCAGCACACGGTCGACGAAGAAAGATCCTCATCGCGTGGGTCGTTGCGATGGTCATCGCCGGTGGTTCCGCCGCTCCGGCGCGCGGGTCTGAGGAGAAACCGGTGGCGGGAAAAGATCACTGGCACGTCGCTTTCGGAGTGTTTGTCTGCGACAGGTACCTCCCCCCGATCGAGTCGAGCGGAAACGATCCGACCGGTGTCCACACCCACGGCGACGGCCTGATCCACATTCATCCGTTCGTGGCGGCTTCATCCGGATCCAACGCAGTGCTCGCCCGTTTCTTCGAGGTCGAACCGCTAAAAGTAAACGCCGATTTGATCAAAGTGGGTTCAGCCACCTACAGGGCGGGAGCCAAGTGCGGTTCAAAACCGACGACGGTGCGCACGCTCGTTTGGGAGGCGGGCCAGACCGGCCCACCGAAGGTCGTCAGGGGAGATCCGTCGAAGCTCCGCATGTATGACCAGATGACGTTCGCGTTCGTCTACGCTCCGGCCGACGCGGTCGTCGGCCTGCCGCCGTCTCACAAGGAACTCAACGACCCGGCCGACCTGCCGCCGCCGCCTCTCTCGGCCGAAGAGTTGGCCAAACTGCCGTCGCCTCCCCCGAAGATCCCCGTGCCCGTGCTGCCAGCCGGTGCTCCTCCGACGAAAACGGTTACCCGTGACCTGGTGGTCGGAAATGGCATGGAGGCCAAGGCGGGAATCCGCGCCTACGTTCGCTACCGCGTAACGTTGTGGAACGGTACTGAGCTCGATGCCACGTCATGGGTGTCGGCCGCCCAGCCCGCCGCCCTTCCCCGTCTTGGCCGCGGGCGCATGATGGCCGGCCTGGAGAAGGGGCTGCTCGGGATGAAGGTCGGAGGGATCCGTCAGATCATCATTCCTCCCGTCGATGGCCTCGGCAAGAGCGGCGGCGTGGTGAAACCGACGGACACGCTGGTCTTCATCGTGCAGTTGGTTGCGGCCTCGGGACTCACCAATGCTACGACCACGTAGCTAGTGGTTTGCGGCCACGAATGTTTACTATGAGTGCATAGGGCATTTGCGAATGAACCTTGTCGAGTCGTTCTTGGCTTCGCGTATCGAGCGCGAGGGGCCGCTGCACTATTGCGATCTTGTGGAGTCCGCGCTCTACGGCCCCGGTGGGTTCTACACAGAAGGGAGCGGCGCCGGACATCGTCGGGACTTCGTTACCAGCCCGGAAGTTGGGACTCTGTTCGGATCAGTGGTTGCCTCGGCGCTCGACACCTGGTGGGATGAGCTCGGAAGACCGGACCCCTTTGTGGTCGCAGACTGCGGGGCCGGCCCCGGGACGCTCGCCGTTACCATCTTGGCCGCCCGGCCGTCCTGTTCGGCTGCACTTCGTCTCGTTCTGGTCGAAACCTCGGCGTCGTTTCGTATAGAGCACACCCGTCGCCGGCTCCCACTGGCGCATCCCCACGAACTGTTCGGGTCGATGCTCCTTGACGTCGAGACCGGCCGTGGGGGCATGGGAAACCGAGACGTGGAGGACCCTGGAGAAGGATGGCGGTCACGGCCGGTTGCCCCCGGTGGCGTACCATTGTGCGCCTCGCTTCCCGGTCTGCCCGTGTGCGAGTTTCATGTCGTGCTGGCCAATGAACTGCTCGACAACCTGCCGTTCAATGTGTTGCAACGCAGGGGTGGCGGCTGGTCGGAGGTGCGGGTCGACCATGGTCCCGGAGGATTCCGTGAACTCTTGGTTCCGGCCGCTCCGGCGGAGGCCGAAGTGGCCGATCGTTTCATGCCCGGGCCAGCCGACGGGATGCGTATACCGGTTCTGAAGGTTGCGCACGTCTGGCTCCGGGAAGCCCTGTCGCGTATCGGGAGAGGGGGCCGACTCGTCTGTGTCGATTACGGGGCTCCGACAGTTGAACTAGCGGGCCGCGATGGGCGTTGGCTGCGCACGTACCGGGGCCACGATCGCGGGCACGATCCGCTCGTCGGGCTCGGGACGTTCGACATCACGATTGACGTGCCCTTCGATCAACTGTCACCCGCGCCGTCGCGGCTGTGGACTCAGGCCGAGTTTCTCCGGTCCCACGGGCTTGACCATTTCGTTACGGCCGCCGAGGATCGCTGGCGGTCGAACGCTTCTATCGGTGACCTCGCCGCCCTCAAGGCCCGAAGCATTCCGAGCGAGGCGAAGGCTCTGACCGATCCAACGGGTCTGGGCGCCTTCCTCGTCGCCGAATGGGTCCGCTAGCCGAACTGTCACTCGGTGCATCCGGCTGACCGGGCTGACCGGGCTGACCGGGGTCCCCAACTCGCCGGGCCGGGTCCCCAACTCGCCAGGCCAGGTCCCCAACCCGGCGTTTTTTGGGGGGCTGCGGCCTTGAAATTTGCGGGTCGGGGACCTCCGGCCGTGGGTTGGGTCTTTTCAGCGGTTTGGGCTCCCGGGTCGCCATCCAACCGAGCCGGGTCGCCATCCAACCGAGCCGGGTCGCCATCCAACCGAGCCGGGTCCCCAACTTGACTGATCGACCCGGTTCGGCCCCGGTTTGTCTTGAGTCGGGCGAAGGTTCAGGTCGCGTTGGGTTCAGGTACGTGTGTGTCCTTCGACGAGCTTGGTCGGTCCGCTGTGCGACTATGGGGGCGATGGTGGATCGTCCTTCCGGCACTGCGTCGTTTCTGTTCACCGACGTGGAGGGCAGCACCCGTTTGTGGCAGACCCATCCCGAGGCGATGACGGAAGCACTCGCGCGTCACGACGCGATTCTGCGTGCGGCGATCAACGACGTCGGCGGGTACGTCTTCTCGACCGCGGGCGATGCCTTCGCGGCCGCGTTTGCCAGGGTGGGTGGGGCGGTGGAGGCCGCGATATCGGCGCAGCGGACCTTGCAGGCGGAACAGTGGCCGGGTGGCATCTCGCTGCGGGTCCGCATGGGAATCCATACCGGCGAAGCGGTGGAACGCGACGGTGACTACTTCGGTCCGACGCTCAATCGTGGAGCGCGGGTGATGTCGGCCGCACACGGCGGACAGGTTCTCGTGACCGGCACCACCGCCCGGGTTCTCGACGGGAGTGGCGTGGCGCTCGTCGACCTTGGAGAGCATTTCTTGCGCGACATCGACGGCGCCGAGCATCTGTTCCAGGCCGCAGCTGATGGTCTGGCAACAACCTTCCCGCCGTTGCGGACACTCGGTTCGGCGAAGAGTTCGCTCCCGTCGCAGCGTTCAAGCTTCGTGGGTCGTGACGACGAGATCGCGCGGGCGAGAGGGCTGCTCGGTTCGAGCCGTCTGGTGACGTTGACGGGAGCGGGTGGCTGCGGCAAGACCCGTCTCGCGATCGAGGTGGCGGCGCGTGAGGCGTTCGGATTCAAGGACGGAACGGTGTTCGTCGACCTCGCCCGGATCGGCAGCGACGACGAGGTGGCCGAAGCGTTCGCCAACGCGATCGACTTCGCCCCGGAGCCTGGCCGGCCGATCGACCAGCAGGTCCGTAGCCGAATCGGTTCCAAGCAGATGCTGCTCGTGGTCGACAACTGCGAACACGTTCTCGATGAGATCGCGGAACAGATCGATGCGCTGCTGAACGCCTGCCCGAACATCCGGATCGTGGCGACGAGCCGTGAGGCGCTCGATGTAGACGGGGAGAAGGCGCTGCGGGTGCCGTCGATGGGGGTCGAGGCCAACGACGGTCGCCCGGCCGCCGCGCTGTTGTTCCTCGAACGTGTGGCGGAGTCTGGAGAGTCGGTCGATCCGGCCGACGACGAGGTGATCGTCGAGATCTGCCGTCGGCTCGATGGCCTCCCGCTCGCGATCGAGCTCGCCGCGGCCCGCGCCGGGGTGTTGTCACCGGC